>JBHAEG010000040.1:0-17491 GCA_041855445.1 Moraxellaceae bacterium
GGATATCAATCAACAGAAAAAACAAGCTGAGCAAGCTCAATTTAAATTAAAAGAGTTGCAGGCTGAATTGCAAAAAGCTCAACAAAATCAACAAATCTCTGCAAATACTCAACAAGAAAATGAATTGTTAATTGCTCAATTACATCAAGTGCAAGAAGAGCTTGAAAAGTATTATTTAGAAAATCAGAGGCTAAAAGCTGGTCAAACAAAGTCTATTCAATCTGCTAAGCCTATTTATTATGGGGCGGCAGATAGGGTAAAGCAAGATTTGCCATATCGATTGGGAGCAACAATGGTTAGCCATTCAAAATCGACAAAAGATTTGGCGAAATTACCATTTGCTTTGGTGCAAGAGTATCGAGCGTTTCAAAAAACTCATGTTAATCAAGAAGAATTGCCACCAATTGAAGAGTATCAAGATGCTTATGAGGCAGAAAAGGTGAAAAAGCATTTATCTTATAAATTAGGTAAAACTTTGGTGGATAGTGTGAAGTCACCAAAGAGTATTTGGGATTTGCCTGTAAAAATGGGTAAAGAGATTGTTGGGTTTAAAAAATAGATAATTATAGGTAGGTGGGTTATGGTGAGTTTTGTAAAAGCAAAAGAATTATACAATCAGGGTAAATTCCAAGAGGCTTATGAGGCTTACTTGGAGCTACAAAGTATTTATGGCTATGAAATAGTTTCATATAATCTTAAAAAATGCCAAGAAAAGCTTATATCCTATTCGGAGAAAGACGATAATGCTGTTAAACATGTTGAAGAAAATGTGCAGCCAATTTACTCTACAGCCAACACAGCAAAATACAGAGCAATTTTTTCTAAAAAATATGAAGATAGCAAACGTACAGATTATATTAGTCTAGTAGAGCTTGCAGAATTAGATTTAATCGATGGTCGTTTGAAAGATTGTTTACATAAAGTAAATGTTGCTATTTCTTTAAACAAAGACTACCGTAAGATATATGAAATTGGTGAAAAAGCAGCAAAAGAGCAAGGTGATGTGGGATTATTGGAAAAATATAGAAATAAGAAAAATCAACTCCCAGTTCAGAAGTTGGATAATCAGCCATCATCTGTTTTGAATTACAATAATGTAAGCAATGTGGAGACATTGGTTCAAGCTGCCGAACAAGATATTATTCATGGTAGATTTAAAGAGGCTTTAGAAAAAGCAATGAAATCTATTTCTTTGGATAAAGAATATCGTAAAGCCTATTATGTGGGAGAGCAGGCAGCTGTTGAGCTTGGAGAGTTTGAAACAGCCAATAGGATATATCTATCTCAACCTAAAGTTATTAACCCCGAAATTCCAAGAAAAAGAGGGGTTAATCCCACCTTAATTAAAAATTTCAGTTTATCCCCATTATTAAATGATGGAAATAATTATAATTTTATTCTAGAAAAAGCTTCTTTAGTTAATGAATACACTAAAAAGGTTTCTGTTATTATTCCTGTATATAACAGGTATCAAATTTTGGCAAATACGTTGGCTGCATTGACCCATCAGACCTACCCAAAACATTTGATAGAGGTTATTGTGGTGGATGATGGAAGTAATGATGAGATTTTTAGTATCATCAAAAAGTATGAAAATAAATTAAATTTGTTTTATGCTCGACAAGCAGATATTGGGTTTAGAGTTGCTGCAGCAAGAAATTTAGGGTTAAAACTCGCGAAGCATGATTGTTTAATATTTATGGATGCGGATATTTTGCCATGCCCTACAGATATTGAAACATATATGAAAATTTTGCATGTGTCTGATGAGTGTGTATTGATTGGTCATCGCAGATATGTGGATGTTAGCGATATTTCAGATGATCAAATTTTGAAAAATATTGAAATAGTAACTAGTTTACCGAATATTGTGCCAGATAATGATGAAGCTGGAGGGGTTATTGACTGGCGTTTTGACAGTTATCGAAAAACAGATTTTTTAAGAAGGGATTTTTATCCTTTTACTAAAGGCGCTGGAGGTAATTTAGCATTTTCAAGAAGGTTACAAGCTAAAGCAGGTTTGATGGACGAGGATTTTGTCAATTGGGGATGTGAGGATAGTGAGTTTGCTTATAGATTATATAATGCAGGTGCGTATTTTATCCCATTGATGAACATTGTGTCGTTACATCAAGAGCCATTGAAACAGGTTTCTAAAATTAATGGTAAGAGTTTTAGAAAGCATGGGCATGAGATAACTAAAAAATTATTTTCTAGCAAATGTCCTGCCCCAACTGTTCGAAAATATGAAACTGGAGCAGTGTTTGAAGTGCCAAAAGTTTCCATCTATATCCCAGCATATAATGCAAGTAATTATATTATTCCTGCAGTCGAAAGTTGTCTCAATCAGAATTTTGCTGATTTAGAAGTATGTATTTGTAATGATGGATCAACAGATAATACGTTGGCATTATTAAAAAAACATTATGCTAACAACCCTAAAGTTCGTTGGGTGACTCAGAGAAATAAAGGTATTGGTGCAGCGACCAATACTGCTATCAATATGTGCCGAGGTATGTATATTGCGCAGCTGGATTCTGATGATGTATTAAAACCAACAGCGGTAAGAAGTTGTGTTGAAATATTGGATAAAGATTACAGTATTGATGCTGTATATACAGATTGCGACTACATTGATAAACAAGGTAACTATATTCGTGATGGTTGGTGTGGTGGTGAATTTGAGCGTGAATGGCTCGCCACAGGTATGATTGCGACGCATTTTCGTATGTTTAGAAAACGAGTATGGAACCGTATTGAACCTTGCAACGAACAGATTAAAAATGCAGTAGATCTCGATCTATGGCTTAAAATTAATGAGAAAGCGAATATTAAACATATTCACAAAGTGGAATATAGTTATCGTTGGCATGGTAAAAATACCTCTATTCAAAATAGAAAGGCTCAAGAAAGCAATCATATCCGTGTGGTACAGGATAGCTTGAACCGCCAGAAATTGGATAAATATTGGATGACTCAATCTACGAATAATCCGTTAAATCCGAGAGAGTTTCGAATTGTCGAGAAGCCAAAAGAGCAGTTAAACCATGTGATTCCTAGTGATGTAGTATTTTTAATACCAACATGTAAAAAATACGCTCATAAAACAGATGCTGTGCGTAAAACGTGGGCATCTCAATTAGCTAAATATGGGTTTAGATACGTGTTCTTGGTTGGTGAGCCTGAGCTTGAATATGCTCAAGTTATTGGCGATACATTATATGTTCCATGTCGAGATGATTATGAGTCGTTATTATTAAAACTTGCATTGGGATATAAATTTATTTACCAACATTTTGATTGCGATTATGTCTATAAAATTGATGATGATACTTATCCAAACTTAGATATTTTGGTTAATAAGCTGTTACCACAATTAAGAGGGTGTCAATTCGCTGGCGGAGCAGTACACAAAAAAGGCAGCAGCATGAATAATAAATGGCATTATGGTAAATGTAGTAGCCCTATTTTTGATAAGCCATATAAGTATAATGTTGCACCTTTTGATTTCGCAAAAGGTGGTTATGGATATTTTATCCGTAGAGATGCTTTGCCAGTTGTGTTTAATATGGAAAACACATTCAAAAGAGAGTTGGATGAAGGTGTATATTCCTATGAAGATGTACGAATTTCTGAATTGATGGTTCAAAAAAATATTGTGCCATATATCTTGCAAGATTATAGCGTGGCTAGATTTCAAGAGAGACATAATAATCCTTATCTGATTTTTGATATTGCACATATATCTGATTTTTATGATATATCTAATATATCACAAATATGTATCAATGAAATATAGGTTTAAAGCAATAAAGATGATATCTAACACATCATTTTGAAATATATGGAATAAATTATGTTATTGTCCAATCTAAATAAATTCAATAAAGTTGTATTGTGGGGCTATAAAGATAGATTCCACTCTCATCAATTTATTCATTTAGGATATGCCCAAATGCTTAATAAACTGAATATAAAATATATTTGGGTAGATGATAATGAAGAAAGCAACTCATACATTGAAAAAAATGATTTAATTATGATACCTGATGTACATCTAACAGAAGCAGGTAAAAAAACACTCTGTCACAATTTCCGAAAGGATGTCTATTATATTCTTCACCCCGGAGATTTTCTATCGGAACAACAAGTATCATCAATGGATAAAAATAAAGTTGTAAAATTATATGAATATAGAAATAGCCACCTTAGAAAATTAAGAACATTAGGTTATGAGTTTGAAGAGTTAGATAATTTTATCTTCTGTGATAAAACAAGTAAGGTTATCCTTCAGCCTTGGGGAAGTGACTTAGAATATGATGATTTTTTAGCTCCTGTTTATCCAAATTCAAATGTAGCATATTTTATTGGTAGTATATGGGGAGATTCCCAAGGATTAAAAAATGGGAATATGGCTAAAATAGAATATATCAAAGATATGTTAATAAAAAATGGTATTGACTTTATCTCAAAAACAAAACTTACCACTGAAGAAAATATTAAATATATTAGAGAAAGCCGAATATCTTTTTCTATAGGTGCAATATTTCATAATGAAGATAATTATCTTCAATGTCGTATGTTTAAAAATATTGCCTATGGTCAACCTACAATCACTGATGTAATTGGTTTTGAGAAAATTCTTGGCGATAGTTTTATTACATTTGATGATTGGCAAATAGGAATTGAAAAAATCCTTTCATTATCTCCTGAAGAATACAAACAGCTATGCATAAAACAACAGAATAGGATTAGAAATTATACCTATCGAAATATGTGGAAAAATATTCTATCATTATTCAACTTATAGGATAACTTATGTTTCAACCAATTATTATGGCAGGCGGCACTGGTAGTCGTTTATGGCCATTATCCCGAGAATTGTTTCCTAAGCAATTTCAAAAATTGCATGGTAATCAGACCATGCTTCAAGCAACCATTGAGCGTTTGCAGGGCTTAGATTGCTTAACACCTATTGTTATCTGTAATGAAAATCATCGCTTTATTGTAGCAGAACAATTACGTCAAATTGGACAGTTAAATCATAATATTATCCTTGAGCCTGTGGGTAAAAATACCGCTCCTGCCATTGCTTTGGCTTCCTTTTATACCACAAAAAATGGAGCAAATCCCGATTTATTGATATTACCTGCTGACCATGTAATTTTAGATACACCAGCATTTCAAACCTCAATTAAGCAAGCCTTATCGCATATTGAAAATAATAAATTGGTAACTTTTGGTATTGTGCCACATTCACCAGAAACAGGGTATGGCTATATTCAATGTGGGGAACAATTGGCACAAACAGGGCTTGTCGTCAATCAATTTGTAGAAAAACCTGACCAACAAACTGCTCAAAGCTATTTAGATAGTGGTAGTTATCTATGGAATAGCGGTATGTTTGCTTTTAAAGCAGAAAATTATTTAAAAGAATTAAAAATACATCGTCCAGATATTTATAATGTTTGCCAGCAAGCAACTGAGCAATTAGATAGTGATTTAGATTTTATTCGTATTAATGATAAAATCTTTCATACCTGCCCAGAAGAATCTATTGATTATGCTGTGATGGAAAAAACTGCTGATGCGGTAGTTGTACCAATGGATGCAGGGTGGAATGATGTGGGGGCATGGTCATCCTTGTGGGACGTTTCTGATAAAGACCAAGATGGCAATAGTAAAAACGGTGATGTGCTATGTATTGATAGCTATAACAACTATATTTTGGCTGAAACTGGATTGGTAGCAACAGTAGGGGTAGAAGATTGTATTATTGTACAAACCAAAGATGCTGTACTGGTAACCAATAAAGACAAAGCCCAAGATGTTAAATTATTAGTCAAACAATTACAAAAGCAAAATCGCTCTGAAACGCTGTTACACCGTGAAGTTTATCGCCCATGGGGTAAATACGATTCTATTGATAATGGTGAACGTTATCAGGTAAAACGTATTACAGTCAAACCCAATGAAAAATTATCAGTGCAAATGCACCATCATCGTGCCGAACATTGGATTGTGGTTTCTGGTACAGCAAAAGTGAGTGTTGATGGTAAAGAAAGCTTGTTGTCAGAAAATCAATCAGTTTATATTCCTTTAGGTGCGGTACACTTTTTAGAAAATCCTGGCAAAATTCCACTTGAACTTATTGAAGTGCAGGTAGGGAGTTATTTGGGGGAAGATGATATTGTGCGGTTTGAAGATAGGTATGGTAGAACTTAGGAGGTTATATTATTATGCCAAACATCACCATCACAGGCACCGGCTATGTCGGTTTATCAAATGCTGTCCTATTAGCTCAAAAATATCCAGTGATTGCATTGGATATCGATGAAAATAAAGTTGCCAAAATCAATCAGCGTCAAGCACCCATTGAAGATAAAGAAATCTCCCAATTTCTTGCTGAAAAAGAACTCAATCTGACAGCCACTTTAGACAAACAAACTGCCTATAAAAATGCAGACTATGTTATTATTGCCACACCAACCAACTACGATACTAAAACCAACTTTTTTGACACCAGCAGTGTAGAACAAGTTATCGAAGATGTATTAGCAATCAATCCATCAGCCTTAATTATCATCAAATCCACGGTGCCAGTTGGTTTTACTGAAAAAATTAAAGAAAAATATGGTGTTGATAATATTATTTTTTCCCCAGAATTTTTGAGGGAAGGTAAAGCTCTTTATGACAATCTTTATCCTTCTCGAATTATTATTGGTGAACAAAGTGAACGAGCCAAAAAATTTGCAGAAATTTTATTAAGTTGTGCGATTAAACAAGGTGTTGAAACTTTACTGACGAATAACACTGAAGCCGAAGCAATTAAGCTCTTTGCCAATACTTATCTAGCATTACGTGTTGCTTACTTTAATGAATTAGACACTTATGCTAGTATTCATGGCTTAGACACACAACAAATTATTTATGGTGTTGGACTAGACCCAAGAATTGGCACACACTACAACAATCCATCGTTTGGCTATGGTGGTTACTGTTTACCAAAAGATACCCAACAGCTTTTAGCAAACTATAAAAATGTACCGCAAAATCTTATTCAAGCGGTTGTTTCCTCTAATAAAACACGCAAAAAATTTATTGCTAATGCGATTTTAGAGAAAAATCCACAAGTTGTCGGTATTTATCGGCTGATTATGAAAGCTGGTTCAGATAATTTTCGAGACTCTGCTATTCAGGATATTATTAAATACCTTAAAGCAGAAGGTATACAGATTATTATTTATGAACCAACACTACAACAAGAAAATTTTCTAGGTTCCCCCATTGTTAATGATTTATTAACATTTAAAGAACAAGCAGAAGTCATTGTTGCAAATCGTATTACTGATGAAATTTCTGATATACTATGCAAAGTATATACAAGAGATTTATCAGGTACAGACTTCTAATGCAAATAATACAAGAAAAACATTATCCAAAAATTCTCGCCCGTTGCCCACAAAAAATCCGTTATATCACTGTTGGGCAACTATGGATAGCATGGAAATTAGGATTATATCAAACAGTTTTAACATATAGTCGTTATGTATTAATTGATACTCGCTATACTATATTAATAAAAACAATTTCAGAGTTAAACCGTTTTGTGTTAAATAATGTAGATGCAGAAAGGAGTATTTATCGTATTTTATCAGATACTAAATTTAAAGATTATCAACAAACATTTATTCAAGAAATTTCACAAAATTATTCTGAGTTAATTTTTGATTGTTTAGAAAAATTTGATAATTTATTAGAGCAAGAATATTTTTTAGGGCTGTATTTAGCGATTTTAGCGAGAAAAAATTTAACTGATTTTGAACAACAGTATTATGAAGTTAAGAAAAACAAAATAGTTAATATTGTAGATTTTACTAATAGACAATGTCTAATTAGTAATTTACAATTAAAAACAAATATAGATAAAATAAATAATTTAAATATTATCTTAAAATCTTTTAATTTACAAACATTATCATTAAAAAATTTTGCTGAGGGTTTTGTGCCAACAAATTTGGCATATTATCCGCTTTATAAAAATGAAATTTATGATAAAAATCATAAAGTTACAATAATTATGACAACTTATAACGCCAGTCAAACTATTCAAGCTAGCCTAACAAGCCTCTTACAACAGACTTGGCGAAATTTACAAATTATTGTAGTTGATGATAATAGCTCGGACGATACTGTCACTATTATTAAAACAATCATGAAAACAACTAATCGAATATTATTAATTGAATTGCCAAAAAATATTGGCACTTTTTCGGCTAAAAGTATTGGGGTCATGTATGCCACAGGTGATTTTTTAACTTGTCAAGATGCTGATGATTATGCTCACCCACAAAAAATTGAGTTACAAGTATTACCGCTCATTCAAGATAAAAATATCATTGCTTCAACTTCTTATTGGGTTAGAATAGATAAAGAGGGTAATTATTATGCAAGGAAAATTTATCCGTATCTGAGGCATAACCCTGCTTCGCCAATGTTTCGATTACAAGAAATAAAAACAAAAGTTGGATTGTGGCATTTGGTGAGGACAGGGGCGGATAGCGAGTTTTTTAATCGTTTAGTGACAATATTTGGTCAGCAAAGAATTTATAGAATAAAAAAACCTTTAACATTTGCCAGTCATCGAGAAAATTCATTAATGACATCAAAAGAGTATGGGGCGTATGAAACATCATCTGCATTATCTCGGTTAGATTATTGGGAGGCATGGCGATTGTGGCATATTGATATGCTTGCTAAGAAACAAAAAATATATATGCCTGATTTATTTGAACAAATTTCGCCAAACTTCCAACAGTTATTTAATATCCCTAAAAAAATTCAAATCAATCAACAAGACGTTTTATATTGTCTTAGTCATTTGCGGTTATTCCAAAGCCATCAGCAATTCACCTTCAACCAAATGCGGACTTAACGCTTTTGTGATGGTCACGCTAACAAATTTTCCAATAAGTTGATTATCGCCTTTAAACATCACAGAGCGTGTGTTGTCCGCTGTGCCTAATAAAAATTCTGGATTACGGTCGGCATGTTCTTCAACTAGCACGCGTACAGTTTTTCCCAGCATATTTTGGGTTTTTTGCCATGTTGATGCTTTGATAACTTCTTGAAATTCTGCTAAACGAGCTTTTTTAGTTGCCATGTCTACGTTGTCAGGTAATTCTGAAGCAGGGGTACCAGGTCGTTTTGAATAGATAAAGCTATAGGAATGGTCAAAATCTAAATCTTTGGCAAGTTGTAAAGTTTGTTGATAGTCTTCATCGGTTTCATTTGGAAAGCCGATGATAAAGTCACTTGATAAGTGTATATCAGGGCGGACTTCACGCAGTTTTCGGATTTGTTCAATATAAATATCAATGGTGTGGTTACGTTTCATGGCTGATAAAATACGATTTGAGCCACTTTGTACAGGTAAATGTAAATGAGAGACTAACTTTGGCAGTTTAGCATAGGCTTCAATAATATCATCGGTGAATTCAAGCGGGTGACTGGTGGTGTAACGAATACGTTCAATACCATCAATATGCGATACATAGTGTAATAATTCACTAAAACGACAGATTGTGCCATCATATTTTTCACCACGATAGCCATTGACGTTTTGTCCAAGTAATGTTACTTCTCGCACACCTTGTGAAGCAAGTGTATCAATTTCTGCTAAGACATCATCTAGTGGGCGTGAGATTTCCTCGCCTCGTGTGTACGGTACGACACAAAATGAGCAATATTTTGAACAACCTTCCATAATTGACACAAATGCTCGATAGCCTTCAACTTTAGGTTCAGGTAAAAAATCAAATTTTTCAATGCTAGGGAAAGAAACATCAACTACCCCAATTCGATTTTTTGGTTTGACATTTGCTTGCTTGGTAGATTGTTCATACAGTTCAGGTAAACGATGTAGTGTTTGTGGGCCAAATACCATATCTACATATGGGGCACGGGCTTGAATATTGTCGCCTTCTTGTGATGCCACACAGCCACCAACGCCAATGACTACATTTGGATTTTTTTCTTTAAGTTTTCGCCACCGCCCCAATTCAGAAAAAACTTTCTCTTGGGCTTTTTCACGAATAGAACAGGTATTCATGATTAATACATCAGCATCTTCTGGATTATCCGTCAATACCATGCCATGTGAATTACCTAACACATCAGCCATTTTTTCTGAATCATATACATTCATTTGACAGCCTTGCGTTGCGATAAAAACTTTTTTTGCTTGTGGACTTATCGTAGTCGTGTCGATAATGGTTGGCTTGCTTTGGTTGATAGTTTTTGGGTCAAAAACAGTGACGGTCATGCAATGTACCTATGATATAAATGAATTTAGTATATTAATGTTGCTTGGCAAAATTAAACTAAATATTATAGCAAAATTTTATTTTAATGTGTGGTGAATTGAATAAATCGTTTTTTACAATCAATTCTGGCATTTACGAACAAAATTGATTAAGCTAAACCGCAGATTATGACAGATTATCCGTTTTTTATTGCGGTAAAAAATAACTAAACTTTATCATAATGTTAATTGTGCAGAAATAATCATATTCTATGATATGATGATTTTTATTTTTTTGAAAAAATAAAGGCTATTTGATGAAAAAAGGTATTAAATTTAAAACGTCTTTTTTGGCGTTTTCTTGCATTACATTGTTTACTCAGTCCGCTTGTGGCAATCCTTATCCAATAGGTACGCCAACGCAGGCGGATAGCTATTTTAATCAGGCAGAACGTGATGCAAGTCGTGGTAACATTGGTAAAATGTATGATTATCAAGAAAAAATGGAAGGTAGCTCGCTAGAAATGTATCCTGAATATTGGCGACTTAATCAAAATCTTAGTACACAAACTCCACAAGCGATTATTGATTTTGTCAAACGTTATGAAGGCTCGGCAATAGCAGAAAAACTCGTTGCCGATTATGCTGAAGCCAAAGCCCGTACTAATGACTATGCCACTGTTCGCCAAATTGCCCATCTGATTACTAATGCTGATGCCAGCGAAGCTTGTGCAATTGCTTTGGGATTTAATAATACAGGCGATGCAATGCGGGCATTTATTGAAAAGCCGAATGTTTGGTTAAATACTTTTGGTAAACAGCCAGAACTTTGTTTAAAACTTGCGTCTGATATGAATAAAAATCCATTGATTTCTACTGATGACCGAGAACAACGCTTATACCGTATGTTACGAGTAGATAGAAGTCAAGATATTATTCAACTATCAGGGCAATTAGGCGTTTATCTTGACCAAGCTCAGTTATCTATGATTAGTGCTAATCCTAATAATTTTTTAGCAAGTTTTAATGCGTTACAACCAACGGCAAGTAATCGTTATTTATATTTATATGCTCTTGCTCGGTTAGCAAAAAAATCAGTCGGCGAAGCGGGTATGCAGTTTAACTATGATTTAAATCAAGATAATCTTCGTAGTGAGCCATTTTTTGATGAAAAAACTCGCCGTTATGCGTATCGTACCTTGGGGGTAGCTCGTATGAACGTCAATACTGACCAAGGTTTTAGTATTGAAGCGGTGGACTGGTTACAAAAAAGCGTGGGAGAACCATTTAATTTTGAAGAGGCAGAAGATTATGCCCAAGCAGGTATTCGATTTGGTCGCTGGCAAGATGTGATTACCGCCATTGGAGCAATGGACCATAACACCCAAAGTGAACGGATTTGGCAATATTGGTTAGCAAAAGCATATCAAAATTCAGGCGATAATTCACAAAAAAAACAAGCTAGACAAATTTTTGTAAAATTGGCAGAAAAAAATGATTATTACGGATTACTTGCTAAGGACCAAATCGGGCAACGTCTAACGCAGTTACCTAGTAATCCGCCTATTAGCAATGACGATTATCAACGCCTTAATCAAGATGAAAATTTTAGACGGGCATTTGTGTTATATGGTTTGAGTGCTAATCCAGCATATACAAATCGTGAGTGGAATTGGGCAGTGAAAAAAGCCAGAGATAAAGGCGATAAAGGCGTGATTGTGGCAGCAGCTCAACAAGCCCATGATATTGGCTGGTATGATAGAAGTATTTATGCGTTTGAAAGTAGTCCAGAAATTGCCAATTCAGCAACTGCTTATCCAATGCCTTTTAAAAATAGTGTGGTGCAATATAGCAGGCAGGCAGGCATTTCTCCAGCATGGGCGTATGGTATCACTCGCCAAGAAAGCCGTTTTAATGTTGGAGCAAAATCACACGTTGGGGCAGGTGGCTTAATGCAAATCATGCCAGACACTGCCAAATATGTGGCTCGTAAACTGGGAGAACCCTATGATGCTAAACTGGTGACAACAGGTGATACAAATATTCGTTATGGTACATTTTATATGTCAGACGTATTAAATAAATTTGGTGGACAAATGACCATGACCACTGCAGGCTATAACGCAGGTCCAAATCGAGCAACAGCATGGCAACCAACTTATGGCACGCTACCAGCCGACCAATATGTCGAAAGTATTCCATTTCCAGAAACTCGTCACTATGTTAAAGCAGTCATGGAAAATACAGTAAACTATGGCGTGTTATTAGGTGAAGGTGGTCAATCCATTAGTGAAAGAATGGGAACCATTCCTGCCAAATAAAAAAAGCTGGGATATCCCAGCTTTTCTAATTTGATTAAACGATTACTGACGGTCTGGGTCAATTTCATCAAGCGACAAAGGCTGTGTATAAAGTGAACCATCAAAAATCGCTTCTTGTTGAGGCGTAATTTGTTGCTCTTCTGCAATCACCTGACGGGCAACATGTAAAATTAACTGACGTAACCAGCGATGGGCAGGGTGATGTTGTAACAGTGGCGACCATGCCATAGTTAATTCAAATTCAGGAATAAAAAAAGGTGGCTCTTTAATCACAATTTTATCATTAGATGCCTGCATACGAGCTACTCGAGTAGGTAAAGTTGCGATTAAATCTCGATTTGCCACTAACATTGCAGGCATTTGATAATGACGTGTAAACACACTAATTTGACGTTTTTGTCCCAAACGGTGTAACGCTTGGTCAATAGAGCCTAAACCACCAGATTTTTCAGGATTTACGCCAAAACCTACCCCCATACCAGTTTTTGATACCCAAATATGTTGAGCTTTTAGATAATTTTTTAAATTAAAACGTTGAACATATGGACTATTTGCTGACAACAAACAACTAAAAGTATCACGCCAGACTAACACCTGATGAAAACTTTGTGGAATTTCATTAAAGCGATTAATAGCTAAATCAACTCGTCCCTGTTCCATATCACGATAAGAAACATCAGAAGGCGTTAAAAAATCCAAAATAACATTAGGAGCTTCAGAACGTAACGCCTTGACCAATCTAGGCACAAGCGTAGCTTCAGCATAATCTGATGTCATAATCCTAAAAACTCGATTACTGGTATAAGGGCGAAACTCAGTTCGTGGCTCTAATAACTGGGTCAAATCTGATAACAACTCACGAATACGGGGCTGAAGTTCTAACGCCCGCTCAGTTGGTGTCATACCTTCTGAAGAACGAATTAATAACGGGTCATTAAACAATTTGCGTAAACGCCGTAAAATATTACTCATGGCAGGCTGGGTAATACCAAGTTGCTCAGATGCACGGGTAACATTTTTCTCACGCAACAATACATCTAAATGCACCAGAAGATTGAGGTCAACTCGCTGTAAATTCATCTCTTTTTTCCTAATCAAACCTTTGTTAACATCTACTTAAACCAATGATTTTAAAGAAATATTTCATAAGTAAATACCAAAGATAATTATCATAAATTAGCTAAATTATTGCTAAAACGTTATAGTGATAACAGTTCACTTTGCAAAGTAACTTTATTATCAACCCTGCCCAAGATTGATGACTGTTATTTTAGCAAAATATTAACCATAACGTATAGAAATATCATGCTTTTATTAAAATTAAGATATTTTTATACCAAAGAAAATTGTAACAATTGATAAGTCTAAGGAAAAGGAGCAGACAATGTCAAATTACATTTCGGCGATTGAGCATATTAAAGCATTAAAAGAAAAATATGGTAATTGGCAAAATATTAGCGAAAATGATGCTGGTCGTTTAATTGTACAAAATCGCTTTAAAACTGGTTTAGATATTGCAAAATATACTGCAGGTATTATGCGTCGTGATATGGCAGAATATGACGCAGACAAAAGTAAATATACCCAATCTTTAGGGGCATGGCATGGTTTTGTCGCTCAACAAACAATGTACGCTGTAAAAAAATATTTTGGTACAAATCAACGTAAATATATCTATTTATCAGGCTGGATGGTTGCAGCATTACGCTCTGAGTTTGGACCATTACCTGACCAATCTATGCACGAAAAAACTGCCGTGCCAAAATTAATTGAAGAAATTTACACATTCTTACGCCAAGCTGATGAAAAAGTTTTAAACGACTATTTTCGTGAATTGAAAAAAGCTCAAGAAGCAGGCGAAGACACTCAGCCAATTCTTGATAAAATTAATAATTTTGAATCACACGTTGTGCCAATTATTGCTGATATTGATGCAGGCTTTGGTAATGAAGAAGCAACTTACTTATTAACCAAAAAAATGATTGAAGCAGGTGCTTGTGCCATTCAAGTGGAAAACCAAGTATCAGACGCAAAACAATGCGGACACCAAGATGGTAAAGTGACTGTTCCACACGAAGATTTTATCGCAAAATTGAACGCTATTCGTTATGCGTTTTTAGAGCTTGGCGTTGATGATGGCGTGATTGTTGCTCGTACTGACTCAGAAGGGGCTTCATTAACACAAAAATTGCCTGTTTCCCAAGAAGCTGGCGACTTGGCATCACAATATCTTGACTTTTTAGAATATGAAGAAGTAGATATTAATGATGCTAAAGAATATGATGTGTTATTAAAACGAGAAGGCAAATTAGTTCGCCCAGTACGTTTACCAAACGGTTTATATCAATTCCGTGAAGGTACAAATATTGACCGAGTTGTACTTGACTGCGTGACCGCATTACAAAATGGAGCGGATTTATTATGGATTGAAACACCAACGCCAGATGTAGCCCATATTAAATCAATGACCGACCGCATTGTTGAACAAGTACCAAATGCAAAACTTGTTTATAACAATAGTCCATCGTTTAACTGGACTTTAAATTTCCGTAAACAAGTCATTGCAAAATGGGAAGCTGAAGGCAAAGATGTTTCTGCTTATGATAAAAATAACTTAATGTCAGCTGAATATGACGGTACAGAACTAGACCAAGAAGCAGACGAAGTTGCCCGTAACTTTCAACGTGATGCCTCACGTGATGCGTGTGTGTTCCATCATTTGATTACGCTACCAACTTATCACACGACCGCATTACATATGCACGAATTATCAAAAGGTTACTTTGGTGATAAAGGTATGTTAGCGTATGTTGAAGGTGTACAACGTAAGGAAATCCGTGAAGGTGTAGCCTGTGTGAAACATCAAGCAATGGCGGGTTCAGATATTGGCGATGACCACAAAGAAATTTTCTCGGGTGATAATGCGTTAAAAGCTGGTGGGGCAAAAAATACGTCTAATCAGTTCGGTCATTAATCATTACTGATTGAGCTATATTAAAATCTCCTATTAAACTAAGTAAATACCCTGTCAGATATGATAGGGTATTGACTGATTATAAATCTTAGTTCTCAGAGTAGGGATATATCAATTTAAATAATAATCATTTTAATCCCAATCCCAATCAATACCAATCCGCCAAAAATTTCCGCTTTACTTTCTAACCAAGTTCCTGATTGCTTACCTAAAAATACCCCAATAAAACTAAAAATCGCCGTTACTAAAGCAATCACCATACAAGCAAAAAACGCATCGACTGACATCAAATTTAAAGTAAAACCTGCCACAATTGCATCAATGCTCGTTGCAACTGCCAATGTTGTCATTGTTTTATGAGTAATATTTTCATTATTTTCATCAAGGTCATCATCAGATTGCCATGCCTCATAAAGCATCTTTGCACCAAGAGCAAATAAAATTGCACAAGCAATATATGGAGCAATATTTGCCACAAAACCAAAAATCGACCGACCACCCAAATAACCAATTAAAGGCATCAATCCCTGAAAAATACCAAAGTACAATCCCGCCAGTATCGCCAATTTTTTACTTAACTGTTGATGTTTTGCTCCCAGTCCAATCGATACCGCAAAAGCATCCATTGACAATGCCACTGCTAACAACAACAGTTCCAACATAATTTAGTTACCTTCTCATGCCCCCAATTTAACGGCGAAATTGTAGCATAAATTCAGATATTGACATACTCCCACCACCAAACCTAGCGGTTATGGTGAGGGAATCTTTGCGACCCATAACAACCTAAGTTGCTATCTTTCGCTAGTACACTTACGCTGATAAGTATCATACTAGGGGAACTCTTTATGCAATAGCAAGCCCTGCTACATCAGCTAACGCCTGTTGGCGTATATTATTGCTTGCATTGATATCACGGTCATGGTGAGTTTGACAGCTAGGACACGTCCAACTTCTCACAGATAATGGCAAATTATCTAGTTTGTGATGACAATGCGAACAAATTTTACTACTGGCAAAGAACCGATTTACTTTTAGAATGTTTTTACCATACCACTTTGCCTTGTAAGTAAGCAGGGTAACAAATTGTCCCCAACCCACATCATGAATTACTTTGGCAAGTTTTCGGTTTTTTACCATGTTTTTCACCGCTAAATCTTCAAGTGCATAGCTTGTCGTTTGGTTTTCACAGATAAGACTATGTGTGATTTTGTGGTGTAAGTCTAACCGACTATTTCTTACTCGTTCATGAATACGAGCAACAGCTAATTTTTGTCTTTGATAATTTTTGCTTTGTTTTTGTTTTCGTGCAAAGATTTTTTGTTGCACCGCCAGTTGTTTACTGGCTTGGGCTAAATGTTTTGGATTATCAAACTTTCTACCATCTGACAGGTTTAGTAAATGACTGATACCTAAATCAATACCCACAGTCAAACTTGGGTCTATAATGGTTGGTGTTGGCAGTATATCAGTATTTTCAACTAATATGCTTGCATAATATTTGTTTGTAGCAGTTTTACTAATCGTAACCGTTTTGATATTGCCAACAAATTTACGACTAAATACGGTTTTAATGCCCTTAATTTTAGGCAAATTAATCATGCCTTGTTCAAAGTTTACGGTGCAATGTTGGGGACATTGGTAGCTACGCCCTAGGATTTTTTTAGATTTGAAACGTGGAAACTTGGCACGTCCTTTGAAAAAGTTAGTGAAAGCAGTATGTACATTCAATAAGGCATTCAGTAGCGATTGGCTATTGACTTCGTTTAGCCATGCAAATTTAGCCGTTTTCTTTTTCTTAACCAACTGGTTTTGTATTTGAGTACGAGATAATGACTTGCCAAAGATTTTGTAATATCTATTTTGTAATGCCAATGCCCAATTAAACACAAA
>JBHAEG010000041.1:0-46700 GCA_041855445.1 Moraxellaceae bacterium
ATGCAATATATAAGATGATAAACACTATATATCTTTTTTATTTAAATTAATTTTTAAAAAACCGTCATTTTTGGCGGTTTTTCTTTTGTTTTTTTTAAGAATTTTAACAAAAAAATCTTTTTTATATTTTTAAAGCTTTTTAAAGAAAATGACTGAAAGCCTTTCTATTACTGGGCTAAAATAAGGTAGAAAATTTTCATATAACGAGATTTTTAGGGAATATGACGAGAAATAAATACAATTCTCGTATAATTAAGTATAATATATCATACCCATGATAACTTTTTGATTAAAAGAATTTTTTATCCATTTGTTGCCAAAGAAAATATCAATGTACAAAAAAATGTAGATAACATGACAGATGAAATTATCACTAAATCTGTATCAGTTAGACAAACATTTTCCCATTTTATTTATCATGTCGAAGAAAAACCTCAAATTAATAATGACAAAAAAACTCATCAGCAACTGTCATTATATTTAAGTGATGATTTGGGTAAAGATTTAATTAAATTGCACCCTGATAATCAATTTGTGACAAAACACGATTGGTTGCCAGAACTGGCTCGTTACTATTTTGTAACGCAAACCGACAGTAATCAAAATGGCTATCTTGATGAACAAGATAACTCGTTTTATTACTTTATCGACTTTAATCATAGTAAACCTAAAGCTACAAATTATAATTTTATCCGATAATTATAGTTTTTGTTCTATATAAATAGATTTATATCTAAAAATCTACTAAGCACAGCAAACAAATCGATAACAAAAACAATAAAAAATTTAATAAATATCAATAGCTTAAACTTATTTAATTAAAATTGGCATACTTTGTGAAATAACTAAAATACAATGAAACAAAGGATAACGCCATGACAGATATCGTGACTGAATTAGCCAACCAAGCCAAAGCGGAAAAAATGGCACAAATTCAAGCCTCTTTAGCAAAACAGCTTGAAAATGATTTGCCTTATCAAGTGATGCAAGATGAGGGAATGCCTGTAAAAATGTGGACAAAAGGCGTAATGGTCGATGAAAAATCACAACGTCAATTATTACAAACCGCAAAAATGCCTTTTATTTATAAATGGGTTGCCGTAATGCCCGATGTGCATTATGGGCTTGGAGCGACCATTGGCAGTGTTATTCCTACTAAAGGGGCGATTATTCCAGCGGCAGTTGGTGTGGATATTGGTTGTGGAATGATGGCAACTCGTACAAGCCTAACCGCAAGCGATTTACCTGATAATTTACACGCATTGCGTACTGAGTTGGAACGCTTAATTCCACATGGTTTGACTGCTGGTCGCCGTGATAAGGGTTCTTGGGAAAATCCACCTGAACATATCGATACGGCTTGGGCAGAGTTAAAAGCGGATTTTGATTTAATTTGTGCCAAATACCCTAAACTTGCCAAAACCAATAACCATAAACATTTAGGAACTTTGGGAACAGGTAATCATTTTGTAGAAATCTGTCTAGATGAATATGACCAAGTTTGGATAATGTTACATTCAGGGTCTCGTGGTGTGGGCAATGCGATAGGACGTTTTTTTATTGAATTAGCCAAAAAAGACATGGAAAAATATTTCATCAACTTACCAAATAAAGATTTAGCCTATTTGGTGGAAGGTTCAGAATATTTTGATGATTATTGTTTTGCGGTGGGTTGGGCTCAACGTTTTGCTATGAAAAATCGGGAAATGATGATGCAATCAGCGATTAAAGCCCTTGCGACCATTATTCCAAAACCGTTTGATGCTCGCCTTGAAGCGGTGAACTGTCATCATAACTATATTGCCAAAGAAGAACATTTTGGCGAAGAAGTGTTCGTTACTCGTAAAGGGGCTGTACGGGCAAGACTTGGTGAATACGGAATTATTCCCGGTTCAATGGGGGCTAAATCGTTTATTGTGCGTGGTAAAGGTAATCATCAATCATTTTGTTCATGTTCGCATGGAGCAGGGCGAGTGATGAGCCGAACCGAAGCCCAAAAACGTTTTACTGTGGCTGACCAAATTGCCCAAACCGAAGGCGTAGAATGTCGTAAAGATGCAGGCGTGATTGATGAAATTCCGTCCGCATATAAAAATATTGATGATGTGATGAAAGCACAAAGCGATTTAGTAGAAGTGGTTTATACTTTAAAACAGATTGTTTGTGTAAAAGGCTAAAAAGGGTTATCTATGTAACCCTTTTGGAGTAATACAATGTGTTATGAACTCATCATTAGCACCAATTATCCTGATGATTTAGGCCGATTAAATCAACCGAATATTTATTTTGAAAAAATGGAGCAGGATAATGTTTGCCAAAATTTAAAATATCCTTATCAATACAGAATAGCGACTATGTATCCAAATTGCTGTAGCTGTTATTTACGAATATTTGGATTTGATATGGCAGAAGCATTTAATTTTGAATTTGTACCTTATCAAGATTGGTGCGAAGAATTAAACGAAAATTTTGATAATGCTCAATTTTTATTTCAAGTAATTAAAAATTTAGTCAATCAAGGTTTTAATGTAGATAGTTTTCTTGCGTGGAATAGTGAAGAAAATAATCCAGCTCTAAAATCGATGACTGTTAAAGTCAATCAAACCGTAAAAGAAAATTTTGCATTTATTCATGAAGTTTATTTTAATTATGAAAAATAAATGTGAATATGATTAATTTTATATTTAAATGATAGGAATAAATATGGCGACTTATACCTTAACTCGTGCTTTATCTCGCATAAAGGTACTAAAAGATAAATTACAAAAATCTAGCAATGATGAATATATTGCAACCATCAATACAATTAAAAAAGACAGTGAAGAATATCATTTTTTACAACAAAAACTCATTGCCAATGCTCAGGCAAATGCAGATATTGCTAAAGAAATCATTCGATTAAAATTGGCTGTTGAGCAATCCAATTTGCAAACGATGGTCACCATTCATGATAAACAAATGAGTGTACGAGAAGCGATAGAATTAAAACATTTATATGAAAATTATTTAATTCATATTGCTTCAACCATGCAACAGCAATTAAATGTGGCAAAAAACAAACAGTTAAAAGCAAATCAAGAAATTGAAAAAGCTCAAGAGGAAACGATTAAAACGTTAGCAAATGCAGGTGTTGAATTAACTCAAACTCAAATTGATGCACGAATAAAATCATCGATTGATACGGTACGTTTAACCAAAGAAATTATGTTATTATCCTTTGATAAGTCGGTGAATGCTCAGGAAGCTGTTGAGAATTATCAAGTTATGGTTCAAAGTTTTTTAGATGAAGTGGATTATGTGTTAAGTGAAATCAATGCAATTACAAAAATTGAAATTTAAAATTGCTTAATATATCCTGATATACTCGAAAAAGAGTTTAAGTTTTTCATTACAAATAGCGACCGAAAAATATTAAAAATCTTTATTTTTTGCATGAGTCTAAACAGAAAGTTTCTGTTGATGATGAAAGTTAAAAAATAAACGCTTAACGTTTAAAGTTTAATCGATTAAAGTTTAAAATTAAACGTTTAAAGTTTATCAAATCCTAGAAAATGGGTTTATGGCGAAAAGATTGCCAAATGTTTTCCACTAGGCTGGTCGTGTGTTTGTGATGGGTTAGATTTTTATTATTACTACTGAAGTAACGGTAAAACTTGATATTAAAAAGATATTTAGTGAACGTCATTTACATGATATTATAAAAATAAATTTAGTTTAAAGCACTCAAAACTAATCAAACCAATCATAAATAAACACATAATTTGTTTAGTTTTATTAAAAATATATAGTGGATAAATTTTACTTATCTATACCTAAACTAAATCTAGTAAATCATCAGTTACTAACGGATTGATAGAATAATTTTCAGCTAAATTAATCACCAATTGACAAAATATCAATAACTACCATTATCATAAATCAACAAACGCTTGCATCTTAAAACCCAATTTCTGCATTTTATAATAAAACTTGTTGGAAAATGACTCACCAGTCATGTATGATAACAGGGTTAAATATCAGTGGAGTGGCACATGAGCCGTCAGCAACTATTTAAAGAACGAGAAGAAAGTATTTTATCGATTGCTGAACAATTATTGTTAGAATCAGGCGAAGGAAATATTACATTGGATAGTTTGGCTGACCAGCTTGACCTCGCCAAAGGCACATTATATAAGCATTTTACCAGTAAAGATGAACTTTTTTTGCGTATTATTATCCGTCATGAAGAACGACTGTTACAACTTAATCTTATCAATGATAGTGCTTCTGCAGGGGTAGCTCGTATGGTGTTGTATCAGCTGTTAAATCCACAAAAAACCATGTTGCTTAATCAGATTGAAGAACGTCTTGCCAGCTCTGCAATTGGTCTAAATAAGCTTTTTTCTCAACTGTATCACATTCGCCGAAAACGTATGAAATGTTTAGTAATGGTAACAACTGAATATTTGCAATCTCAAAATAGTAGTTTATCACCTCGAGATTATTTATCGACAATTTGGGCAATTGGACAAGGTGGTGCAGGTTTGCTAAATTCGAGTTTTTATCAACGTTATTTGGGGCGACGAGATACGTTACGCATTGCTTTAGTTCAACAGATTTTAGATTTACCCAAACAATATCCGATAATACAGCATTAATTTTATGAAAAATCAACTTTTAATAAACCAGTCTCAGCAAGGCTTTAGCTTAGTTGAAATCATGGTGGTTGTGGTGATTTTAACAATTTTTGCAGGAATGATGACTTTATCCGTGGGTAGTAGCGACAGTCGAAAAAATATGGCTTTTTATGAACATTTACAAAGTAATTTACGCTATATTCGTTTGCTTTCTGCCGAACAAATGCAACCTTACGGTATTTTTTTAAAGAAAAACAATGACGGTTATCAAATTGTCACTGTAAAACTGGATAATGCTTATGTTCATCAGCAAACGCTTCAACAAGAAAACAGTAAAAATAAAATGGAATTATCGGTGAATATTGGGCAAACTGCACAACAACAAGCTACTTGGAAAATTGATAATCAAATGCCTGCATTAGACATTCCACATGGCATTGAAATCAGCATTACTGCATTAGATAATCCAGCATCACTTGTAAATCAACAAAATTTGCCAGCATGGTTTACTAATCAGCAGTCTCCCCCTGTCATTTGGTTTGGCACGGGTGAAGCAACACCTGTACAAATCCAAGTTAATAAAAAAAATATAGCAGAAGGTCATGTTTATCCTGTTGCTAATCCCTTAATTATTAATATGTCAGGAGCGGTGGAAGTGGCAAAATGAATGCAAAAAATTTAATAAAATCAAAATATTATCAAGGATTCACTTTATTAGAAGTGATGGTTGCATTAGCGATTTTAGCGGTAGTTGCCATTTCTGCCAGTCAAGCTAGCCGAAGCTATTTACTGTCAGTACAAAATATTAAAACCCGTACGCTTGCCCATTTTGTCGCAGAAAATACCTTAGTTGATTTAAGAGTTAATCAAGTTTGGCTAACATCTCCAATGACACGACAAGTGAATGAACAAGGACAACAATGGCAAGTCACGATTACCCCACAAAATACAATGGTTGATACAATTAAACAAATTAGTATTGCAGTCGCTCCTATCAATCAACATGGTGTGATACAAAATAACGTTGTCGATTTAGAAGCCATGCTTAGTAAACCAGCGGAAACTCAGCCATGACCTATCGCCATTCACATGGATTTACATTGCTTGAGTTGATGTTAGCATTGGCAATTTTTGCAATGTTAGCAACGGCTGGTTGGCAAGTGATGGATAGTCTTACGAAAAGCCGTGACCGTGCCAAATTGCAAATTGACCAACTTAGCGAGCTTCAATATGCCTATTTGCAACTATCACAAGATTTTGCCCAAACTGTCAATTATGTCGTAATGCCAACCAATCTTAGCAAAGCTAATCTGCAACAAAATCCACCCGAGCCAACATTTACCCTAAATCAGCAACATGTTAAATTTATACGTTTTGCTAATCCTGACCCACGATTAAACGTTTCACCTGTACTGGCAAAAATAGAATATCAAATTATTGATGGTAAACTGATTAAAAATCGTTATTATCAATTACAACCCAATCAACAAGAAATCCCTGTTTCAACGGTGCTATTAACCAATATTGACAATGCTCAGTGGTCAGCACTTACCCCAGAAACCGTCAATCGTTTTCCTGACAATGAAACTTTAAGAAAAATTCAAGAAGAAAACCAAAAAAATCAGGAAGAGAACGCTCAATCAGCTCAAAACAATGTCCAAAACTCTAATAAACAACCCAGTTATGATTTAGCAAATTATCAACAACTACCTAAAGCCGTCACCTTACAATTTAACTATCATCAGCAACCCATCATTTGGCGATTTACTATCCCGCCACAACCCCCAACCAAAGTTGCACAAAATACAACTAAACCAACCAATAACAACAATAATAACCAAAACAATCAAACGCCAAATCAAGGAGCCAATTAATATGCAACATTCACAAAAAGGCGTAGCATTATTAACGATTTTGTTGTTAGTGGTATCCATTACTGTGGTTGCAGGAAGTATGCTTGCCAGCCAGCGAGTGATGTTACGTCAATTTGTCCTCACAAAAAATCAAGACCAATTACGAGAATATGCCATTGCAGGGGAGATTTTTGCCAGTCAAATTATTCAAGAAGATGCTAAAATTACCCAGACTGATAGTTTGCAAGATATTTGGGCAAAACCGTTACCCCCATATCCTGTTCGTCAAGGTGTCGTTGAAGTCAGTATTCAAGATAATGCAAAATTTTTTAATATCAATAATTTATATTATAATGGCAAGGTTGATGAACAGGCATTGACATATTTTAAACGTTTATTAATTTCTCAAGATATTGAACCTGAAATCGCTAATGCGATACTAGACTGGCAAGACCCAGATAGCGAGTCCATCGCTGAAGGTGGTGCAGAAGCCGATTTTTACCAAAGTGCTAACCAAACAACCCCCATGCCCATTGCTAATCAACCATTTTTAACCATTGATGAACTTGCCTATGTTCGAGGCATGGATAATGAAAAATTAGCAAAATTACGTCCATTTGTAACCGCCGTACCGTTTTTTTTACCAATGAACATCAATACTGCCAGTCCTGAATTATTGATGGCGTTAGCCGATGGCAAAGCAATGGATTTAGCTAACTGGGCAACTGCTCGTCATACCAGTATGGCAATAGAAAGCGTAGAAGCGTTTTGGAAGTTACCCCAATTTTCCCAAGTCCCTAGCAATGAGCAACAAGCTGTCAATCATTTACTTGATGTACAAAGTTTAAGTTTTCGGGTACTCATTACCACGAAAGTTGATAATCGTACTCACTATTTCATCAGCCAGCTTGCAAAAAAACAAGGGGTTGTTAGTGCCTTTAATCGACAATTTTTAGCGTTTAAGCCAGTCAATTGGGATTAACGTTCCCGCCAATTGCTAACACCATAAAATAGCAACTGGGCTTGTTGGGTACAATGTTCTAAATAATCTATTTTTTCTTTTGCTACATTATTATTAGTCAATGTTGATGATTGGACAACTAAACCATTAAGCATTAACCAGTCATAAACCCATGAAAAAAATAAATTAACGCCCATATCTGCAATGAGTAATCGCATATCATCGGTTAAATGCTGAAATGCTGGCTGTAATCCTAAATCATCGGCTAAAATTTGATTAAATAAACGAATTTGTTCACCTAATGCCTCTTGGACTTGTGGATTTCCGCCATAACGTTCCGTAACGATAAAATGCCAATAACTTGGGTGTTTATCAATCGCTTTAAAAAATAATTTAATACTGGTTGCAATTTGACGGTCAAAAGTACGTTTTTTACCAACTTGTAAATGCTCTCGCAATTCTGCCAAGGCTGTACCTAATTCTTCTTTGACCAAACACGCCCCTAGTGCATTCATATCGGAAAAATGTCGATAAAAAGCAGTCGGCACAACGCCGACCTCACGGGTGATTTGACGTAATGAAATTGAACTAAACGACCGCCCTGTCATGCAAACTTGCAATACAGCATGAAAAAAAGCTTGTCGAGTTTGGCGTTTTTGTTCATCACGAGAATTCATATTCACCTATTTATTTCATCATAGCTCGGCACAACCAGCGGAATTTTAACAGATAGCACCACATTTGAAAATAGGTAACCATAAATACCCAATAAGCAGTTTAACTGTTTTTTAAAGATTTACTTAACTGGTTAATGGTATCGTCTAACACCTGTAATCTTGCAGTTAATTTATCATTGGTCGCAACAATATGCCAAGAACATTCTTGCGTATTTGTTAAAGCCAACATATCGGACGCAGATTGAACATACTCCTGCCATTTTGCCCGATTTCGCCAATCTTCATCTGTGATTTTATAATTTTTACTAGGCGTTTCTTCTCGAACTTGAAAACGTTTTAATTGTTCATCTTTACTGATTGCTAACCAAAACTTTAAAATAATAGCACCACTTTGTACTAAATCTTTTTCAAAACGATTAATTTCATCATAAGCTCGTTGCCATTCAGCATCTGTTGCAAAACCTTCAACACGCTCAACCAATACCCGACCATACCAACTACGGTCAAAAATCGCAATTTTGCTATGATGTGGATATTTTTGTACTTTTTTATCAGTCGCTTTTAGCAAAAATGTCATGTTTGCCATTTTGTCTTCGGGTAAACGTGTCCAAAATCGCCACAAATAAGGATATTGTTTTTCATAATCTAATGGTGCAGAAATGCAATGTATGTCGTATTCTCGAGGGTCAAGCGATTTAATAATTCGTTTAATCGCACCGCCTTTACCTGCTGCGTCCATACCCTCAAATACAAAAATAACATGTCGTTGTCCACGCTCACGCAACAGTTGAGATAGTATGACTTGTTTTTGTTTTAATTCAGCTTTATAGTCAGATTTTTTAATTTTTTTATCATCGAAAGCTTGTAACTGTTTTGGAACTGGGTGCTGATGAAATGGCGTAAGTTTTTTACTTGGGTCACTAATTATTTGATGGCTAGCATCGGGATTAACTGCCTGTTGTAAAGTGTTTAATACAATATTTGCAAAAGTAATATTGGCTTGATTTTCATCATTACCATTGATTTTATACCAATTTTTTTGTTGAGATAATAGCTGTTCACTTAACATTTGAAAAGCTTTGACATGCGATTTTTTCCGCCAATCTAAATAATACAATTGTTCTGGGTCTGGCACATCATCACTGAGCCGATTTAATAATATTTTTTTATCAACATGAAACCAACATTTCACAATAATAATGCCATTGTGATACAAATCTGTTTCAAATTCTTCAATATCTTCAAGCATTTGATTGAGTTTTTGTCGATTTAACGTTTCGCCACTGTCAAATACATAACGAAATAAATCAGCATACCAATTACCAAAATACACCGCTATTTCACCCTGTCTAGGCATTTGTTTACTATGACGTTGCCAAATTGGTTGATAATGGCTAGGATGTTGCCCCATTGTTGCATGTACTTTTAATAAGCGAGGGTCTAACCATTCCCTTAGCTGAGTCACTGCTTCCCCTTTACCTGAATTTTCCATGCCATTTACTAACACTAAAATACCTTTAGCTTGATAATCTTGACGCATTTTACGCAAAAGATGTTGATTATTAATTAATTGATAATGTAGTTCATCTTTATCTTGTACTAAATGGTTAATTTTGAAATGGGGTGTTGTTGTTGGTTTTTGAGATTTTGCCATAACAATATCCAAATTTCTGTTAAAAACTGATAGGTAACAGTGTAACAGAATTTACGCAATTTCGCTAAAATAAAAACGATGTTTACTAAAATTTAGCAGGATTTAACTTGTTTTTTATCTGCGATTACTTTAATGTAGCGTCAATTTTTTTGGTAATTTTTTATTGTGTTACTATGAATGCTCTGACAAATTTAAAACAAGATTTATATAATTATTGGCAATTACCGCACCATCACAATCCAGCCCTTGCCCAAAAACTAACTGAAGTACAAGTATGGCAACGAGCTAGAATTCATCGTACCCATGCCCAATTGTTACAACAGCCAAATCATCAGGCAATGGCAAGATTTTTAATTGACCAATTATATGGCGGTGAACATTTTCAAACACTTGCAAAGCAACTTGAACGTATTGTGCCAAAAGCAGAAAAAGTACAGCGTTTTGCACCAGAAACTGCCCTAGAAACAGGGGTTTTAGGCATACAATCGGCAATTTTTGCCGTCAAGTTAGATTTACATTTAGCTCAATATTTGTTAGTCAATAATCTTACTGTTGATGAAACAACGATGATAACAGCATATCAAGCTGTCAATGAAAAAACTTTACGTTATCAACAAATGGCTGATTTAAAAGATGTTTGTTACCGAACGGATAAATATATTAAATCGTTTATGTTACAAAAAGCATTTGTGTTAGCAAAACCTTTGGCTTATAAATATAATTATCAACCATTATATGATTTTATTGCAGAAGGTTTTTCTGCGATGAAGCCAATCAAAAGCATCGGTGCATTTATTGAGCCGTTTTGTCAAAAAGAAATCACCATTATTGACAACCTTCATACAGGCAAAGACCAGCCTTTTATAGTATGATAATGTAAACTTTACCCAATTTAGGATTTTTTATGACCGAACCACACAAACCACAAGATATTTCCAACAATATTTCAGATAATCAATCTGCTATCGCTAATCCGCACACGCCAGAAACTGATGGTAATGAAGATACCCATTTTGGCTATCAAACTGTTAAAAAATCCGAAAAGCAAGAAAAAGTTGCCCAAGTATTTAATTCTGTTGCAAAAAAATATGACTTAATGAATGACTTGATGTCTTTTGGCATTCATCGTCTTTGGAAACGTTATACCGTATCTTTAACAGGTGTGCGTACTGGACAGCAGGTATTAGATATTGCAGGTGGAACAGGTGATTTAGCTAAAGCGTTTAGTAAAATTGTTGGGAAATCTGGTCATGTAGTATTATCAGACATTAATCAAGCCATGCTGGAAGTTGGACGTGAACGTTTATTAAATGCTGGCTGTAACAATGTTGATTTTATTCTTGCCAATGCCGAAACGCTTGAGCCATTTGCCGATGAAAGTTTTGATTTAGTAACGATTAGCTTTGGTTTACGCAATGTGACAGACAAAGAAAAAGCGTTACGCTCTATGTATCGTGTCTTAAAAAAAGGTGGACGTTTAGTTGTATTAGAATTTTCTAAACCAATTTTTAAACCGTTATCAAAAGCCTATGATATTTATTCATTTACTGCCTTACCACTCATGGGAAAAATCGTTGCAAATGATAGTGATAGCTACCAATATTTAGCTGAATCTATTCGTATGCACCCTGACCAACAAACCTTAAAAAGCATGATGGAAGAAGCAGGATTTGTTAATTGTGACTATCATAATATGACAGGTGGTATTGTTGCTATTCATCGTGGATTTAAACACTAGTCCATCAATCTGATGATTTTGGCTGTTGATGTAGGCTATCAAGAAAACACTGCCCTTGCTATTGGGGTAGTGTTCGATAACTGGCAAAGTTCGACTCCTAAAAAAATCTATCAAAAACAAATTGATAATATTGCTTCATATCAATCTGGCAATTTTTATCAGCGAGAATTACCTTGTATTTTGGCATTATTAGCAGACGTGTCAGAAAAGATAGATGTCATTGTTATTGACGGTTATGTTAAATTAGGCGAACAACAAAGTGCAGGACTTGGGCAACATCTATGGCAGACATTACCTATAAAAATACCCATTATTGGCGTAGCAAAAAGTTATTTTCAAGGTACGCCATTTGATTGCCAAATTTTTCGAGGCAATAGCAAAAAAGCATTGTTTATCACTAGTATAGATATACCACTGCTTGAGGCAAAACAAGCCATTTTATCAATGTTTGGGGAGCATCGTATACCTTATTTATTAAAACTAGCTGACCAATATAGCAAAAAATTTTCATAATTTAACTTGTCATTTCTTACTATATTTTCATTTAATAATAATAAAAACTAAATATATATTTACAAATCTTTGAAAATTTTATTTATTTTTATAAAAAGCAACTTCATTAGAAGATAGAGTTTTTTTAAAGAAAAAATTAAACCATTTATAATATAAATGATAATGAAAGATTGCCGATATGTTACTATCATGTTATGATAAAGTTATATTATATAGAAAAAGCAAATAAAGGGTGAATTATGAAAGGTCAAGTGTTGAAGTTTAATTTTCAAGAAAGTCAGGGTATGATTGTTGGCGAGAATGGTCAGCAATACATATTTTTTGCCAGTCAATGGCAAAGCAACACGATGCCTACGCAAGGTGATATTGTTGAATTTACGGTGGATACTTTAGATAATCTCATCAGTGTTCAGGTGCAACCCCCATTAAATACGCAATCACAAAATTCATTAAACAATCAATCTAGTTTTAATAATCAATCACAAAACCCAATGGGTAATCCTAACGATTTTGCCTATCAACAACAAAATCAATTTAATAATCAACCCGATTTTAATCATCAGCCACAAAACCCAATGGGTAATCCTAACGATTTTGCCTATCAACAACAAAATCAATTTAACAATCAACCCGATTTTAATCATCAACCACAAAACCCAATGGGTAATCCTAACGATTTTGCCTATCAACAGCAAAATCAATTTAACAATCAACCCGATTTTAATCATCAGCCACAAAATCCAATGGGTAATCCTAACGATTTTGCCTATCAACAACAAAATCAGTTTAATAATCCAAATATGTATCAAAATCAAAATAATTTTGGCGGACAAAACTTTATTAATAATCCAAACAATTTTAATACGGCCAATCCTTATCAAGCTCCAATGCAACCCATGGTTATCAATACCCCACAAGTTTTATTAGAGCAAAACTATAATACAATGGATTGGATAAAAAAATGTTTGCAAAATTATACGAGTTTTAAAGGTCGGGCAAGACGTAAAGAATATTGGTGGTTTTATTTATTTACGTTGATTGTTTATATTGTTACTAGCACTATGGACGCGATGGCTGGTACAGAGTATTTATTTACAGGGTTGGCAAGTTTGGCATTATTTTTACCAACATTAGCCGTCACTGTTAGACGATTACACGACATTGGTCGCTCTGGTTGGTGGATATTTATTAGTATCATACCGCTAATAGGTGTATTTATTTTAATTTTCTGGTTAGCAACAAATACCCAACCACTTCAAAATCAGTGGGGAAATCCAGCCAAACCAATTTAATAATAAGCATTATTGGGTTGCCAAGTTATCAATTGAGGGTAACTCTGGCAACTCTTGTAAGCTCGTTAATCCAAACGCATCTAAAAAAATCGGGGTGGTGTGTAATAAGGCGGGGCGACCCAAAGTTTCTTTAAAGCCTCGCTCCTCTATCCAACCTTTATCAAATAACTGTCGCAAAATATTACTCGATACCGAAACGCCTCGCACTTGTTCAATATCCGCACGAGTAACAGGTTGTTTATAAGCAATAATACTTAATGTTTCTAATAATGCTTGACTTAAATGCTCTTGACGCTGTGGGAAAACTTGCTGAATAAGTGGACTAAATTCATTTGCGATTTGTAATCGATACCCACTCGCCGTTTTAAATAACATTAATGCTCCATGTGATAATCGTTGTTGTAAGGCTAAAAATGCCATTTCCAAATCATTGGCAGAAATGCCCAACCATTGACGCAATTGTTTATTAGTGACAGGTGTTTCTGAGGCATGCAAAATTGCCTCAATTTGTCGGCTAAGATATTGATGATGCTGTGAAAAATTATTCATAATTACGCCATATTAATATCATTGTATCTGAACTCAATATACCTTCAGCATGATTAGAAACGTTGCTAATAGATTGAAATTCCAATAATCGTTGTTTTGCCAGTTCTAACACTGCCACAAAACTTACAATCACCCCTAATCGACCTTGCGACTTATCCAAAATATCCATAAAACTACTTTTACCTTGACTGGATAAAATTTGACTAATGGTTGCTATTCGTTCAGATAAAGGCACCATGTCTGCTTTCACCATGTGCATTTGATAGTTTGGTTTGATTTGCATTTTAATTAAACTATCAATTAACAGTTTGGCAGGATATGGCGGTAGATGTTTTGCCATGACTTGAGCGTCTGGTAAACTTGCCATGGCTAAAAATACATCTCTTTCCAGACGAATTAAACTATCTAAACGCTGGCTGACGGCTTTAATCTGAGCATATTGTTCTAAACGCTCAATAAGTTGTTTTGTTGGTGTTTTTTCGTCATGTGGTTGCTCTGGGTTTGGTAGTAATAATTCACTTTTAATCGCAATTAATGTTGATGCCATTAATAAATAATCGCCTGCTAATTCAAAATGTTCTGTATCTAAATCATTGATATAAATTAGATATTGCTCCGTAATTGGCAAAATAGCAGTAGTGGTGATGTCAAAATTATTTTTTTTTACCAAATATAATAAAAAATCTAATGGCCCTTCAAATTGTTCTAACCAAATGGCAAATGCCTCTGGTGGAATATATAAATCATCAGGCAATGATAAAACAGGTGTTTGATATAGACGAATTGCAAGATTAGCCATTATGAATGAGCCTGTTTTACTGCCAAAAATAATCCCGCTCCAATTGGTAACGTTGTGCATAAATAACGGCTATCTTGCTTAAACACGGATAAAAAATCTGCAACTTCATTTGCATGTGAAATAACATTATCCACAATTAACACGCTACCAATTGTTAAAACCTTATGTAAATCATCGACATAATCTAAATAAAATTGCCTTTCGGCATCTAAAAAAATTATATCGAACATTATCTGGCTATCACGCAAGAAATCTTTAGCGTCCATTGCATACAACTGCACAATGGATAATAAACCAACATTCTCTAAATGTTGTTGTGCTGTTTCTATACGTTGATGGTCAATATCTATCGATATTAACTGAGCTGTTGGGTTATTTCTTAATCCATAAGCAAACCATAATGTAGAATAACCCGTTGATGTACCAATTTCTAAAATTTCATTGGCTTTTGTCGCAATGACCAAACTCGCCAAAAATTGAGCGGATTGTGGCTCAAGATGGCGATATTGTAATAATCTATTAGATTGTGTTTGGTCAAAAGCTTTATCTATATTATATAATTTTTGACAATAAGTAAAAAAATCATGTTTCATCATTATTTATTTTTTAATTTCGCCAACGGCTTAATACCAATGGCTTTTCTTACCTTTTCCATACGTTTACGACTTTCACGGCGAGCTTTCTCTGCTCCCATTTGTAAAATTTCTTCTAGTTCTTTTGGATTTGCCATTAAATGTTGATAACGTTGGCGAAATGGGGCAATTTCATTATTAATCTTTTCAAACAAAATTTCTTTTGCTTCACCCCAGCCAATTCCTTGTAAATAACGCTGTTTTAAAACTTGTTGTTCTTCAGCGGTGGCAAATGCTTTATAAATTTCAAAAATTGTTGAGCTATCAGGGTCTTTGGGTTCTTCTGGTAGTTGAGAATTTGTGACAATTCGCATAATTGCTTTTTTTAGTGCCTTTTCACCATCAATTTGCGGATTGTCCCCAAATAATGGGATAGTATTGCCATAACTTTTGCTCATTTTACGACCATCTAGCCCTGTTAAAAGTGGCACATTATCATCAACCATTGCCTCTGGCAATATAAACAATGGTTTATCTTGTTCACAATAACGAAAGTTAAATGTACCTGCGATATCTCGTGCCATCTCTATATGTTGAATTTGGTCACGTCCAACAGGGACATGGGTGGCATTAAACATTAAAATATCTGCCGCCATGAGTACAGGATAACTAAATAACCCCATGCTAATTCCATAATCTGGGTCAGTATCGGGCTGTGATTGATTAATATCAACTTGAGCTTTATAGGCATGAGCTCGGTTCATTAACCCTTTGGCACAGTTACAATTAAATATCCATGCCAATTCGGGAATTTCCATAATATCTGATTGACGATAAAAAACGACACGTTCTGGGTCAAGACCACAGGCAAGCCATGTCGCCGCGATAGCTTTCGTTGAAGCATGAATTTGCTCAGGGTCAAAACATTTGATAATGCCATGATAATCCGCCAAAAAGAAAAAGGCATCATCGTCATTATTTTTGGTTGATTGAATTGCTGGGCGAATTGCTCCAACATAATTACCAAGATGTGGAATACCTGTTGTCGTGATACCCGTTAAAATGCGTTTTTTAGTCATAAGAAAACTCAAAATTTAATTGCTAAATTGATGATTTATCTTGGTTAAGTATAACAAAAATTATTGATAATAATCTATTCCCTCAGGCTGGGTTTTATATCGGCGATGAAACCACATATATTGCGTTGGGTCAATCCGAATGAGCGTTTCAAGTAAATGATTGACACGATGGGCATCAGTATATTCATTATCACTAGGATAATTGTCCAATACAGAGGTAAAGCGAATATGATAATGTGGGCGTTTACCTTTCACAATATCTACTCCTGTTTCTCGGTAAAAATGTATCATCACCACCGCAGGCGGATTTTGTTTATCACCCATTTTTGCCAGTCGCCGTTGGGCTGTTAATGTCGCCGCCGAAACGCCAAAAAAATCCGCCATGACACCTTGTTTTAATCCAAAATCTTGGTCTGGTGTATACCAAATAATATGCCCATTTTTAATATTTTTAGCCAAATGTCGCATATCATGATACGAAATTTGTTCATTAAAAATACGAATTCTCGCATTATAAATAAACCATTCTAACAATGGATTATTTTGTGGACGATATACAATATCTACAGGAATAAACATTGACACCAATCGCCCACCCAAATCCAACATTGTATAATGAGCACCAAGCAATAACACCGTTTTTCCTTGTTTTTGGGCATTGATAACATGTTGTAATCCTGACATAGTGACTTGTCGAGTGAATACATCGGGGCGAAACCATGCACATAAACTTTCAAATAAGCCGATACCTGCATTAATAAATACTTGTTCTGCCATGTGGTAACGTTGCTGTTCATCATATTCAGGAAAAGCCAGTTTTAAATTGACCAATGTATCTTTTTGACGGCGTTTTGCCACTTGAAAAAATAATTTTCCCAAAGATTTACCTAACTTAAATTGAATTCTTAAAGGTAAATATATTAATGGCAAAAATAATGCAAAAAGCAACCAAATACCCCAATATTTTGGTAATAAAAATGCCCATTGAAATGGTTTTTTTTGGGGCTTTTCTTGATTTTTCAAGGTTTTATGTAACTGACTAACAGTTGGCATTTCTTTTGGAATAGCCAACGCCCGATTATTACTATGACATCTACCTGAGCTACAGCCATGATGTACTGAAGAGGTTGGGGACTGAGCAGACTGGGGGTCAAATGATTGTGGTTGTTTTATGTTGGATTGTTTCATGATAAGTTCTCCAACTCGTCCCAACGTTCTAGTTTTTCTAATAATAGTTCTTCAATACATGTCAAACGTTCGCTTGCTTTGGTAGCTTCGGCTAAATTACTGATAAACCATGAACCATCAGCTAGTTTTTCTTGTAATTGGCTTTGTTCTGCTTCTAATTCGGCAATTTCGTTGGGTAAGTTTTCTAATTCTCGTTGTTCTTTATAACTTAATTTTTTCTTGTTTAATGGGTTAGCTTTTGTGGGAATGTTGGTTTTTTCTGCTTTATTTTTTTCTGTTTTATCTTTTTCGCTTGGATTATCAGTCGTTTCTCGTGCCTTTTGCTCTAGATAATCTTGATACCCACCAACATATTCTTTAACAATGCCATTACCCTGTTTGTCTGTATCAAAAACCCATGTTGATGTTACCACATTATCCATAAATTGACGGTCATGGCTAATTAATAAAATTGTACCATTAAAATTTGCAATAGCTTCTTCTAATAATTCTAATGTTGCCATATCAAGGTCATTGGTTGGCTCATCTAATACCAAAATATTGGCAGGTTTTAATAATTGTTTAGCAAGTAACACTCGATTACGTTCACCGCCTGACAAAGCTTTTACAGGTGTTCTAGCTCGCTCTGGTGCAAATAAAAAATCTTGTAAATAACCGATAATGTGTTTCTTTTTTCCACCCACTTCAACATAATCTGACCCTTCTGCGACATTTTGAGCAACACTTGCCTCAAGGTCGAGCTGGTCTCGTAACTGGTCTAAAAAAGCGATTTCTAAATTTGTCCCAAGTTTAATACTACCCGTTTTTTGAATATCAGGCTGTGGTAGCCCTAAAATCGCATGAATTAATGTTGATTTTCCTACCCCATTTTGCCCAATAATACCTATACGGTCGCCTCGCATAATGACTGTGCTAAAGTCTTTCACCAACGTTTTACCGTCATAACCAAGATGTAAGTTTTTGACTTTACAAACCAATTTTCCGCTAGTTTCACTATCATTTAAGGTAATATTCACTTGTCCAACCTGTTCTCGGCGTGCTTTTCGTTCCGCCCGTAATGCCTTTAATGCCCGAACTCGTCCTTCATTACGGGTACGCCGTGCTTTAATGCCTTGCCGTATCCAAACTTCTTCTTCAGCAAGTTTTTTATCAAAATTAGCATTGGCTTTTTCTTCGGCAATCAGTTGTTGTTCTTTTAGTTCTTGATAGCGGGCATAACCTTTTACCCCTTGTGTCACATCAAAACTACGCAATTGCCCTCGGTCTAACTCAACAATACGGGTCGCAATTTTATCAATAAATGTTCTATCGTGTGAAATAAATAACAAAGTCAATTCTTGACGATTTAATAAAAACTGTTCTAACCATTCAATACTTTCAACATCTAAATGGTTCGTTGGCTCATCAAGTAATAAAACATCAGGTTTACTAATTAAAGCTCGAGCCAATAAAACTCGGCGTTTACGCCCACCTGATAATTCACTAATATCTGCCTCACCGTCAAGTTGCATGATTGATAATAATGTATTGACTTCTCTGGATAAATTCCAACCATCGGCATCATCAATTTGATGTTGCAAATTTGCCATGATGTCACAGGCTTTCATATCACCATCAGCACATAACTGACTCACTTGTTGATATTGTTTTAATAAATCCAACAAATTACCAGCACCCGCCATGACAATATCTGCCACTTTTCCTGAAGTTTCAGGAATGTCTTGCTCTAACATGGCAATTTTTATATGATTACTTGTGCTAAAATCACCGCTATCGGCTTTGATTTGTCCATTGATAAGTTTAAATAAAGTTGATTTGCCCTCACCATTGCGACCAATCAGGCAAACCCGCTCGCCATTATCAATATTAAAATCAACCCCATCTAAAATCGGGGCAACGCCAAAGGCTAAATGAATATTACGCAAATGAATTAATGCCATGATAAACTCGCAAAACTTTGAAAAACCTGATGTTTTATGTAATCAACTTGACAATCATCAGGCTAATAATATAAAGACGCTACATTGTAACACGGAAACGTTAGAAGCGATGACAGAAAAAATAGCTCAGCTTGAACAGATGGTCATTGACTTGCAAAGTCAATTAACATTTGTTGATGATACTATTGAGGTGTTAAATCAGGTCATCGCCAAACAAAATCAACAACTTAGCGAACAACAACGTCAGTTGCAATTGTTATACCAAAAAGTTGTTACTTTGCCACAAAATAACCCAATTCAACCATTTGATTTACTGATGGATAAACCACCACACTATTAAAACTTTGATTACTGTTGTACCCATTGGCGAATTTTTTCACGTTCCGCAGGCGTTGCTTGTAACCATAACTGCATAAACTGGTCTAATGTGCTAGTTGAATTGCTAACTGGTGTATTGACTGTTTGTGTCGGTTTATTTTCTAATGATTGTATTGCTTGTTGATTAGATTGTACTGCTTTTGAGCCACCACCAAAAACATTACCTAACGCATTACCCAAACCAGTAAAAATACCTTTTCCGCTACTGTCAGTTGCTTGTTGGCTGGCAATCGTTTTACCATCTAATAACACGGCAAGTGTTGGCTGTTTTGCATAGGCTTTCGCTTCTTCATAATATTCAGGCTGTCCTGCCATTTCTAATTGATAAGTTTTATTATCTTCTAATTCAACAGGCACACTCACATTACTTGAACGTAATACATCATGATTATCACTGCGTAAGTCATATAAACGTGTATATTTTGCAGTAATAACGTGCTTGCCTGCCTCTAAAGTAAATTGACGTTTAGGTTCACTAAATAATCCATGTTTAATTTCTTGACCATTAATTGCCGTAACAATAGTATTTTCACCAACATTAAGCGTCACTTGAGCCAATACTGGTATGCTTGCCATCATAAAAAAAACGCCAGTAGTTGCTTTTGCTAGGTAAGCTGTCATGGTCATAATTGATTTCCTTAGTCATCTAAAAAACTTTCTGAGTCATCAGGTAATTCTAAATCTTTTAATTCATATAGCAATGTTTGTTCATCAATAATTTTTATTGCCTCTTGTATCATCGCTTTAGGTACTTGAATTCGTCCTAAATTAGAAAACATTGGTTGAATATAACTAATGACTGCTAACATTGCTCCGATACGATGCGGACCTTCATTTAATACATGTTCAATAATACGCGAGTCAAAATGCCAATTTCGCCGTTGTAATACAGAGTATAAAATCTCAGCACGGTCAGTTTTATCATTACCTGATGGTAACTGAAAAGTGGTCGCTTTGGCAAGACGAGAAACTAAATCTTGTAAATCAAATTTTAACTGATTAACAGGTAAACGACTGGTAAAAATTAAAATATTACCATATTCTTGGCTTAAATTAATCAAATGAAAGACCGCTTCTTGCCAATGGAGATAACCTTCTATCACATCGACATCATCAATTGCAATAACTTCCATACTTTCCAACGATGATAACACCATTGGGTCCATATTTAATAAGTCGCGTAATGACAAATAAATCGCTGATTTGCCAATTTCACGAAATGATTCACAAATTGCGGACAACAGATGAGTTTTACCTGTATCCTGCCCACTATAAAGATATAATTGCTGTACTAGCCCAACGTGCATTTGACGCACAGCATCAATAATGGATACCCAACCTGGTCCAGTAAAATCACTGATACTAGCATCTAACTTAAAATCAAGGTCAAGGCTTAATTGTTTTGACATTAAAAAACTCGCCTATTTTTCAATCCACATTTACATCATTGTGTAAACAAATTGGCAAAAGTTACGTTTTTATTTATAGAAATCTTACGCCCTACACGGGATTGTCGTTAAAAACACTGATAAATTTACGCTTTATTATATAGAATTTTTATCAAATAGCTACCTTTTCATTGTGGCATTTATATTATATTGTCAATTCTATGATAAAAATTCTGCTAAAATTTGATTTAAAAATAAAAACCCTTGCTCACTACAACGAATACGATGATTTGTTAAATCAATAAATTCTTGTTGCTCTAAACGTTGTAACATCGGCTCTATCACTGACCAAGCCTGTCCTGTACGTTGTCGCCATAAATCTTGAGTAACACCCTGTTTTAAACGTAATGCATTCATCATAAACTCAAAAGCCAAATCTTTTTGAGCGATTTTTTGCCAACCAATATTTAAGTTATTTTTAAAATAATCTTTTGGTAATCGGGTTTTGCTAAATCGATAAATACCATCAGCCAAAGTTACCTTACCATGAGCACCCGCCCCAATCGCCAAATAATCACCAAACTGCCAATAATTTAAATTATGTTTACTTGGTTGATAATTATCCTGTTGAGTCCACGCAGAAACTTCATATTGTTGATAGCCATGTTTTATTAACAATGCTGTTCCTTGTTCAAAAATATCGGCTAGAACATCATCATTTGGTAAAACTGGTGGCTGTCGATAAAAAACAGTATTTGGCTCAATGGTTAATTGATACCATGAAAGATGAGGCACTCCCAAATCAATCGCCTGTTGTAAATCGACTAACGCTTCATTTAATGTTTGCTGTGGTAAACCATGCATAATATCTACGTTTAGCCGAGAAAAGCCTGCCTGCCTTGCCGAGAAAATTGCAGAAATTGCTTGATTTGATTGATGAATTCGTCCGAGTTCTAATAATTGTTTATCATGAAAACTTTGTACCCCCAACGATAATCGATTAATACCAGCTTGTAAATAATCTGTAAATGGTGCATGTTCAACGGTGGCAGGATTAGCTTCAATTGTAATTTCACAATCATCTACCAGCTCTATTCTTGATTTAATTCCAGATAATAGTTGATGATATTGTTGAATTGGTAGCAGTGATGGCGTACCACCTCCCACGAAAATTGATTGAATTTTTCGTCCATTTACATATATTAATTGATTGGTCAAGTCATCAAGTAACACATCAACATATTGAGTAAAATCAATATTATCTCGTTGTTGATGTGAGTTAAAATCACAATAAGGACACTTTTTTACACACCAAGGCACATGAATATATAACGATAATGGTATCTGTACGCTATCTAATACCGTTAAAGGTATTACTGATTGAATTTGAGGGCTAGTTAATGTTAGCATGACGTTGCAAAATTGAATAAAAAGGTAACATTATATGACATCTTATTGGCTAATGAAATCTGAACCAGATGTTTTTAGTATTGATGATTTACAACAAGTCATGATTGAGCCATGGAATGGCATTCGTAATTATCAGGCTCGCAATTTTTTACGCACCATGCAAGTTGGCGATTTAGCATTTTTTTATCATTCTAATACGAAAGTAGCTGGCATCGTTGGCATCATGCAAATTGTAAAAACTGCTTACCCAGACCCTAGCCAATTTTATCCTGAAAGTCAATATTTTGACCCAAAATCAAATGTAGCAAACCCACGTTGGGATATGGTTGATGTGCAATTTGTGGAAAAATGGTCAGGAACACTGTCACTTAACACATTAAAAACCATGCCAGAACTTGAAAATAGCCCACTTACCCGTCAAGGTAATCGGTTATCCATCATTCCGATGAGTCACACAGAATGGCAAGCTATTTTACATCAAGCAAAATCACAAGGTATTATTTAATCAGTTTAATGAAACAAAAGGTATACAATGAACAAATTAAATAAAATCATCACTATCAGCTGTATCAGTGGTTTAGGATTATTAGGTTGTGGCGGGTCAGGTAGTGACAGTATTGATACTGCACTAAATACCATCGCCAACAAATCTCGAAACATTGCTGATGATATCAAAGCATCTTATGAACAAGTTGAAAATAAATTAACCAATTCAGAAAAAGATACCGCCACCATTTTAAAAAGCATCTTTTTACCTGAAGAAAGTTTAGATGTATTTTTAGATAAAATTACTCCTGAAGGTGGCAAAGGCGGTTTGTATGTTGGTTATTTTGTAGAAGAAAATGACAGCGACAGTTCAGATATTGATATTGGTTCAGTATATTTTGATATCGGTAATGACTTTGCCGAATCAGTCTATGGACAAATGAGTTATCAACAAAAAGCTTGTCAAAATTTAAATACACTAACTACTGAAAATATTGCGATTAAAACAGATACTCTTATCAGTGGGATTTTTTCAGGTACATTAGACCCAATTGCAAAATTTGATAACGATTTATTAAATACCTTAAAATTTGATGAAATTAAAACCGTTGTCACAGGTATGCCATTTAATGGTAACTGGGATAAAAACATAGACAGCTGGAATGGTAACTATACCTATCAATTAGGCATCAAATTAGATAAAAAATTATCTTCAAATATTGATGGTTGTTCAGTACAATATACGCTAAGTAATCAAGGTAATTTTAAGGTTTATCCATTATATTATCAATTAGGTGAGCTAAATTTACAGTTTACAGGGGTTGGCTCAGCTAAAAATTTACAATGGTCCACCCCTAATAACACTGCTTATACCCTTGTCAGTCAAATTGATATTCAAAATGCGACCAATCGTGGTAGTGGTTTTATTCGTAATGAAGTAATTTCACAAGGACAAAGCCCGTTTTTTACCCCTGTGGCACATGACACTACAACCAATTACGCATTTGTAGTGCAAGCCTTTGACCAAAATAATCAACTTATTGGTTATCAGGCGATTATTCAAAATCTCCCATAATTTATGAAATTTAACTAAACAATCATGACAAATTTTTCACACCATTGGCAAGATACTCGCCAACTTGTTACCTTAATGTTGCCAATTTTAGTGACACAAATTTGTCAGGCAAGTTTAGGATTAATTGATACCATCATGGCTGGACGTGTATCTGCGTTAGATTTGTCTGGTGTATCAATTGGAGCGGGTATTTGGTTACCATTGTTGTTATTAGCAATTGGAACATTAATTGCGACCACACCATTATTGGGCGAAGCCATTGGACAACAACGTTTTGATAAAATTCCTTTTATTACCCAACAGTCACTATGGTTAGCAACGATTATTGGTGTTTTTGGCGTTTTGTTAGTTAATCAAACTCATTATGTATTTGATTTATTAAAAGTTCCTAATAATATTCAACCTATTGCTAAAGAGTATCTTTTTGGGATTGCGTTAGGTTTTCCAGCCGTCACCTTATATACCACATTACGCAGTTATGCTGAAAGTCTGCAACAGCCTTTGCCTGTTACAATCATTAGTGTCATTGGCGTGATATTAGATATTCCTCTAAACTATATGTTTATTCATGGTTTTAGTTTTTCAGAGTATTTAGCCATTCCTGCTATGGGCGGTGCTGGTTGTGGTTATGCCAGTGGCGTGGTGTTATGGTTAAACTTTATTTTTCTTTCTAGTTATTTAATGTTTTCTAAAAAATCGGTTTTTGCTAATCATCGATTTTTTATCAATTTTTCTTTACCAAATTATCAATCTATTCTAAAAGTAATTATGGTGGGTTTGCCTATTGGAATTGCTATTTTTTTTGAGGCAAGTTTATTTAGTTTAGCGTCTTTAATCATTAGTCCATTGGGAGAAATTGCAGTCGCAAGTCATCAGGTAGCGATGTCCATTACCTCACAACTCTTTATGTTACCAATGTCAATTGCAATGGCTTTGACAATTATGGTGTCAAATCGTTTTGGTGCAAAAGATTGGCAAGGATTACGCCGAATTAAGATGCTAGGTTTGACACTTGCCAGCTCTATTGCGTTCATTAGTATGATTGGTATAGCGTTATTTCGTGATATATTACCTAGTTTTTTTACAGAAAATATATTGGTCGCTTCTCAAGCCAGCGTTTTATTATGGTTTGCCATGTTGTATCAAGTATTTGATGCGTGGCAAGTGACCATTGCAGGGATTTTGCGAGGTATTCAAGATACAACGATTCCAATGTGGCTAACGCTGTTTTGTTATTGGATTGTAGCTTTACCGTTAGGAACGTATTTTGTACGATTTACAGACATGGGTAATCAGGGGTTTTGGATAGCATTGGTGATTGGTCTTGGATTAGCGTCATTATTGTTAGGTTTACGATTATTACAACAACAAACGCTGTTAAAACAACAGTGGCAAATCTAAATTTACCACCAAAGATTGATTTTGATGGCAAATTGAAATATTAAATACTTTGATTAATTATTGATTTTTCCAACGTTCTTGTGATTCTTTAATCACTTGTTTGGCTTCTTCAATATCACCCCAATGTTCAACTTTAGTTGTTCCTGCTTTTTTCAAATCTTTATAATGATTAAAATGGAATTCAATTTGTTTAATTAATTGAGCAGGTAAATCAGCTAAGCTGTTAATCGCATTACCATTATTACGGTCATCAGCAGGTACCACGACTACTTTGTCATCGACTTCGCCATCATCAACAAATTTCATCACGCCAATAACTTTTGCTTCCATAAAAATGCCTGTTGGCAATGGTTGTTCCGTGATAATCAATGCGTCTAACTCGTCACCATCTTCATCAAGTGTTTGTGGGATAAAACCATAATTAGTTGGTTTTGCAAATAATGCTGGCTCAACACGGTCAAGTTGCATCACACCTAATTTACGGTTCCATTCGATTTTATTGTTTGAACCTGCTGGAATTTCAACAACAACATTAATAATGCCACCATCAACATCACCTGCATCTAAAATTTGATTAAAATCAGCCATTTTTGTTCCTTTGTAGGGTTAGTAAAACTTTACATCATCAATTTGATTTGGCATTATAACAAAGCTAGTTACAACACACTAGCAAAATAAATTATGCTAAAGTGCAATATGATTATTTATTTTTCGCATATTTACAAGGAGGTAACCATATGAAAAATATCGCTCTATGCCAAGTTAAGACTTTTTCTATTTCTTTGGCTAATTTATCATCAACCCAGCTGTTTGTTACACAATGGCAACCAAATTCAATAACTCAACAGCCACCCATTATTTTATTACATGATTCACTAGGTTGTGTCGCATTATGGAAAGATTTTCCTGAAGCATTGGCTGTTGCGACAGGGCAAACTGTAATTGCTTATGACCGCTGGGGCTTTGGGCAATCTAGTCAACGTACCGATAAAATTTCTCATCAATTTATTGAACAAGAGGCGATTGAATTTTTTCCTTTTATTTTACAAGCCTTTCAAATAGATAAATTTTTTGTATTGGGTCATAGTGTTGGTGGTTGTATGGCTATCACAATTGCCAATAAATATCCACAACAATGTTTAGCAGTGATGGCAATTTCTACCCAAGCATTTGTTGATAAACAAGTCACAAATAGTATCATAGCAAATCATGCCAGTTTTGCTGATGCGAAAAATTTTGCTCGCTTGGCTCGTTATCATGCCAACAACACCCATTGGGTACTAGACGCATGGGTCAGTACTTGGTGTTCACAAGAATTTTCTAGTTGGTCATTACAACCTTATTTTGCCGACATTATTTGCCCTGTATTAGTCATTCAAGGACAAAATGACGCATATAATGCGATTATTCACTCACAAACTATTGCTGAAAATATTGCTAAATCTCATTTACATATCTTACCAAATACAGGACATTTTCCTCATCGAGAAAAAAAAGATGAAGTGCTTCAATTAATTAAAGAATTTCTCAGTAGTAATTGAATGTAGTATTTAACAAAGCAATTATGTTATGATGAAAAGATATTTAATGATAACAATGAGGTTTTTATGAAAAAAATTAATTGGTTACTTATTCCAACAATTGCTATTTTTTTAACAGCTTGTAATAGCTCAAGTCCATCACGTCCAACGCCAACGCCTCAACCCAACTTTCCAGCACAAACAACAACTTCTGGTAAATTTTCTTGCCAAGATAATGCTAAACTTTCTGTAGACTATTTACCAAATGTTGATGCTGCAAATATGTTTTTAACGGTGCCAGCTCTTAATTTAATTGAACAATCGATGAGTTTGATGTTAGCACCATCAGCATCAGGGGTACGTTATATTCACAATGTAAACCCAAGCGTTCAATATGAATGGCAAGCCAAAGGCAATATTGGCGTATTTTCAGCCAAATATTCTAATGGTAAAGTGTATCAAATTAATTGCCAAAAACTTTAAGCCTTAGCGATATTGCCAAGTCGGGCGATTTGTCACTAAACAGAGTAATTCGTAACTGATAGTATCATTCCAGCTTGCGACTTCATCAATCGTTGGCATATCGCCCCATAGTTGCACAGTCGTGCCAATATCAACATGTACTGCATGACTTATATCTACCATGAGCATATCCATCGCAACCCGTCCAATTATTGGTAAACGCTCACCTTGTTCAGTTTGCATATAAGCATTTTCATGAATAACTCGAGGATAGCCATCACCATATCCCACACTCACAATGCCAATTTTGCAAGGTTGTTTCGCTTGCCATCGGCTACCATAACCAACACTTTCTCCAGCATTTAACTGATGAATTGCCATAATTGAGGCAGAAAATGTCATCACAGGCTTTAAACCAATGTCACTTGCTGTTTGATGGGTAACAGGACTAGAACCATATAACATAATACCTGACCGCACCCAATCATAATGACACGTTTGCCAGTTTACAATACCTGCCGAATTACATAATGAACCTTGAATAGTTGAACTAATTTGTGATTTTAATAAATTTAAGGTATCGTGAAATAATTGTATTTGAGTTTGATTAAGTGGGTGGGCAATATTATCCGCATTAGCAAAATGGCTGGTTAAAATTAATGAATAGCCTTTATTAAATAATTGTTTAGCAATATCAAATATTTCGGTTTGATTAAACCCTAAACGGTTCATACCCGTATTAAATTTTAACCAAACGATAGGATTATTTTGTTGTGGAATATCAGATAACGCCCATTCAACTTGGGTCTGATGATGAACAACGCACTGCATTTGATGTTGATAGGCATATTGCCACTCTGCCAATGAAAACGCACCTTCCATCAAAACAATCGGCTTTTGCCAGCCTGCTGTTTGCAAAGGAATTGCCTCCGTCAAACACGCCACCCCCAAAGCATCTGCCTGTGACAGTGCTGGTAAACATTCGACCGCCCCATGCCCATACGCATTCGCCTTAACCATGGCTAACACTTTGGATTTCTTAGCAAAATTTTTTACACAAGTAAGATTATGCTGTAATGCTGATAAACGAATTTGAATGTATGTTTGACGCATGGCGGTTTCTATTCTGCCTCAACAAAAGTTTTACCTGAATAAAACTCAGGCATTAAATTTCTAAAACGAGTAAATTGTCCTTCAAATGCCAAATGCACTGTGCCTATCGGTCCATTTCGCTGTTTGCCAATAATCAATTCTGCCTGCCCTTTAGCATCAGTATTATCATTGTACACTTCATCACGATAAATAAACATAATCACATCAGCATCTTGCTCAATCGCCCCCGACTCTCGCAAATCGCTCATGATTGGTCGTTTATTTGGACGATTTTCTAAACTACGATTTAACTGAGATAATGCCACGACAGGACAACGCATTTCTCGAGCTAAAGCTTTTAAGCTACGAGAAATCTCTGAAATTTCACCTACCCGATTACTTTCTAAATTTGGCACTCGCATTAACTGTAAATAATCGACTAAAATCAAGCCGATTTGTCCCTGATGGTCTTTGGCAATTCGCCGACAACGTGAACGTAATTCTGATGGCGGTAATCCTGTACTATCATCAATATATAATTTTTTTGAATGTAAATGATGCACGGCATTCGCTAACTTGCCCCACTCCTCTTCACTCATCTGTCCAGAGCGTAATTTTGTTTGGTTAATCGCCCCCCAAGAGGATAATAAACGCATCACAATTGATTCAGCTGGCATTTCCATCGAAAACACGACAACTGGCAAATCCGTATTATATAATACGCTTTCTGCCAAATTCATCGCAAACGTGGTTTTTCCCATTGAAGGGCGAGCCGCAACAATAATTAAATCACCTGCCTGCATACCTTGCGTTTTATTATTTAATTCATCAAATGGTGTAGGTAAACCAATCATACCATCAGGACGATTTTTCAGCTCTCGCAATGTATCCATCACATTAGCTAGCACCGAGTTAATCCGAGTTGGACCTTTTTGTTGCGAACGCCGATTATGTTGTTCATTGATGACAAAAATTTCACTTTCAACCATGTCTAAAATCGAACTAACATTTTGATTTTTTGGGTCAAAAGCTAACTCTAAAATATGATTACCCGCCCGAATTAATTGACGTAATGTAGAAAATTCACGCACTTTTTGAGCATAAGCCGTCAAATTAAACAATGTCGCTGGACTTTGTGATAAAATTTCACCTAAATAACTTTCCCCACCTGCATTTGCCAACAGTCGTTGCTTATCTAACCAATCACATACCATCACAATATCATAAGGCTCTTGGGCATTTGCCAAATGACAAATCGCATCAAAAATATGCTGATGACGTAACGCATAAAAATCTTCTTTACCAATAATATCAGAAATGCGGTCAAATGATTCCTCAATACTCATCAATGAAGCTAATAAAGATTTTTCAATATCAATACTATGAGGCGGATGCTGAGCAAGCCCCCCTTCTTTATTTATGTTATTCATAGATTGTTGTTCTGACATTATCATACCTTGAAAACTGATTTGATGTGTTGATGGCAAAGAATACTAAAAATAATGCTAAAATACCAATGAAAAAAGTTAATGATTTAATAAATATGATAAAAAATTGTGATAAAAAAAGAGACAACAAAACGAGTTGTTATCTCTTTTTTTTAAGGGTCAAAATTTGACTAAATTTAATAAAAACGTATTAAGCGTTTGTATTATCTTCAGCTAAAATTGTTACCAAAATGTTAGTGCTAACATCGTGATGTAATTGAATATCAACATTGTATTCGCCAACTTGACGTAATGCACCTTCTGGTAATTTAACTTCTGAACGGTCTACAGGTAAACCAGATTTAGTTAAGGCATCAGCGATGTCACGAGTACCAATTGAACCAAATAGTTTGCCTTCTTCGCCAGATTTTGCACGAATAATCACATTAACGTCTTTTAATGCTTCTGCACGAGCATTGGCTGCCGCTAATTCTTCAGCTTCTACACGCTCAAGTTCTGCACGGCGAGCTTCAAATTTTTCAATGTTTGCTGCGGTTGCTGGTAATGCTTTACCTTGAGGGATAAGATAATTACGACCATAACCTGCTTTAACATTAACTGTATCACCTAAAGAACCTAAGTTAGTGATGCGTTGTAATAAAATAACTTGCATATTTCACCCCTTAGTTTATTGATGGTTGTCAGTGTATGGAATTAACGCAAGATAGCGAGCTTGTTTGATAGCTGTTGCTAATTGGCGTTGATATTTGTTAGAGGTACCAGTAATACGACTTGGTACGATTTTTCCATTTTCGCTGATATATTGTTTTAAGATTTCGATATCTTTATAGTCGATATGGCTGATGCCTTCAGCGGTAAAACGGCAAAATTTACGACGGCGGTAAAAACGTGCCATGATTGTATCTCCTTAATTATTCGTCTGTATTATCATCAGCAGAGTCGTCTAACTCTTCAGCTTGATGCTCTTCTTCTTGATGATTGTTTTGACGGCGAGACGCTTTGTTTGCTTGCTTTTCTTTAGCACTTTTCGCTAAAGGTGATTCTTCGGTAATCGCTTCGTCACGGCGAATGATAAGGCTACGAATAACGGCATCGTTATAACGGAATAGCTCTTCTAATTCGTCTAAAGTTGTTTGACCACATTCGATATTTAATAATACATAATGGGCTTTGTGAACTTTATTAATTGGATAGGCTAATTGACGGCGACCCCAATCTTCTAAACGATGAATTGCACCGCCTTGTTCTTTTACTAAATTGATATAACGTTCAACCATGCCAACTACTTGGTCGCTTTGGTCTGGGTGAACTAATAAAACTAGCTCATAATGTCTCATAAAAAGACTCCTCACGGATTAAACAGCCATTAACCCCATTGTTAATGGCAAGGAGATTTTTATATACCCAAAATACTTGGTATACAAAATAGCCAAGTATTATAATTAAAGCTATTTTTTTTGCAAGTAAATTTTGGTAACTTATTTTTGAGGTTCAAGTTTTAGCGGTGTAGTTTGGGTGTCATCTGCCCGTACAACATAGGTTTTCGCTAGTTTATCATGTAAACTTTGGCGGTTTTTGTTGGTGAGCATGATTAAAATATCGATGATAAAAAAGAACAATCCAAAAGTAGATAATGTATAAATCACATTGATAAGAATGGTTCTTAATAAAATAATATTGGTGATAGTAGGAATGGCATTTGAGTTAATATCTAAAATACGGATACCCATCGCCATTTTACCCAGCGTTTGCCCACGTTTGACTAATAATAAAATCTGTGCGATTAACAATCCCCATACCAATAAATTAGTTAATAATAAAATATGGTCTGGAATAACTGCCAATAATTCTGCTTGTTGGGCAGTAGTGAGTTTGGTTTGTCCTGATGCAACAATGCTTTCTAATTTGGCAAAACTTGGGCTATTAATTAATGCTATAGATAATGGCATTAATGATAAAATAAAAAGAAAAAAATCAATCAATGATGCAAAAATTCGACTAGGAATTGAAGCTAAATCTAGCTGTTTTCTGGCATGACTAACGTCAATACCTTTTTGACTATTATCTTTTTTTAGCCAATTAGGTTGATGGTGAGTGGTTGGCGTTGGGTTAATTTGTGGCATGACTCTATTAGCATTTGGCTCATATAATAGTTTTCCGCCTGTGACTTCGCCAACAGTTTTCCAGTTTTCCATGCCTACATGCCAGATTAAATCTGATAAATACACCTCACCTGAGGCAAGCATGGCATTTAATTGTTCTAACGTGTAGGGCCCTGCTTGTACATTATTACGAGCTAAATAAATTTGCATCATTGTTAATTCCAAACAACATTGTAAAATGATAAAAACTACGCAAATTGGTTTAAAACGTAACCATCTTTGGCGTACTACAGTTAGTTAAAAAAAGTTGATATTTCCCAATAGTTTTGCGTAAAATATTAAAAGCACCATGTCATGACATGATGCTTTATTGTACTTTTTTGGGTTTATGATAGTCAAATGTTTTGTAACTATCGTTTAATTGTTGGTTTTAGCTAAGAAGAACCAAGTATCTAACACTGAATCAGGATTTAAAGATACTGAAGTAATGCCTTGCTCCATTAACCACATTGCTAAATCTGGGTGGTCAGATGGGCCTTGTCCACAGATACCAATATACTTGCCTTGAGCGTTACAGGCATCAATTGCCATTTTTAACAGTTTTTTCACTGCTGGGTCACGTTCATCAAATGATTGAGAGACGATGCCTGAGTCACGGTCTAACCCTAAAGTCAATTGGGTTAAATCATTTGAACCAATTGAGAAGCCATCAAAATATTGTAAAAACTCTTCAGCAAGTAGGGCGTTTGTTGGTAATTCACACATCATGATAATGCGTAAACCATTTTCACCACGTTTTAAACCGTTTTTCGCCAGTAATTCCATGACTTTTTCTGCTTCACCAGTCGTACGAACGAATGGTATCATGATTTCGACATTGGTTAAACCCATAGTGTCCCGCACATATTTTAAGGCACGGCATTCTAATTCAAAACAATCACGGAAATTTTCAGAAACGTAACGACTTGCTCCACGGAAACCAAGCATTGGGTTTTCTTCTGATGGTTCGTATAGTTTACCACCAATTAAGTTGGCGTATTCGTTTGATTTAAAATCTGACATACGCACGATGACAGGTTTATCTTTAAATGCCACCGCAAGTGTCGCAATACCTTCGACCAATTTATCAACGTAAAAATCAACAGGTGACGCATAGCCTGCAATACGTTCTTGAATTGCTTGAGTAATTTCTCGAGGCAAGGTATTCATGTTTAACAAGGCTTTTGGGTGAACGCCAATCATACGATTGATAATAAACTCTAAACGGGCTAAGCCAACGCCTTTATTTGGAATTTGAGCAAAACCAAAGGCACGGTCAGGATTACCAACGTTCATCATGATTTTAAAGGCAATTTCTGGCATTGATTCAATTGAGTTATTTTGTACCTCAAACGCTAATTTGCCTTCGTAAATAAAACCTGTATCACCTTCAGCACAAGAAACCGTTACTTCTTGACCATCTGTTAATAAATCAGTTGCATTACCACAACCAACAATTGCTGGTACGCCTAACTCACGGGCAATAATCGCTGCGTGACAAGTACGACCACCACGATTAGTAACAATCGCTGAGGCACGTTTCATGACAGGTTCCCAATCTGGGTCAGTCATGTCAGATACTAATACATCGCCATCTTGTACTTTATCCATTTCATGTACAGAATTGACAACACGAACTTTACCCGCTCCAATACGTTGTCCAATTGAACGACCTTCACAGATAACATCGCCTTTTTCTTTTAAAATGTAACGTTCCATAACGTTATGATTTTCACGGCTTTTTACTGTTTCTGGGCGAGCTTGTACGATAAATAATTTGCCACTATCACCATCTTTTGCCCATTCGATATCCATCGCATGACCATAATGTTTTTCAATAATTAAGGCTTGCTTGGCAAGTTCATGTAGTTCTTCATTGGTCAAAGCAAATTGATTGCGGTCAGCCTTTTCAACAGGCACGATTTTTGTTGATTTACCTGTTGTACCTGCATCACCATAAATCATTTTTTGTTGTTTACTACCCAAATTACGGCGAACAACCGCAGGCACACCTTTATTTAATAAGGTTTTTGAAATGTAGTACTCATCAGGATTTACTGCTCCTTGTACCACCATTTCACCTAAACCATAGCTTGCCGTGATAAATACGATATCATCAAAGCCACTTTCTGTATCAATGGTAAACATGACCCCTGATGTACCCGTTTCTGAGCGAACCATACGCTGTACACCCGCTGATAATGCAACACCTGCATGTTCAAAGCCTTTATGCACACGATAAGCAATCGCACGGTCATTGTATAATGAAGCAAATACTTCTTTGATAGCAATTAAAATATTATCGATACCACGAATATTTAAGAAAGTTTCTTGCTGACCTGCAAAAGACGCATCTGGTAAATCTTCTGCTGTTGCCGATGAACGAACTGCCACTGCAATATCTTCACCTTGACTCATTTGAGCAAAAGCGTCACGAATTTCTTGTTCTAAATCTTTTGGCAACTCTTGAGCAATAATCATGTCACGGATTTTTTTACCTGTTTGGGTCAAAGCGTGAACATCATTAACATCTAAACCTTTTAATTCGTTGCTAATTTTTCCACTTAACCCTGTGTCATGCAAGAATTTATTGAATGCTTCCGCTGTTGTGGCAAAACCACCTGGAACACTTACGCCTAAATCGGTTAAATGTCCAATCATTTCACCAAGTGATGCGTTTTTACCGCCTACTTTATCAATGTCGTTTTTGCCTAGTTTGTCGAGGGTGATGACTTGTGCGTTCAATGTGATAACTCCAAAAAATAAGGTTATTTCTATAAGATTATAACGATAATATTATAAAAATTCGAGTGCTATCTGCATTTTTATTATAAATTTTTACGTTTTTTTTACAGTTAGTTATTGAATAACTTGATATTTCATTATTTTTTCATTGATTTACATAAAACCAAAGTCATTTTGTTGGCAGAATTTCGTTGATTTGCGTATAATAGCAAAATATTTACAAGATGTGCTGGACTTTTGTTAGCCAAACAAAGTTTTCATAGGATTATCGTCATGCAAATAAGCCAAATTCGAGCCACCATTCAAAATAAAGAGGCACTCACTCTTAATAATTCAGCCGTAATTCGTAGTGCTTTTTTTATTTCTGATGGCACGGCGATTACTTCAGAAACGTTAGGGCGTTCTATTTTAAGTCAATTTCCTTCAGTGCCTTTTGCAACACGAGTTATTCCTTATGTTGATACACTAGAACGAGCAGATGAGGCAGTACATCAAATTAATTTGGCTTATCAACGAGATGGCTTATTACCATTTGTATTTGATACCATTGTAGACCCTGTCATTCGTGAACGAATTAATTCAGCCAATGCGTGTAATCTTGACATGTATGAAGGATTAATAGGACGTATCTCAGAAGAAATCGGCGTAGCACCTGCATTACACGCAGGATTTGCTCATAATAATGTTGATTCTGAAACTTATAAAGCTCGTATCGATGCAGTACATTTTGCCTTAGATAATGATGATGGCGCAAGAACTCATCATTATAATATGGCAGATATTATCTTAATTGGCGTTTCTCGCTCAGGAAAAACGCCAACATCTTTATATTTAGCGTTACAATTTGGCATTCGGGCTGCAAATTATCCATTAACTGAAGATGATTTATACGAAAATCAATTACCTAAAATCTTACAGCCATATCGAGATAAATTATTTGGCTTAGTCATTGACACAGACCGTCTAGTTAAAATTCGTCATGAACGCCGTGCAGGTAGCCGTTATGCCAGTTATCAGCAATGCCAACAAGAATTACGAGCAATTCAAGGCATCTATATATCACAAGGCATTCCTAATATTGACGTTTCAGAAATGTCAATTGAAGAAATCGCTACTCGTATTTTACAAATGACAGGATTGAAACGCCGAATTAGCTAGATAACCGCCAAAAAAGGGAATAATATGCAAAAAAGTTTATTATTTGTAATGTTGTGTAGTGGATTGGCATTGGCTGGCTGTCAATCTAAACGTATCAAAAATGAAATTGTAGTCAATAGTCCTGAAATTGCCCCTGAAGTTCAATTAGGTAACAGTCAAATTTTAACGATATTGCCACAAAGAGTTGCCTGTTCAACACCAACCCCAATGCAATGTTATATTGCTAAAGTACAAGATGTGACGGTTGCTCCATTCCAAATTCCTTATTTATGGATTGATAATTTTACTGCACTTCCCAATACACTTTATCAAATTGAAGTGAAACCTTATGTCACCAAAGAAGATGGCAAAATGACAGGCAAATGGGCATTGCAACGCATTGTTTCACAAAACTAACAAGATATATTGTTAAACAATTAGGTCATAAAATGTCTAAATCTAAAAAGAAACGAGGAAATAACACTGTGACAACAGATAAAACTTTAGAAAAAGAAAATCAACAACCATCAATTTCTGAATTAAATGCTGTCAAATCCAATATGCAACAAGCCAATACTGACAGCGTCACCTTATCCAACAAATCTGGCCACTTTGAAGAAACCATTCACTTTGATTTAATTAGTCCACTTGATAACACTCGCATTCACCTAGAACGACACAAACGCCAAGAAAAAGTTCAACATGACTATGAATATGATGCTGTCGTGATTGGAGCAGGCCCTGCTGGTGAAGCTGCTGCAATGAAGCTTGCTAAAAGTGGTAAAAAAGTTGTTGTCATTGACCCTCGTAAACAAGTGGGCGGTAACTGTACTCATGTTGGCACAATTCCAAGTAAAGCTCTACGTCAATCTGTATATCATATTTTAAGTAGTCGCCGTGACCCAATTTTAAATCAAGGCAGTGATTATCATTTAATCCCATTAAATAGAGTATTAAGTAAAGCTCGTGATGTTGTACGTTTACAAGTAGAAACTCACACCCGTTTTTATGAAAGAAATCAAGTACAACTTATTCATGGTTGGGCAAGTTTTAAAGATAAACATACACTACACATTGATATGATTGATGGAACGGAACAAAATATCACTTTTGATAAAGCGATTATTACCGTTGGTAGTCGTCCTTATCGCCCACATTTGTTAAATTTTGACCACCCTCGAGTTTTTGACTCTGATAAAATTTTACAAATGGATTATGTTGTACAACGTATTATTATTTATGGTGCAGGGGTCATTGGCTGTGAGTATGCGTCAATCTTTACAGGGCTGGGTTATAAAGTTGATTTAATTAACACGCAAGAGCAGTTATTAAGCTACTTAGATTCAGAAATTTCAGACGCATTGTCACATGATTTCCGTCAATTTGGCGTACTTATTCGTAATAATGAGGAAATTGACCATTTAGAAACTTTTGATGATTGCGTTATTTTATATCTAAAAAGTGGTAAAAAAATCAAATCTGATGCGATTTTATGGTGTAATGGACGTTCAGGCAACACTGACAGCCTTAACCTTGATGCAATTGGACTAAAAGCCAATAATCGAGGACAACTCAAAGTCAATGAACATTATCAAACTAGTATTGATAATATTTATGCAGCAGGTGATGTCATTGGTTGGCCTGCTTTAGCTTCAGCTGCCTATGACCAAGGGCGTTGTGCAGCGGCTTACATGGTTGGTGATGAAAACGCAAAGCCTGTGTACAGTGTACCTATTGGAATTTACACCATTCCAGAAATTTCAAGCATCGGTAAAACAGAAAAACAACTAACAGAAGAACGTGTTCCATATGAGGTGGGTCAAGCATTTTTTAAACACCTTGCACGAGCCCAAATTATTGGTGAACGTAGTGGTGTCTTAAAAATTTTATTTCACCGTGAAACACTAGAAATTTTAGGTATTCACTGTTATGGCAATCATGCGTCAGAAATTATTCATATTGGTCAGGCAGTGATGGAGAGTAAAGGTGGTAATACGCTTGAGTATTTTATTAATACTACCTTTAATTATCCAACGATGGCAGAGGCTTATCGTGTTGCAGCGTTAAATGGCTTAAACCGAGTATTTTAAGACACGGTAAAGAATTTTGATGATTTATTTAGATTTATGTCAAAATTCTTTCCAAAAAAGTCGATTAACTGCTAAAAGCGATAAAAAGTTTACAATATTAACAACTAATATACTGATTTTTATTGTGCAATAAATCAAGATTTGTATAAAATATACTACAGTTATTTATGAATATTTTTTTTCATAAGATAAACTCAATAATTGGTAAATTGACTAACTACTTAGTAGATTTATTAATTATTGCCCCCCCCTACTTATTTTTTTTACTTCATAGGAGAGTCTTAATATGTCTAGTACATACGATGACAAAATTGAGGATATTTTGGAGAACTCTGAGTTAGCAAAATGCTTAGTACCAAATAAATTTAAATTTACTAGCCAACAAGGACGTTTACGCCGTCAAAAATTATTGGCAGCAGCAAAAGAATTAAGCGAAACTCGCCGTATTAATCAAATTACCCTTGCTGACGTTTGCGAAAGAGCAGGTATTCCTCGTGCGTCTGCATACCATTTTTTCCCAAATGTTCAGGCAGTATTTTTAGCATTACGCTTTTTAAATGCAACAGAAATCTTCACTGGCTTACAAAGCGTTGAAGCTAGAGACTACAATAGCTGGCAAGAATATGTCACTGCAATGACTGAAAAAGCTATGCAAGTTACCCAAGTCGACCCAACCGTTGCTCGCTTAATCTACGAAACAAATACCCCAGAATTTGAATTCCGTGATTTTAACAGCGATATAGAAAAACGTGTAGTTGAGTTAGTTTATAAAAAACTATCTGAAGTTTATAAAATGCCAGCGTTTGATGATATTCAAAAACAGCTATTGATTGCCTTTAGCATCGTAAAAGGTATCTATACAGTAGGATATCGTCAAGAAGGAAAACTAACAAAATACTACTACCAAGAAGCCGTTACTGCTGTATTATCTTACTTACAAAACCATTTACCAAAAGAGTTGCCTCGTCAAGGCTAAAGCTAATACTCAAATGCTTAAAAGAGTCCATCAAATGATGGACTTTTCTGTTCAATGAGTTTATAGTTTCTTTTCAACTTTTTCGGCAGTTTTTGAAACAGCTTCCCCTGTTTTTGATACGTCTTTGCCAAGACCTTTAATGGTGTTACAACCTGTTAAAACAAACATTGCTGTTATAGATACAATGATAAATTTTTTCATGTGTATTTTCCTTGAGTTTGTGAAATAATACTTCATTATTAAACAGGGTGAACGTTGTCACTATGGTAAAAATGTAATTAAATATTTCTATTTTATTGCTGATTTGTTAGTAATCATCTGAATTTTAGGTAAGTAAAGTGATACATATTGTATTAATTGAACCCAAAATGCCCAGTAATACTGGTAATATTATTCGATTATGTGCTAATACTGGTGCCAAATTACACTTGGTAAAACCGTTAGCTTTTGATTTAGATGATAAAAAATTACGGCGAGCAGGGTTAGATTATCATGAATGGGCAGAATTACAAGTTCATGACAATTGGCAAAAAGCAAAGCAATATTTACAAGATTGTAAAATTGAACGTATTGTTGCTTTAACAACAAAATTAAGTCAATCTTTATATGAACAAGATTTTAATCAAATACAAAATATTGCTTTAGTATTTGGTTCAGAAACGGCTGGACTAAGTGAAGAAATTCGCATGGATATTGGTCAAAATAATTGGTTACGTTTACCAATGTTACCCAATTCACGTAGCTTAAATCTATCAAATAGTGTCGCTATTACATTGTTTGAAGTATGGCGACAACAAGGGTTTATTGGAGATACGGGACAAAGTATCGGATATGATAATCTAACACCATATAGTCCCAAATAATTTTATAGAAATAACACTATAGACAATTTGCAGGTTTTGGTAAGCCTGCAATTCGATTAACATGTCGAGCCACCAAGCCAGTATTAAACAACCGTTGTAATTTTGTATTTGTGATGGCAAGCTCTGGTAATTGTTGCGATAAATATTTGATTAATGGACGTGTTGTCGCAGAATGACCAAAATTTGTGTAATATTGTTGGGCAATATTTAAAATTGCAAAATGCTCTTCGGTTAAAGTCACATTTAATGTATCCGCCAATCGTTGAGCGACCTCTGGTGTCCAATCTTGTAAACCGATTAAATGTCCATCATCATCAAGTTGTGGTAATTCTTGCATAAAAATCCTTTAATAACCAAAACTTAAAGTAACAACTCGATGTTGCTGGCTCAGATATAACCATTGTTGATTGTCAATAACATTTCCCTGTATCACAGTGATTTGAAATCGTTCAATATCAGTTGATAATAATAGTAAATCGCCATGTAATTGATATTGTTTCAATAAATCTGCAATGACTTGATTAAGATGCACTGTTTTAGCAATGAGTAACAGTTTATCATCAGTTTGCCAAATTTTTGTTAATTTATCAAAAACTTGGGGCAGTTGGCTCATGGTGGTGTATAGCTGATATAATGTTGTCATAATCATTAAAAATTTAAAATACTATCAAAATTATCTAAATAAATTTTTTCAGGCAATGCTGATAAATTACTTTGTAATGGTGGATATACAATCGAAGACAAATCGAGCGTTGTCCATGCTGGTGGCATATCGTATAAATCTAAGGAAGTTAGCATTTTTGTCAGCTGATGATTGTATGAATACAGTAAATTTGTCATGTCGTCACCTAGCCATAACTGAATGTGATGGTCAAATGAGGCAAGAGCAAATGCTAATGATAACCCTTCATGGCATAATTGCTCGTTTGACGATTGTAGTTGAATGAGTATTTTCATAATTTTTTCTTAAAATTGTATTAATTTAGAATGATTATGCAGATGCATTGCCAATTCACCTAAACCAACTAATTGAAAATTTTCTGCTAAATTATCGCCTTGCAATTGATGTCGTTTGGCATTGTCGTTATCGGTGATGCCTCGAGCTAAGGCGACACTGACACAAACTTGAATGGTTAAATGATACTTTTTTGCTAATTGTTGCCATTCATTAGCGAGGTTTAATTGGTCATTGGGTAGCCATATTAATCGGTTAGCTAGCTGAACCGCATCTTGATATAAAAAAATTTGTAAACCAACTGGCTGATTTGATTGTTGTTGCCATGCTTGACAAAAAGTTTGAGCGTACTGCCAGCCTGCCCGTGTCAAGGGGTGATATGGGTGATGCGATAATAGTAGGACAGTGGGTTGTAATTGCATTGGTGACATGGTCTTGATGATTGGCTAATGAATATCATCTTGAAATTATAGCAAAAATAAAACTTTTTTGCTTAGACAGAATATGCTAATCTTTTATTTTATCACCTTTTTGTTATTGAATTCACCATGACTTTTACGATTTCTGCGACTCATATTGATACTTTACAACTTGCCAGCCCGTTTGCCTACCAGTTATGGCAACAAAAAAATCATATTTGCCAAGCTTTTTTACGCAGTTATTCACTTGATAGCCAACTGAGCGAACAACAAATTAAAGATTTAATTCGTGAATATATGTTAGATGAAGAATATCAATTAGCTGGCGAAGCTGAGATAATGACAGGGTTACGATTGTTACGTCAGCTCATGATGTTGCGTTGGATTTGGCAAGATGCGTTACAGTTAGTATCGTTAGAGCAATTGACTTGGGAACTATCCAAATTTGCTGATTTTTGTATTAGTTTTAGCAAAGATTATGTGTATGAAAAATTAATTAAACGCTATGGCGAACCCATGTATTTTGACCATAAAAATCGTCCAAAAAAAGATGATTTAGCCATCATTGCTATGGGAAAACTAGGAGCTGAAGAGCTAAATTTATCCAGTGATATTGATTTGATTTTTGTGCATCAAGGACAAGGAGAAACTAACGGCAGTCGAGCAACTGGCACAAAATCTATTGATACCAAAAAATTTATGATGCGATGGGGACAGGGCATTATTGAGCTATTGGATAAGCAAACCAGCGATGGTTTTGTATTTCGGGTGGATATGCGACTGCGTCCGTGGGGGCAAGGTAGCGATTTGGCGATACATCTATCCGCATTGGAAAAATATTTTGCCCAACATGGGCGAGCATGGGAGCGCTTCGCTTGGTTAAAAGCCCGTTTAGTGAATGAGGTAAATTTTTCAGAAAAATTATATTCGTTAATTAAACCCTTTGTATTTCGCTACTATGTTGATTATAGTGCGTTTTCGGCGTTGCGAGAGATGAAATCCTTAATTCAAAATCAGGTTGAGCAACGTCAAGATATTGATAATATTAAACTTGGGGCAGGCGGTATCCGTGATATTGAGTTTATTGTACAGGCGTTTCAAGTCATTTATGGTGGACAAATCCCTGATTTGCAAGTAAAAAATTGTTTGTTAGCAATGCAACAACTACATCGATTTAATTATTTAAATGACAGAACTTATCAAGAGTTATCAAACAGTTATCGTTTTTTACGCCGTTTGGAACATGCTATTCAGGCAATCCATGATGAACAAACTCAACGTCTTCCTAAAGACGATGCTCAACGTAAAAATCTTGCACTGGTGTTAGGTTTTGAAAATTGGCAAGGCTTGATAAATCAATTAAATATTTATCGTGACATGGTAAAACAGCCCTTTGAACACATGGTCACAGAACGCCATACTAAAGCCCAACAGCAAGAAATCAATCATGAAAGTAATTTAGGACAATTAGAGCAACAATTGACCGAAGAAAATCAGCAACGCTTACAACAATTTTGGCAAAGTGCTTTAGTGAGAAAACTAAGCGATGAAGCCCGACAACGTTTAAACACCGCCTATCCTGTTATTGTCAATGCGTTGGTACAATCTGGTATTAATCAACAACAAATTAATTTAGTTTTACCTCGTTTATTAGCATTGTTAGAAGCCATTAGTCGCCGTTCCATTTATTTGGTGATGTTAGCAGAAAATCCAACGGCAACGTTAAAATTAATCCCTGTCTTAGTTGCAAGCCCTTGGATTGCAACAGAATTGGTGAGTTACCCTGTATTATTAGACACCTTTTTACGGGAGCAGTATCGACATTTACCCGATAAAGAGGAGTTACAAGATATTTTACGTCAGCAGTTACTACGGGTTGAGCCTGACGATGAAGAAAATTTACTAAATGTATTGCGTTTTTTTAAAAAATCTCAAGTATTGGCAGTAGCAGGTAGTGATATTTTAGCGGAACGTCCATTGATGAAGATTTCTGATTCTTTGACTTATATTGCTGAAACAGTGTTGAGTCAGGTTTTGACATGGGCGTTTAACAGTCTAGTAAAAAAACATGGTTTTCCAGTTAATACCCAAGGTGAACCCGTTAGTGAACATCATAATGGATTTGCCATAATTGGTTATGGTAAACTTGGCGGGCTAGAAATGAGTTATGCTTCAGATTTAGACCTTGTTTTTATTCATGATATTGATGAACAAGCGATGACTACTGGTGAAAAACCAATCAGTGGTATGCGATTTGCTTCACGCTTGGCACAAAAGTTGATAAATACCTTAACAGTACAAACTCGAGATGGGCGAGCTTATGAAATTGATATGCGACTTCGTCCATCTGGGCAGGCAGGCATGATGATTGTTTCGTGTCATGCTTATGAGATGTACCAATTGGAAAAAGCGTGGGCGTGGGAACATCAAGCATTAGTTCGGGCAAGAGCGATTTGTGGTGATAGTCAAGTGATGGCAAAATTTGACAAAATTCGCCATCAAGTGTTATGTTTACCACGAGATAAAGATGCTGTGCGTATTGATGTTGCTAATATGCGACACAAGATGCATGACCATTTGGGTAGTGATAAACATACAAAACAACAAGGGCTTTTTCATCTAAAACAAGACACTGGCGGGATTGTAGATATTGAGTTTATCGCACAATTTGCGGTATTGGCATATGCTCATCAATATCCACAACTTGCCACATGGAGTGATAATGTACGAATTTTTGAGACTTTAGCAACGACAGGTTTATTAGCAGTGGAAATTTGCCAAAAGCTGACAAAAGCCTATTTAGCTATTCGAGCAACCATTCATCAATGTGCATTGGCAGAGAAAAAAATCTTGGTCAATGAACAAGAATGGCATCAAACTCGAGAATTTGTCGATAATCAGTGGCAACAACTCATTGGACAACGTCCCGAGGCACTATAAACGATTTTAACCCTTAACAAAGGAGCAATAACGATGGCAACCATTCCAAGCATGGCGGATAGAGATGGCTTTATCTGGCTAGATGGTCAATTAGTTGATTGGCGTGAAGCAAAAATTCACGTTTTAACCCACACTCTACATTATGGTATGGGTGTGTTTGAAGGCGTGCGAGCCTATGAAACTGCTGATGGACGTACCGCAATTTTTCGTCTAAAAGACCATACTGAACGCTTATTAAATTCTGCAAAAATTTTTCAATTAAAAGTGCCTTACGATGCCGAAACATTAAACACTGCTCAAAAAGCGGTTGTGCGTGAAAACAATTTAGCATCTGCCTATATTCGTCCAATTATTTGGGTTGGTTCAGAAAAATTAGGTATTGCTGCAAAAGATAACGCCATTCATACAGCGGTTGCAGGCTGGCATTGGGGAGCGTACTTAGGCGAAGAAGGCATTAAAAATGGTATTCGTGTTAAAACATCATCTTATACTCATCATATGCCAAACGTCACCATGTGTAAAGCAAAAGCAGTGAGTAACTATCCTGTATCTATCATGTCAAATCAAGAAGTTACCCGTAACGGTTATGATGAAGCGATTTTGATGGACCCTCAGGGCTATGTTTGCCAAGGTTCAGGCGAAAATCTATTTTTAGTCAAAAATGGCGAGTTACACACACCAGATTTATCGGGTGGGGCATTAGATGGTATTACTCGCCGTACAATTATACAATTTGCCAATGATTTAGGTATTAAAGTTCATGAACGCCGTATTACTCGAGATGAATTTTATCTGGCAGATGAAATCTTTATGACAGGCACTGCTGCTGAAGTGACCCCAATCCGTGAGTATGATGACCGAGAAATTGGTAAAGGTGGTCGTGGTGAACTAACAGAGATGCTACAAAGTTTATATTTTGATGTTGTGCAAGGTCGCAATGACAAATATGCCCATTGGTTGAGTTTTGTCGATGAATAATTATTAATTTTTTAGTGATTATTTAGCTTGGGATAAGGACGATTATTTTCCTTATCCCAAATTTTTATCAATAAAATTATAGCGTTAAATTTCTTGTTCAGCCATTAAACTTGCGTTACCGCCTGCCGCTGTGGTGTTATAACTTAGACAAACTTCATGATATAACTGATTGATATTCCAAAGGTTACTATCTTTCGTTTGACTAAAATCCACAATACGGCGAATGCTACCTGCTTGATTGGCAAGTTCCACTTTTAAGTCCACTGGCAGTTCATTTAATACCAGCACACAATCGCTCGCCAATGCCTGTTCTTGACTGACAACTTCAATCATTTTTGGTAAATGCTGAGCCCAAATTGCCAATGGGTGTCCAGAAACCACTTGGGTAACAATACCATTGGCACATAAATAAACTAACGCTGTTACTGCTTCACCCAATTGCCCATCATATAACCAAACTTTTTGCGGAGCATGCCAATATAAGGTATTTGTTTCTCCTGTTGGACCTTTTAACACACTACGGGCATGAGCAAGGCTATTTTGACTTGCCAAGCTAATGGCTTTTTGAGCATGGCTCTGTTCTTCACTTGATAGTCCCATTTGTGGTAATAATTGACTGACTTCGTCTAGGGCTTGAGTATTGACACTGGCTGGCGTCGTAACTTTTGGCGATTGCCAAACGCTTTGTTTGCTTAGGCGTTGTACATAAAACGGCCCGCCTGCCTTTGGTCCTGTACCCGACATGGCATGACCACCAAACGGCTGTACACCAACGACCGCACCAACAATGTTACGATTGACATAAATATTACCTGCTTCAATACGACTGCAAATATGGTCAATCGTGCCATCAATTCGGCTATGAATACCATGTGTCAAAGCATAATCTTTGCTATTGATTTCATCAATCAATTTATCAAGATGTTTGGCTGAGAAACGCACAACGTGCAACACAGGTCCAAACACTTCTTTGGTTAATTGTGATAAATCTTTTAATTCAAACATGATTGGCGAAACAAAAGTCGCTTCTGGGCTAATTTGTGGGTCAATCGCAACTTCATGATAAGACTTGGCGGTTTGTTTTAATTCATTGATATGAGCCAATAAGTTTTGCTGGGCTTCTTTATCAATAACAGGTCCAATGTCGGTATTTAATGCCATTGGATTGGCAACCACCAGTTCATTCATCGCCCCTTTAATCATTTCTAGCATATGGTCTGCGATGTCTTCTTGTACACATAAAATTCGTAACGCAGAACAGCGTTGTCCTGCTGAGTCAAATGCCGAATTTAATACGTCTGCACAAACTTGTTCAGGCAAAGCGGTACTATCCACAATCATCGCATTTTGTCCGCCTGTTTCAGC
>JBHAEG010000042.1:0-7821 GCA_041855445.1 Moraxellaceae bacterium
CAATTCAGCCTGCAACTCTTTTAATTTAAATTGAGCTTGCTCAGCTTGTTTTTTCTGTTGATTGATATCCTGCTCAGCTTTTTGCTGTTGCTCATTTAATTGCTTTTCAAGCTGTTGTTTTGCTTGGGTTAATTTTTCAACTTGTTGCTTGTGTTCAGTTGCTGTTTGTTCCGCCTTTTGTTTGGCTTGACTTAAACTCTCAACTTGTTTCTTTTGAGTTTCTGTTGCTTGTTTAGCGGTTTGTACTTCTTGACTAACCGTTTTTAACTTTTCTTTATCTTGTTGATTTTGCAAATAATATTTTTCAAGCTCTTCTTGTACTTGATGCAATTGAGCAATTAACAATTCATTTTCTTGTTGAGTATTTGCAGAAATTTGTTGGTTTTGCTGGAGTTTTTGCAATTCAGCTTGCAACTCTTTCAGTTTTAATTGAGCTTGCTCAACTTGTTTTTTCTGTTGATTGATATCTTGCTGGGCTTTTTGCTTTTGCTCATTTAATTGCTTTTCAAGTTGTTGTTTTTCTTGAATAGACTTTTGATTTGTTTGTTCAAGTGTTGTTTGATAATGTTGAATTTTTTCTTCTGCGGTTGCCAAAGTTTGCTGTTGTTTCATTGCCTGCTTTAATAATGCAAGTGTATTTTCCACCTCAGCAGTATTATCAGCAATGGCTAACGGAATATCTGCAAAATCCTGAATTTTAGTAAAAGACTGTACGCTATCTTGATGTTGTTGTAATAACTGTTGTATAAAAAAATCTATCATTTTTTGTGATGATAACTCATCAGACAATACATTCCCTAAAGATTTTTGTACACTTTTTTCAATATCAGATACTTCCATATCCCATGAAATTTTCTGGGATACCGACTGAATATAATCTTTTGCTGATTGAATAACTTGTTCACCATTCACTAACAAACAACGTTTTGGATATTTTTGATAAAAATCAATCAATGCTTGATTATAATCTATCCATTCTTGAATTTTTTCTTGAATAATAGTGCTGGTTAAATCTTGAATATCAATTGATTTTAGCATATCTTTCAAGACATTATCAGGCTTATCATAAGTTAAGATGAATGCCATTTCGTCATCGAAATTTGCCCAATATTCAAGTAAAGAAATCGCTTTACTATCTGACCAACCCCAAAACGACTGGTCACTATTTGCCAATATCAAATCAAAGGCTAAATTATCCCAAATTTTTTTAGGCGTTTTCTGCGAATAATTATCTAATAAAATGGCAACATTGGAATTGGATTGACTGTCGTCTATTGCTTTAATATCATTCGTTTTTTTTGTTCTCGATGTGCGAGATAAACGTTTGGCTTCAGCGACACCTTGGGATACTTGAGATAATTTTGCGGTTAATGCTTGCGGGGTCATTTGATAAGTATAGGAAGGCAATGCTTTCGCCATACCACAAATTTGTAGAATTTTTTCTAATTTTTGATAATGAGAACTACCATGCCCAACGATTAAAACTTTATTCATACCAAAAATAACCTAACTATTCTATCTAATATATTTTTATTTCTATTAAAGAATAAAGCCAAATCATCAACTTTATTCTTACAATAAGCAAATTAATTATAAAACTCGCTTTTTAGAAAAGCTATTTAATTTTATTGCAAATAATTACAATTTTGATAAATTCAATTAATATTAATAATGATTATGTAATCTTTTTTTCACATTTTATACAAGATGTAATAACAGAAAATTAATCGCTATAACCTTTTGGATTTTGACTTTGCCATCGCCAAGTATCTCGACACATATCTTGAATATCTAGATTAGCTTGCCATTGCAAGGTTTGTTTAGCTAAGTCTGCATTAGCATAACAACTTGCGACATCGCCAGCCCGCCGAGGGGCAAATTCATAAGCAATTTGTTGTCCTGTAGATTGGATAAAGGCATTCACTAGCTGTAATACTGAAGTACCTTCACCTGTACCCAAATTTACTGCAAAAAATCCCAAAGATTGTTGGTTTTGTTCTTGTTTTACCAAATAATTAATTGCAGAAATATGACCTTTTGCCAAATCTACCACATGAATAAAATCACGAACGCCAGTACCATCAACTGTTGGGTAATCATTACCAAAAATTCGTAACTTTTCTAATTTACCAACAGCAACTTGGCTAATATAAGGCATCAAATTATTAGGAATACCATTTGGGTCTTCACCAATTTGACCACTAATATGAGCCCCTACAGGGTTAAAATATCGTAAACTTATGACTTGCCAGCGACTATCTGAATGACACAAGTCTTCCAAGATATATTCAATCATAAGTTTTGTTTGACCATAAGGATTTGTCGTTGAGCGTTTTGCAGTTTCAGTAATTGGTAACTGTTCAGGGTCGCCATAGACGGTCGCTGAAGATGAAAACACAAAATTAAATACTTGATATTTTTCCATAACTTGCAACAAATTGATTGTGCCTGCAACGTTATTTTTATAATATAATAACGGCTTGGCAACTGACTCGCCAACAGCCTTTAATCCTGCAAAATGTACAACGCCAAAAAATTGATGATGATTAAAAGTATCATCTAACAAACTTTCATCAAGTAAATCACCTTTAATAAATTCAATATTTTGTCCTGTAATTTGCTCAACACGTTTTAAAGCTTCAATATGACTATTAGATAAATTATCATACACAACAATTTGATAACCAGCTTCAATCAATTCAATACAAGTATGACTGCCAATATAGCCAACACCACCCGTAACTAAAATTTTCTTCATTATTTAATACTCCTTATACAATTATTTAAATAAATTAACGACCAATGCCATAATATTTTCCAATTAATTTTGCTTTATTATCATTATTAATGATATTTTTGGCATCAAAAATAGGGATAGCTACTTGATTTAATTGATAAATATCTGGCTGTATATATGCTGACCAGTTAATAATAAACAAAGCATCAACTTGTGATAAGGCTTGATAAGCATCATCAACTAATTCAAACAATGGATTTTCTTGATAGGTTTCTTGCAGTTCATGAGCAGTATTATCCGCAAAAATCAAGGTTTTAATTTGATATGACCACAATAGTTTTAATAACGGGTGAATTGCAGAATTCGTAGTTCTACCAGTACCGTGTCGATAACCAGCTCCCCAAATCAGCACTGTTTTATTTTCAATAAAACCATCATAATGCCGCCAAAATTTTCTAAAAATCAATTCTTTTTGGTCGTTATTAATTTCGGTCACCGCTTTAATCAAATGACAGTTTACATGATTTTCTAAAAAGTTTTGCTCTAATAACTCTAACTCCATGGGTAACGTTTTACCACCAAATCCCCAACCTGCCGATAAATAATTTTTACCAATACGCTTATCCAATGTGAGCATCTCTTGTACATCATGAATATTAATTTGCATATTATCAGCAAGTCGTGTCATTTCATTCATTAGACTAATTCGAGTCGCCAACATTGCCATCAAAGAGCTACGAGCAAGCTCTACTGTTTTAATATCAGCAAACGCATATCGTTTCGTCTGCATCAAAAATAATTGTAAAATCTCAGATTTTTCATAACTATTTGATGTTTTTTCACCAATAAATAAAAATTCTGGTTTTAACATTGAAGTAAAATTTTCCCCATCTTTCATAAAAATTAGTGGAAAATAAAATACCCAAGGTGAGGCGAACTGTTGGGCAAGCGTATCTGCTTTACCAATTTTAGTTAGTCCACTTAAAATAATATATTGATGTGGATTAATTATTAATTCTGGTAACAATTGTTCTTCATGATAAGTAATCGCATCTAAAAACAGCCAAACACCTAAAATATCTGTTTGTTGCAAATGTTCTTTTATTGAAGATATATTATTTTCTACAATGGTAATTTTTTGTTGGTGTAAATATAATTGCCAAAACGCCAACATTTGTTTTTCAAAACGATAGTGGTTTAACGTTTCTTTAATTTCACCTGAATGACAATATAAAGTTACTTGTATATTTAAGCTAGCTAATACAATTGCAACATTCATTGCTTCAAGGCTTGCACCAATAATAAAAACTTGTTTATTCATTTTATTTATTTTGCCTTATCTAAATTGTTGAATAACTTGAATTAATTGATTGGTTGAGCTATCAAAGCTAGGCGAAATTCGATTATCTCTTAATACATCATAAACAGAATTTGCCATAACTTTCCCCACTTCTACCCCCCATTGGTCAAATGGATTAATTTGCCAAATCACACTCATAACAAAAACTTTGTGTTCATACAAAGCAATTAATGAACCCAACGTTCTTGGTGATAATGTTTTTAATAACAAGGTAGTCGATGGTTGATTGCCTCGATAATTTTTAAATTGATGCGTATTTTGTTGTGTTTCTAATGCTTGATTACCAAACGCTAAAACCTTGCTTTGAGCTAAACAATTGGCTAAAGATAATTGATGTTGTTCAATTAAATAAGCGTTTTTTTGTTGGCGGTCATCATAACGGCATATTGGGGCAATAAAATCACAAGAAACTTCTTGCGTACCTTGATGTAATAATTGATAAAAAGCGTGTTGAGCGTTAGACCCAATATCTCCCCATAAAATTGGACAAGTTTCATAATCGACATTTTTCCCTTGTCGATTAACCGATTTACCATTACTTTCCATTTCTAGCTGTGTGAGATAATTTGGAAAATAGGACAAACGTCCATCATAAGGTAATACGGTATGAGCATTAATTTTTAAAAATGTACTATTCCAAACTCCCAACAATCCCAAAATAACTGGCATATTTTCATGAATATCGGCAGAACTAAAATGATTATCCATATCATTTGCCCCAGCCAATAATTCATAAAAATTTGCCATACCAATTTTTATCGCAATTGCCAAACCAATTGCCGACCACATGGAAAATCGACCACCTACCCAGTCCCATAAAAATAATTGATTATCAGGGTGAATACCCCAATCATTCATTTTATCAGCTTTTGTAGAAATACCAATAAAATGCCGTCTTAAAATCGTTTGTGGTTTTGCTTGTGTGGATAATAGCCACGCCAAAGCCGTTTTTGCATTAGATAATGTATCGACTGTGGAAAAAGACTTTGAAGAAATAATAAATAAGGTAGTTTGCGGATTGAGGATTTTTAGTAAATTATCTAATTGTGTACCGTCCATATTTGATACAAAATGTACATGAATTTTACTATCAGACCAATCACTTAAAGCAGTCGTTGCCATCAATGGCCCTAAATCTGAACCACCTACTCCTATATTGACCACATCGGTAATTGCTTTACCCGAATAGCCTCGCCAAATACCATCACGAATACGATTTACTAAGTTTTCGGCTTTTGCCAAACTTTCATGAACTTGTTTAGTGACATTCACGCCATCAAGTATGAAAGTTTGCGATTTTGGCAGACGTAATGCGGTATGTAACGCAGGACGATTTTCAGTATCATTCACGACTGCCCCTGATAATAGTTTATCGATTTCTGTTGATAAATCGCTGGCTTTTGCTAAGGCAAATAAATTATTGATAATGGGCTGGGTAATTTTTTGTTTACTATAATCCATATAAATATCATTAACTTGTAGATTATAGCGTTGCCCCCGTTGCCCCTCTTGCTGAAATAACGTATAGATATCTAAATCATTATTTGCTAATGTTTCAAGTTGCTGCCAAATTGTTTGTTTATTTGGGTTCATAGTAGCCATATTCATAGATGACCTCAATTAGCCATTAATTTGTTTAGCAAAATAACAAAATGCTTGCATATAACTTTGCATATCACCTGCATCAAAACTATTGCCTGTCATTGTCACAACTTCAACGCCTTGTGAGCTAATCAACGCATCAATAGCGTCTGTTAGCTGAATTTCACCACCAACACTGGGTTGAGTTTTTGCCAAATAGTCAAAAATCGCATTGTTAAATACATAACGCCCAACAACTGCAAGATTTGATGGAGCATTTTCGGCACTTGGTTTCTCGACAAAGCCTAGCACATTAAATGATTGGTTTTTATCAGTTTTTTTAATAATTTGAGCTTGTTGTAATTTTGCAATACCATATTTATGAATGTCTTCATTCGCAACTGGATCAACTAAAATCTGTGAATGTTGTTTTTCACTAAATTTATCAAGCATATAGGCAAGATTTTCTTGGGCGTAATTAGTAATAAAAGGATTTAAAATCACATCAGGTAACAGTACTGCAAAATGATTGTCACCAACAACTGCCTGAGCTTGCAATACTGCATGACCTAAACCCAAAGGTCTACCTTGACGAACGCTAGTAATTTTAACGTCATCTGGTAGTACATTTAAACTGTCTGCTAAGGCGTTTTTACCTTTACTACGTAATTGATTGTCAAGCTCAGCATTAATATCAAAATAGTTTTCAATAGCCGTTTTTTGAGCATGATTAACCAATACAATATTTTTAATACCTGAGGCGATGGCTTCTTCAATCACATATTGAATGGCTGGTTTATTACCAAGTGGTAATAATTCTTTCGGTACAGCTTTTGATAGTGGTAACATACGGGTGCCAAAACCTGCAACTGGAATAACGGCGTGGGTGATTTTTTGAGTCATGATAATATTTCCTAATAGACTAGGTAGTTTTACTAACATTATTGTTCATATAGCCTGTTAAGCCATAGATAAATGCTTTTAACCATATCACATAGTTTTTAATATCGCCTTTTCGGTGAATTAAATAAAACCAAGTATATCGCCAAAAACTTTTGTAAACAATTCTTGATTTTTTGTACAGAGATAAGTCTTTGCGTAATTTTAATATATAATACTGATTACGTGTTGAATAAAATAATTTAAAAGATGAATCTAAATGATGATAACGCTGATTACCAATATAATAATACTCATTAACAGAAGTTGGGTGATATACGATACACGATGTGTAAGTAATAGCATGAAAACCAGCTTGTAAAATTCGCATTTTAAATTCTTGTTCATCACCACGGATAAAAAACTCTGGGCGAGGGCCTTTTAGTTGTTCAATTACTTTTTTATCAAATAGTACACCATTAAATAATTTAATATCTGCCACAAACAATGTTCTTTTTTGAATACTAGCAACTTTTTTACAACGTTGTTTTTCTATAATATATTCATAAGCTGTTAATTCATGGTTATTTGTATCAACAACCAATGGAGCAACAACATCATATCGATATTGTTGTTTAATTTTCACCATATTTTCAATAAAAACTAAATCTTTTGGATAAGCATCATCATCAAATGTTATTACCATATCAGGAGAAAAACGCATGGCCTGCTCTAATCCATAAGCAAACCCACCAGCTCCACCTAAATTTTTATTCAATTGATATAGTTGTATATTTGTTGTATTAAACTTTTGAATAATTTGACAGGTATTATCTTGACTATCATTATCAACAATAACAATTTGCTTAAGCGGATAAGTTTGCTTTAACAGTGAAGCCAAAAGCCTCCGAATAGAGGCCTCTGAATTATAGGTTACGACAACCGCAACGACATTACCACACATCATAAAACATTTACAAGGAATGCTGGCATTTTATCATTTTTTTGTTTGGCTGTAATAAAAAATCTTGCCACATCCATTGCTTCACGAATTGTTACATCCATGTCCAAATAACGATAAGTTGCTAAACGCCCAACAAAAGTTACTTTTGTTTCTTGATTAGCAAGATTAACATATTGTTCTAACATGTTTTTTTCATCAACCAATCTAATTGGATAATAAGGGATATCATTTTCACCACATAAACGGCTAAATTCTTTAAAATACACCGTTTTTTCATGATTTTCCCAAGGGGTAAAATGC
>JBHAEG010000043.1:0-38817 GCA_041855445.1 Moraxellaceae bacterium
AAAGGCGGTAAGTTCTACCGTGTCAGCCTATGGAGTTGATGTAAGTCTTAAGTCAAATGACAAGAGCAAACAACGGTGAAGTAGGAAGAAAACATTAAATTTGCTCTTGAGTAGATTTAGATAGGTTTTTTGGAACGGTTGGCAATAATTACTTTGATTGGCTTGGCTTTGTTGGGCATGATTTCTGCTAGATTGGGTGGTGCTCCTGTATTGCCTGCAGTAATTCGTATTGTGACTTGGGGAGTGTTAGCAATGTTAGCAACCAGTTTAATTGGACATTTATTCGGTATTCAGTTAGGCTAACTTAAGTTATAACCCCCCATTTTTTGTATGAGGCTATCACTTTATGTCGTTTAAAACACTGTTTTCTTTTAATCAACGTCCTATCAATGCCTATTTGATGATGATTTTGGTTGCAGGGTTTTTGTTATGCACTGCAAACATTACCTTTTTTTCTCAAGTCAATAAAGTTTATCCAATGGCTGAGAACTTTGCTTTTTTAGCGTCTGTGACCGTGGTATTATTTGGCGTATTGTTGTTATTAATTGTATTGTTAGGTTATTGTTATACACTAAAAGCAGTATTAATTTTTTTAGTATTCACGGCATCAATCACAGGGTATTTTACAGATAGCTATGGTACAGTATATGACACCAACATGTTACAAAACGCCCTGCAAACTGACTCTGCAGAAACTGTAGATTTATTAAATATATTGTTTATATTACGGGTCTTGTTGCTAGGTGTTTTACCAAGTTGGCTGATTGCTCGGCAAACTGTATATTTTCCAACTTTTATTAAAAGTTTATTACAACGTGGTTTAACTTTTATTGCCAGTTTAGCATTAATAGGTTTACCCATTTTACTATTTAGCCAACAATATGCCAGTTTTTTTAGAGCCCATAAACCGTTAAGATTTTTTACTAATCCTGTCACGCCAATTTATGCAGTTGGTAAACTTGCTAGTATTGAATATAAAAAAGCCACTGTGCCTAAAGATGTCATTTATCATGCCAAAGATGCCAACCAAGCTACCAGCCCAAGCCAACGCTTACCTAAGTTAGTCGTTATGGTGGTCGGCGAAACGGCACGGGCGGACCATGTGTCATTGAATGGTTATTCACGAGATACCTTTCCACAATTAAGCAAAATTCAAGGACTATCAAACTTTAGTCAAGTTATTTCTTGTGGTACATCAACGGCATATTCAGTACCATGTATGTTTAGTTACTTAGGAGCAAGCCAATATGATGTTGATACAGCCAATAATCATGAAAACGTTTTAGAAACTTTACATCGGTTAAAAATCAATATTTTATGGCGAGATAATAACTCCGACTCAAAAGGTGTGATGAACCGTTTACCAGCTGAACAATATGCTAACTATAAAGAGGTTGCTCAAAACAGTGTTTGCAATACCAATCCTTATCAAGAATGCCGAGATGTGGGTATGTTGGTAGGATTAGATGAGTATGTCAAACAACATCAAGGACAAGATATACTGATTGTATTACATCAAATGGGTAATCATGGACCTGCCTATTATAAACGCTATGACAAATCTTTTGAAAAATTTACCCCAGTTTGCCAAACTAATGAACTGGCAAAATGTGACCATCAAGCAATGATTAATGCTTTTGATAATGCGTTAGTTGCAACAGATGATTTTTTAGCCAAAACAATCCAATGGCTACAAAACTATGATACATCTCATCAATTGGCGATGTTGTATGTCAGTGACCATGGTGAAAGTTTAGGCGAAAAAGGTGTATATTTACATGGTATGCCCAATGCGTTTGCTCCTATCGAACAAAAACACGTTCCAGCATTTTTTTGGACAAATGATAAACAAAATTTTGTCGCTGTTGAAGAGAATTTATCATTAACACATGATGCAATTACTCCAACATTATTAAAACTGTTTGATGTCAATGCAAAAGTCACACAAGACAAACAAGCATTTATTCAATAAAAATTAGAAGTTTGCTAAAAGTCATGAAATCAGCATTTGCAACTCGACCAACAAATTTTTTTATCCAATTCCGCCCTAAAGTGCGGAGTTTTACAGCGGATTGGATAAAATGGCAATTAGCGACCATTTTTTTAGTCATACATTAGTATCTATGTTGATTGCGTGGGCAGTTTGTTCAGGAGTAGCTTGTAAACTAAATTTTAAGAAAAATGTTTAGTGAAATAAAATAACTATCTATTTAATTCATATTTTCTTTTATAAATTATTAAATATTGATTGGCAATGTTTCTTTTTTCGTCTAATATAGTTACGTCATGTTACGTTTCATAAAATATTTCTGTATCAATTGTGAAGGTTTTGAAACAAATATAGTAAGGATTTATTTTGGCAAGGAAGCGAACAATGATAATTTACTGGCAATTTATCAATAATATGTGATTTTGGAGGATATATGACCATAGAAGAGATTGTCGGTCGTATAAATGACGTTATCTGGAGTCCCGTGCTTATTTATCTATGTTTAGGCGTTGGATTATATTTTTCAATTCGTGGACGATTTTTGCAGGTGCGTCATTTTGGGCGTATGTTAAAACTGCTGATGGACGGCAAAAAATCCGAACAAGGCGTGTCATCGTTTCAAGCTCTTGCCATGTCATTGGCGGGGCGGGTTGGTACGGGTAATATTGCAGGGGTAGCAACCGCTATTACCTTTGGCGGACCAGGTGCTTTATTTTGGATGTGGGTTATGGCGTTTTTGGGAGCAAGCACCGCCTTTGTTGAATCGACCCTTGCCCAAATTTACAAAGAAAAAGATGAAAATGGACACTTTGTTGGTGGACCTGCTTATTATTTTGAAAAAGGCTTAGGTCAAAAATGGTTTGGTATTGTATTTGCCATTGCGATGTTCATTTCTGCAGGGCTATTGCTACCAGGGGTACAAGCCAACTCTATCGCTGAAGCGATGAATATTTCACTAGGTGTACCACAAACGGTTTCTGCGTCTGTACTTGCCATCTTATTAGGTTTTATTATTTTAGGTGGGGTAAAGCGTATCGCTTCTGCAGCAGAAATTATCGTACCATTTATGGCATTAGCATATATCATTGTTGCAATTGTCATTGTATTATTAAATATCGGTCAATTACCTGAAGTAATTTCTTTAATCGTTCGTTCTGCTTTCAATTTAGAAGCTGGTTTTGGTGCGGTTGCGGGTTTAGCGATTGAATGGGGGGTAAAACGTGGGGTTTACTCAAATGAAGCAGGTCAAGGTACAGGCCCTCACCCATCAGCGGCTGCCGATGTTTCTCACCCAACAAAACAAGGCTTAGTACAAGCGTTCTCAGTTTATATTGATACATTATTAGTATGTTCAGCAACAGGCTTCATGTTAATCATCACAGGTTTTTATAACGTGCAAGACCCTGCAAATAAAGAAGGCTACTTATATCACGGTGTTCAAGGGGTAGCAGCAGGTCCTGGCTATGTACAAACGGCTATGGAAAACATCATGCCTGGTTTTGGTTCAGCATTTGTGGCAATTGCGTTATTCTTCTTTGCGTTTACTACAATTGTTGCTTACTACTACTATGCCGAAACCAATATCCGTTATTTAGGCAAAACTTTCAAAATGCCATGGGCTATTCCTGTCTTAAAAGTCATTATTATCATTGTGGTGATTTATGGCTGTGTGAAAACTGCTGATTTAGCCTGGGCATTGGGTGATGCTGGCGTTGGTTTAACGGCTTGGTTAAATATCATTGGTATCTTATTATTACAAAAACCAGCCTTTGCTGCGTTGCGTGATTATGAAAGACAAGTGAAAGAAGGCAAAGACCCTGTATATGATCCAGAAGCCAATGGCGTAAATAATGCCCCAATTTGGAAAGAAATTGCTGAAAAAATCGCTGAGGAAGATAAAAAGAACCCAAATCGAGAGCATTTTATTCCTTAATGATGAATAATTAATATATATATCAATAAAAAACTGCATCATTAGAGATGCAGTTTTTTTATTTAGATAATAATTAATTCAAATAATAATTAAAAAAAGACTTTTTCTACTTTCCCAGTCAAGGACGCATGAATAAATGGTGTATTTTTGCCAGCTGAAACCATGCTGTCAGCCGTAACTTGCCACACTTGATTTGGATTGACCAGCACAGCACCGCCAACCTCTTGCCACACTTTGTTAATCCCAGCAATTTTAGCAGGATTAATAGCAATTTTTTCAACCAATTGTTGTGGCGTTAGTACGCCTTCAGCGACCAATTGACAGCCTAATGCCATAAATGTATCAAAATTACTAATCCCTGCTGTACATTCAGCAAAGGGAGCTTGTTTTGCTGTCGCACTTAATGGCTCATGATGACTACAAATCGCATCAATTGTGCCATCTTGTAGGCCTGCTCGTAATGCTTTTTGGTCAGTGTTACTGCGAAGCGGTGGTAATACATATGCCAACGAGTTAAAGCCGTCTAAATTATCATCAGTTAAATGTAACTGGTGCATGGCAACATCACAGGTAACAGGCAAGCCTTTTTGTTTTGCCCAACGCATTAATTCAATAGAAGATTTACAAGTCAATTGACTAAAATGTGCCTCAACGCCTGTTTCTTCAACAATCAATAATTGTTTAGATAAAGCAACCGTTTCTGCAATCCATGGAATACCTGCCAGCCCATGATAAGACGCAATATATCCATCATGAGCAACCCCATTTTTTGATAAACTTGGCTCATCAGGATAAAAAAACACTTTAATATCAAAAGTTTTAGCATATTCTAAGGCTCGTAATAGCACATCATCATTATCAAACGCATGACGAGCATTACTAACCCCAATACAGCCTCCTTGTTTTAAACCAGCCATATTTGCTGGACGCTGTCCTTCTAAGCCTGCAGTCATTGCTCCCAAAATATGTAGATAAATACCTGCATCTTGAAAGGCTCTTTCCCGTAACCCTGTAAATAACGAACCATTTTCTAGCACAGGGCTAGTATCAGGAGGCATCACAACATGTAAAAAGCCATTTTCTCGCCCTGCTTTACCTTCTGATTTTAATGTGCCATGTTGTTGATGTCCAGGTTCACGCAATCTAGCACATAAATCTACTAAGGGTGGTAATAACCATTTACCAGTAGCATCAATCGTTTCATCAATATTATTTTGTAGTGTAACTAAATTGTCAGTGCATTGAATTTTTGCGTTAAAGTCGTTTGGGATTAGATTGGTTACATTGGTGAAAGTTGTCATCTTTTTTATCCTAAATTAGTTTCTAAAGTTTTTCGCATATCTTTCTGACCTTGCATTGCCAATGATAACACCGCCATACGTACCGCAATGCCATTATTTACTTGTTTTAAAATGACTGATTGTGAACCATCTGCGACACTTGAGGCAATTTCAATACCTCTATTCATTGGACCGGGGTGCATCACTAATGCGTCAGGTTTAGCTTTGGCGAGGCGTTCTGGGGTGATGCCATAAGTTTTAAAATATTCACTTGACGAAGCAAGCAATGGTGAACCAATGCGTTCATTTTGGATACGTAATCCAATTAACACATCACAATCAACCACGCCTTTATCAATATCATTGAACACTTTGACATCATAACGTTCAATACCTTTTGGCAATAAAGTACGAGGAGCAATAACACGAATATCTTTAACACCTAAAGTTTGTAATGCTGAAATATCCGAACGGGCGACCCGTGAATGTTTAATATCCCCAATAATGGCAACTGATAGCTCTTCAAATGGTCGAGGAGCTTCTCGATAAATAGTGAGCATATCTAACATAGCTTGGGTTGGGTGAGCGTGCCAGCCATCGCCACCGTTAATAATAGCAATATTGGGACAAACTTCTGTCGCCATAAAATGAGCGGCTCCCGAGGCACTATGACGCACCACAAAAATATCAGCAGTCATCGCCTCTAAATTCCATAAAGTATCTCGCAAGCTTTCACCCTTTTGAGTACTAGAGCGAGCAATGTCAATATTTAACACATTTGCCCCAAGCCGTTTTTCTGCCACTTCAAACGTGGTGCGAGTACGTGTTGAATTTTCAAAAAACAAATTCATCACGGTACAGCCTGATAATTCATCTGTATTGGTTAATTGTCCATGGCTGTCAAAATAACTGTGGGCTTTGTGGATAATCGTTTGTAACTGTTGCTTGTTTAACCCTTCAACACCTAAGAAATGGCGAATACCACCTGTATGGGTTAATTGAGGTTTACTTAAACTATGATTAAGTTTTTCTTTTAAGGTATGGTTATTGCGGTTTTGCGGTGTCATCATTACATATCCAGTGTTTACAACGAAATGATAATTGAGTGAGTGTATGAAAATTAACAACTTACAAGTTAGTTATTTTAGCTGATTATCAAGAATGGTAAAATGCTTTTTCACAGATGATAATTTGAAAAGCACAGAAATGACAACAAACACCGATTTTTTAGTGGATTGGCAACAAAAAATCCACAATAGCTTATTAGATAAACTTATCAATGATGGCGTAATATTCATTGATGATTGTTTTAGTTTGTCTGCGTTACAACAGTTACAAGCAGAAAGCGGTTTTCTGGATTATCGAGATGCCCATTTGACCGCTGGTGAACGTGTCAGTCATATTCGTGGCGACCGCATTCGTTGGATTGATGAACAATGTTTGGCAGGTATGGCGTATTTACAGGCAATCGGTCATTTAGCCCAATTTTTTAATCAAACATTGTTTGCAGGAATTCGCCGTTGGGAGGCACATTATGCCTGTTATCCTATCGGTTTTGGTTATCAATGGCATTCGGATAATCCAAAAGGACGAGATGAGCGAGTGATTTCAGCAGTATTTTATTTAAATGATGACTGGCAAAGTCATGACGGAGGAGCGATTGCCGTTGTGAATAACTTGCAACAAACCCTGACTTTTTTGCCAAAAGCCAATCGATTGATTATTTTTGATAGTAATCTATTACATGAGGTGCAAATAGCCCATCGTCAGCGTTATTCAATCGCTACATGGTTTAGAAAAGATAATGGTATTTTTTAAAAAATGGGAAGATTATGGATATTGTAACACGTTCTCAAGGTAGCTTGCTAGGTTTAGCCTGTGGTGATGCCGTTGGTACAGTGGTTGAATTTAAACATAGAAATCACTTTTTACCTGTGACGGATATGTTAGGTGGTGGGGTATTTCGTTTAGAAAAAGGTCAATGGACAGATGATACATCAATGGCGTTATGTTTGGCGGATAGTTTAGTTAATTGTCAAGATTTTGACCCAACTGACCAGATGAATTGTTATTTACGATGGTATCAATATGGTTATAATTCATCGACAGGTGCTTGTTTTGATATTGGACGTGCGACATTATCAGCATTACAGCGATTTATCCATAGTCAAAATCCGTATGCTGGCTCTACTGACCCGTATTCCTCAGGTAATGGCTCACTGATGCGACTTGCTCCTATTCCAATTTTTTATCATCAGGATATTGAAAAAACAGTAAAATATGCGGTGTTAAGCTCAAAGACAACGCACGCATCAGCGGATTGCTTGTCAGCATGTGCCTATTTCTCGCAAGTAGTTTGGCAGGCATTATATGGTGAACAAGATAAAAATCAACTATTCAAGCCATTAATTCACTATGAATGGTCAAAAAATATTCAACCTATTTTAGCAGGCGATTTTAAACAAAAATCTCGTGATGAAATTTTTGGAACAGGTTATGTGATTAACAGTTTAGAAGCGTCTTTATGGTGTTTTTATCACACAAATAGTTTTAAAGAGGCAATTTTAATGGCAACCAATTTAGGTGATGATGCTGACACCACATCGGCAATTTGTGGACAAATTGCAGGGGCATATTATGGGCTAGATGGTATTCCAGACGACTGGCAACAAAACGTTTTTTGGGCAAAACATATTTTAGATTTGACAAATCAATTGTTAAAACATTCATCAACGTAGAGATTTTTTTATGTCAAATTATCAACAAGACACTTTAGATTTAAGCATTGAGTTAATTAATCAACCTTCCGTTACTCCTGATGATAAAGACTGTCAAAATATTTTAGTCAGTCGTCTGGAAAAAATCGGTTTTCAACATGAATTTATGTATTTTGGCGAAAAAAATAGCACAGGACGTGATGCCGAAGTAAAAAATCTGTGGGCAAGACGAGGTAACAGCGAACCTTTATTATGTTTTGCCGGTCATACCGATGTTGTACCAACTGGCGATGTAAATAAATGGACAAGTCCACCATTTCAGGCTACTGTGAAAGACGGTTTTTTATATGGGCGAGGCTCTGCAGATATGAAAACGGGCATTAGTGCGTTTATCATTGCTGTGGAAAATTTTGTAAAAAAATATCCAGACCATCAAGGTTCTATTGCTTTACTAATTACAGCAGATGAAGAAGGCCCTTCAATTAATGGCACTGTAAAAGTGGTAGAAACATTACAAGCTCGTCAAGAAAAAATCACTTATTGTTTAGTGGGTGAACCATCAAGTACACATCAATTAGGTGATGTCATCAAAAATGGTCGGCGTGGCTCATTGGGTGGTATTTTGACTGTCACTGGCAAACAAGGTCATGTTGCCTATCCGCATTTGGCTGTTAATCCAATTCATTACGCCATGCCTGCCCTTGCTGAATTATCAGCGACTTGTTGGGATAATGGCAATGCTTATTTTCCAGCAACAAGTATGCAAATTTCTAACATTCATGCAGGTACAGGAGCCAACAATGTCATTCCTGCCAATTTATCTGCAGAATTTAACTTTCGTTTTTCGACTGAAACTAGCGAAAGTGAATTAAAAACTAAAACCCATGCGATTTTTGATAAATATTTTACAGATGGCAAAGCCAGTTATCATATTGATTGGAAACTATCAGGTAATCCATTTTTAACAGAGCAAGGAGCATTAGTATCAGCATGTCAGCAAGCCATTCAACACATTGTAGGAATTGATACGGAATTATCGACTTCAGGCGGTACATCAGATGGACGTTTTATTGCACCAACAGGGGCAGAAGTAGTAGAACTGGGCGTTCGTAATGCCACTATTCATCAAGTCGATGAACGGGTTGAGGTAGAAGATTTAGGTAAACTGGCTCAAATTTACGAACAAATTCTAATTAATTTATTGGTAAAACAATAAATCATCATGACTTAATATCCAAATTAATAAAAAAATATTAATTTGGATATCATAAAAAATAAATAATAAGAAAAAGTTATGAGTGAGAATTCTTTTTTTTACTTGACTTTAGTGATAAAAACTTAGATGATAGGCACATCTACTGGTCAATAACAAAAATTATCATTTTTTGTTATTTGATGAAAAATTAACACAATTCTACCGAATTTGTTAGATAATTATCGCTGAAATTTTTCATCATTGTTGTTGATAATTACATTAAATATTGTTTTAATAGCAGTTTTTAATATTATCAACGGGACTTATCGGTTAGCAAAGACAAGAAGTAGCTATCACATCAAACTATCCATAAATATCATAAATCAGTCATGTTTGATTTATCTTAATTAATGATGTTATCTATTTTGTCGCTTTGTTATCCCAACTTAAATCCAGATAATTTATAAAAAGACCAGTTTTTGTGGGACTCAATAAAGAAGGTGATGACAGTGACTCAAACCACACATACCCCCAATGCTACTGGGGATAATCAAGCAAGCAAGCAACCTTTGATGTTGTCAGGTGGCGATATGTTAGTGCAAGCCCTCATTGATGAAGGTGTCAAATATATTTTTGGCTACCCAGGTGGGGCAGTGTTGCATATTTATGATGCGTTATTTAAGCAAGATAAAATAGAGCATATTTTAGTTCGTCATGAGCAGGCTGCAGGTCATATGGCAGATGCTTATTCTCGAGTGACTGGTGAAACAGGTGTGGTACTTGCTACCTCAGGGCCTGGGGCGACCAATACCGTTACGGCAATTGCAACGGCATTTATGGATTCTATTCCGATGGTGGTCATTTCTGGACAGGTACCCTCTAGTTTGATTGGTGATGATGCTTTCCAAGAAACTGATATGGTGGGTGTATCTCGTCCGATTGTAAAACACAGTTTCCAAGTACGTCACGCCAGTGAAATTCCTGAAATTGTGCGAAAAGCATTTTATATTGCCAGTTCAGGTCGCCCTGGCCCTGTAGTGATTGATATTCCAAAAGATAAGACTGCACCAAATGAAAAATTTGAATATCATTTTCCAGAAACGGTCAGTTTACGCTCATATCAGCCATCGATTAAAGGACATTCAGGGCAAATTCGTAAAGCATTAGAAACGTTGTTATCGGCTAAACGTCCTGTGTTGTATTCAGGTGGTGGCGTAATTGCCAGTAATGCCAGTGCTGAATTGACAGAGCTTGCTCATTTATTAAATTTACCTGTCACAAATACGTTAATGGGGCTTGGGGCATTTCCTGGTTCTGACCGTCAGTTTATTGGTATGTTGGGTATGCACGGTACTTATGAAGCCAATATGACCATGCACCATGCTGATGTAATTTTGGCAGTTGGAGCAAGATTTGATGACCGAGTCACCAATAATGTAAAAAAATTCTGTCCAAATGCGAAAGTTATTCATATTGATATTGACCCAGCTTCAATTTCAAAAACTATCAACGCTCATATTCCGATTGTTGGTGATGTTAAAAATGTATTAACAGAAATGTTGGCGAGCATTAAAGAAAATAATAGTCGTTTAGACCAGTCAGCATTACATGATTGGTGGTCGCAAATTAATGAATGGCGTAAACGTCATGGATTACGATATGGTAGTTCACATACTGATGCCGAAATTCATAACATTAAACCACAATATGTTGTTGAACGTTTATATGAATTGACTAAGGGTAAAGCGATTATTACATCAGATGTGGGACAGCATCAAATGTTTGCAGCGTTATATTATAAATATGACGAGCCTCGTCAATGGTTAAACTCTGGTGGTTTGGGAACGATGGGGGTTGGCTTGCCTTATGCGATGGCGGCAAAACTTGCCTGTCCAGAAAAAGATGTGGTTTGTATCACAGGTGAAGGCTCAATTCAGATGAACATTCAAGAGTTATCAACTTGTTTACAATATAATCTACCTGTAAAAATTTTAAATTTAAACAATGCACAGCTTGGCATGGTAAAACAATGGCAAGATATGTTGTATGAAGGACGACATGCTCAATCATATATGAAATCATTGCCTGATTTTGTCAAATTAGCAGAGGCTTATGGGCATGTTGGTATTAAAATTACAGACCCTGCTAAACTTGATGAACAACTTGCCCAAGCGTTAGCAATAAAAGATAAATTGGTATTTATTGATGTATATGTGGATAAAGAAGAACATGTTTATCCAATGCAAATAGCAGGGCAGTCAATGCGTGATATGTGGTTAGCCAAAGGGGAGCGTTGCTAATGAAATATTTAATCTCTGTATTAATAGAAAATGAAGCAGGTTCATTATCTCGTTTAGTTGGCTTATTTTCTCAACGTGGCTATAACATTGAAACGTTAAATGTTGCCCCAACTGATGACCCAACTTTGTCACGTTTAACTTTGACCACTGATGCAAATCGTGACAAAATTGAGCAAATTACTAAACAGTTGCATAAATTGATTGAAGTCGTTAAAGTAACCAGCTTATCAGATAGTGTACATCTTGAACGTGAACTTATGTTAATTAAAGTTCGAGCAACAGCAAATCATCGTGAAGAAATCAAACGTTGTGCTGATATTTTCCGAGCCCAAATCGTTGATGTTACGCCAAATCTTTACACCATTCAAATTGTAGGGGACGCAGAAAAACTTGATGGGTTTGTCGATATTATGGGCAAAGACCGTATTTTAGAAGTCGTGCGTTCTGGGGTGATTGGTATCGCTCGTGGCGAAAGAACCTTGGCAGTTTAACGGTAATTTTTAATAGTTTTTTAAACAAAAGGAAACCCTTATGAATATTTACTATGATAAAGATTGTGATTTATCAATCATTCAAGGTAAAAAAGTTGCAATTATTGGTTATGGCTCACAAGGTCATGCTCATGCCTTAAATTTAAAAGACAGTGGCGTTGATGTGACTGTTGGTTTACGTCAAGGCTCTGGCTCTTGGAAAAAAGCTGAAAATGCAGGGCTAAAAGTGGCTGAAGTAGAAGAAGCGGTCAAAGATGCTGATTTGGTCATGATTTTAACGCCTGACGAATTTCAAAAACAGCTATACAATACGGTAATTGAGCCAAATATCAAAGAAGGGGCAACGCTTGCTTTTGCTCATGGTTTTGCCATTCATTATAACCAAGTTATTCCTCGTAAAGACCTTGATGTTATCATGATTGCTCCAAAAGCACCTGGTCACACTGTGCGTAATGAGTTTGTAAATGGTGGTGGTATTCCTGACCTTATCGCTGTTTATCAAGACGCATCAGGTCAAGCAAAACAAGTAGCATTATCATACGCATCTGGTGTGGGTGGTGGTCGTTCTGGTATCATCGAAACGACCTTTAAAGATGAAACAGAAACTGACTTATTTGGTGAACAAGCAGTTCTTTGCGGTGGTGCGGTTGAATTAGTGAAAATGGGTTTTGAAACCCTTGTTGAAGCTGGTTATGCACCAGAAATGGCATATTTTGAATGCTTACATGAGTTAAAATTGATTGTTGATTTAATGTATCAAGGCGGTATTGCTGATATGAATTACTCAATCAGTAACAATGCAGAATATGGCGAATATGTGACAGGTTTAGAAGTTATTAATGAACAGTCTCGTGAAGCCATGCGTAATGCCCTAAAACGCATTCAATCAGGTGAATATGCCAAAATGTTTATCACCGAAGGCATGACAGGCTATCCTTCAATGACTGCTCGTCGTCGTCAAACGGCAGAACATGAAATTGAGAAAACAGGTGCAAAATTGCGTGCAATGATGCCTTGGATTACTGCTAGCAAAATCATTGATAAAGAGAAAAACTAATCCACACATTGTGTGATAAGTTCGCTATAATAACCTTGCTTGGGTAAAAATTTACTCAAGCAAGGTTTTTGTATAAAATTTCGCAGAACTTTCTGCAATAATAAGATTTGACCATGGATTTTTCTTTTTTTTCTAGTTTTGGTGAACAAATTGACTGGCAAAGTGTTTATCTAATAGGCACGTTTTGCATGGCACTCTTAATTAGCTGTGAAGCCATATCATTAAAAAAACATCAAGGACAAATACCCAATACCTTGATTTTTCAAATTATTTCATTTTTAGAAATTGCTTGGTTAGTTGCCTCAGGTGTCGTATTATATTACGGCGATTTTAACCAATTAGTCAAAGTAGTTCCTGTCGCTTATATTTTATATAGTATGTTCGGCTGGTTCTATGGTAGTTATCTATTAAAAGACCAAGTATTTGATGCAAAAAGCATTGAAGATATTAAAATGCCTGTACGCTATGCTGATTATAGTATGAGTTTTTCTGTCGTTATGATATTGACTTGTCTTGGGATTTTTGCAAAATTAATTTATTTTGGGGAAATTAAATTTACCTAAATGGTAGAAAAAGACGTTATAATGTTATCAACATATAATCATTTACCCAAAATAATGAGTGAAAATTCACATCAAATGCTTGATTTGTTTTGCTAGTTATCGCAACATAAAGAAAGTAAAATTTTTACTGGGTAGATTAAGTGGATGATAATCATCATATGTTGATTTTTCCACATCATTTTTAAATTTTCACATAACAAACGAGGAACGTATGAAAGCATTAGTCGCTGTTAAGCGTGTAGTTGACCATAATGTTAAAGTTCGTGTAAAAGCGGATAATACAGGTGTAGATTTGGCAAACGTTAAAATGTCAATTAATCCATTTTGTGAAATTGCTGTTGAAGAAGCAGTACGATTACAAGAAGCAGGCGTTGTCAGTGAAATCATTGTTGTTTCAATTGGTGCAAAAGAAGCTCAAGAACAACTGCGTGGAGCGATGGCGATTGGAGCAGATAGAGGGATTTTGGTAGAAACTAATGATACTGTACGTCCATTGCAAGTAGCAAAAATCTTAAAAAGTGTTGCAGAAGCAGAAGGGGCAGACCTAATTTTACTAGGTAAACAAGCCATTGACGATGACAATAATCAAACTGGACAAATGTTGTCTGCATTGATGGGTGTGGGTCAAGGTACATTTGCTTCAAAAGTGGTGGTAGAAAATGGTGAAGCAAAAGTAACTCGTGAAGTTGATGGTGGTTTACAAACGGTTGCATTATCATTGCCAGCTGTGATTACAACAGATTTACGTTTAAATGAGCCACGTTATGTTAAATTGCCTAACATCATGAAAGCTAAGAAAAAGCCACTTGATGTGAAAACGCCAGCAGATTTTGGGGTTGATACTGCATCAAACATTCAAGTTATCAAAGTTACCCCACCAGCAGAGCGTCAAGCAGGTGTAAAAGTTGCATCGGTTGATGAATTGATTGATAAACTAAAAAATGAAGCAAAAGTTATCTAATCATTTCATAGATAGTTTTTAGTATAAATTAATCAAATATTAAGGAAAATCTTATGGCAATTTTAGTATATGCAGAGCATGATAATAAAGAGCTTAAAAAAGCAACATTGAACACAGTAACCGCAGCTCAAAAAATTGGTGGTGAAGTGGTTGTATTGGTTGCAGGTTTTGGTTGTGCAGGTGTTGCAGAGCAAGCCTCTAAAGTAGAAGGCGTGAGCAAGGTTTTATTTGCTGATAATAATGCTTATGAGCATCAATTGGCAGAAAATGTGGCAAGTTTAGTCGTTTCTTTGGCAGATGACTATAGTCACATTATCGCTCCAGCAACCACGACAGGTAAAAACTTTATGCCTCGTGTGTCAGCATTATTAGATGTAAACATGGTATCAGATATTACTGCTGTTGTTGATGCAGAAACGTTTGAGCGTCCGATTTATGCAGGTAATGCGACAGCCACTGTGAAAAACACGGAAGGCAAAAAAGTTATTACTGTGCGTACCACTGCATTTGATGCGGTAAGTGCGACAGGTGGTTCAGCGATTATTGACAATGTCACGAAAGTTGCTGATGAAGGTAAATCAAAATTTGTTGGCGAAGAGTTAGCAAAATCAGACCGTCCAGATTTGACAGCTGCTGAAATCGTTGTGTCAGGTGGTCGTGCTTTAGCCAGCGGTGAAAACTTCAAGCAATATATTGAGCCATTGGTTGATAAACTTGGGGCGGCAATGGGTGCATCTCGTGCAGCAGTTGATGCAGGTTATGTGCCAAATGATTTACAAGTTGGGCAAACAGGTAAAATCGTTGCACCGAATTTATACGTTGCCGTTGGTATTTCTGGTGCTATTCAACATTTGGCAGGCATGAAAGACTCAAAAGTTATTGTTGCAATTAACAATGACCCAGAAGCACCAATTTCTCAAGTGGCTGATTATTTCTTAGAAGCGGATTTATTCCAAGCGGTGCCAGAATTAACTAGCAAATTATAATGATTTACTGAGTAAATTATAATTTTGTATTGAGCCTCTAAAGTTGAAAAATGACTTTAGGGGTTTTATTTTTTTAGCTGTTTTTATAAAATTATGCAATAATATAACATATCAATTTTTAGGAAAAGTTATGATGTCGATTTCTTTTACACTTAAGCCATTAACTATTGCGACAAAATCAGCGTTAGGTTTGTTGATATTATTGCCTTGTGTGGCAATAGCAGAAGACAATGTAACTGATGAGGCTTTACCAACGACAACTTTAGAAAAAATTGTGGTGATTGCTAGTCCATTTCAGACAGAGGCAGGCGAGATGGCAACAGCAACGAGTATTAAATATGCTTACCAGCTTGAACAACAAACAGCCAGTACATTGGGTGATGTGCTAGCTGATGAAGCTGGGGTTTCAACGGATAGTTTTGCTCAAGGAGCGAGTCGTCCGATTATTCGTGGGCAGACGGCTCCCCGTGTCAAAGTCATGAATAACGGCTTAACCGTGCATGATGCGTCACAAATTTCGCCTGACCATCAAGTTGCTGTGCCTGTGTTTGGAGCAAAACAAATTGAAGTGATTAAAGGTACATCAGCATTAATGTATGGTGGCGGTGCAGTCGGTGGTGTGGTCAATGTGGTGGATAATGCGTTACAGCCACAATTACAGCCAAAAATTACGGGAAAAGTTGTTGCTGTTGGGCAACAAGCGACTGATGGATATTTGGGATATGCTGAGCTGATGGGTGGTCTAGGGGATAATTGGGTTTGGCAAACTAGTTTACAAAGAACTGACCAAGGTAACATTCAGGTACCACATTGGGATAGTACAGAAATCAATAATAGCTGGTATAAACAGGATAATGCAAATGTTGGGGTTTCCTATGTTAAAGAAGATGGCTATATTGGTTTATCTTATCAACAATTAACTTCTGAATATGGCTTACCGTTTCATGTGCATAATCATTGTGAAATTAGTAGTACAGATAGTGATAAGTTAGCATGTGCCAGCCATGCTCCTCATGTCCATGAAGAACAGCCTTATGTTAAATTAAAATCTGATGTTTATCAGTTATTTGCTGAAAAACAAATGCCAATGATGGGGGTTGATAAAATCACAGGAAAAATTAGTTATACAGATTATCATCATGATGAAATCGATGAAGGCAAAGTAGGAACAACCTTTGATAATCGAGCAATTAACGCACGTATTGATGCGACTCATGCAACATTTAGAACGGGTACATTAGGTTTTATTCAGGGGATTGTTGGGTTAGATTTTAATCAAAGTAAATTTTCGTCACAAGGGATTGAAGGTTATTTACCAACAACTAAACGCAATCAAATAGGTGTATATCTGATTGAACGTTTAACGCCAACTTATCGAGGTGCAAGTGTTTCGGCGGATAAGTTTTCTGCTCAACTTCCTGATGATGGACATGACCATGCCGAGCATCAACATGATTTAACACCAACAAAACCTAGCACCGCCCCAGAAGATAAAGACCCTTGGTATGCAGAATTTGGCGTTAGACAAGAGTTTCAAACGATTAACGACATCAGTAATGACCAAAAAGTGTCACATGCAGGCACGTCAGTGTCTATTGAAGGTGGAAAATATATTAATCCAAACAATCAGTTAGCATTACGCATTAGTCACTCAGAACGCTTGCCAGCCTCTCAAGAGTTATTTGCGAATGGCTCCCATTTGGCAACGAATGCTTGGGAACGTGGTAATACTCAACTAAAACGAGAAAAAACCAATGGGGTTGAACTGACTTATCGCTATGATAATCAAAAGAAATTTGAAACTAGTATATCAGGGTTTTACAATGATATTCAAAATTATACTTATGATAAAACGACTGATTTAATTACATCTGGTGAAGAAAAAGGTTTTCGTTTAATTGATTATACCCAAACTAAAGCTAAACATTATGGCGGTGAAATCACCAGTCGTTATAAAATTAATCAAAAAATTAGTGTGGGAGGCTTTGCCGACATTGCGATTATCAAACTTGATGATAGTCAAAGTAAATATGCTCCAAGGCTGACCGCTCCTCGTATAGGTGGTGATATTAGTGCAGTTTTGGGTCAATTTGACCTGACATTATCAGGTTATCATCGTTTTGAACAGGATAAAATTGCCAATTTTGAAACTGTAACGCCAAGTTATAATATGTTAGATGCAAAAGTTGTTTATAATAGTAAAGGTAAACATATTTATAAAGCATTTTTCCAAGTGAAAAATATCTTGAACGAACTGGCGTACAATCATGCTTCCTATTTGGTGGACTATGTACCGTTACCAGAACGTTCAATTAATGTTGGTATTACTTATCAATTTTAGTTTTTTTCTGGGATTTTTTAGCTTTTTTAGCTGTGGCAGTAGGTTGTTTAGTTGTTTGCATTTTGCCAACTGTCACAATTAAAAACTTATTTGGTTGCACCAGTTGTCGATAGCTTTGATTAACTTCGTCAAGAGTTGCTTGTTGGATACGTTGGTTATATTCGCTTAAATAACTATCGGGTAATTGATAAAAATTCATTGCAGATAGTTGTCCATTAATGCTGGCATTACTTGACAATAAAGTCGGAAAACGGTTCATGAGATTTTCTTTGGTTAAAGTTAGTTCGTTTTCACTAATACCATTATCAATAACATCTTGAATGACTTGTAAAGTAGCATCAATAGCTTGTTGGCTATTTTCATTTTGTGTTGAAAAAGAAATACTATAATTGCCCTGACTTTGCATCGGTGTCATACCGCTATAAATACCATAAGTCAGCCCACGTTTTTGACGGATTTCTGTCATTAGACGAGCTTGAAAACCGCCGCCGCCAACTACCTCATCAGCAATATTAAAATTAGTGTGTTGTTGTAATATTTGTGGGTCACGGCTACGTTTTTCCCCCAATTGCCCCATAATAACAGTTGTTTGTGTACTATCAAATGGTACATGAATGGTTTTGCTGGCAGTTAAAGGCTTGGCATCGGGCAATGCAGGGGCAGGCGAGCCAGTTGCTAATGTTTGGGTTAGTTGATTAGCGATATTTTCTGCCTGTTGTCGTGAAATATCCCCCGTAATAGTAATATAGGCATTTTGAGCGACTAAATAACGTTTGGTGAAATTTTGCAAGTCTTGTTGATGAATGTTTGGGATACTTTCAGGCGTTCCCATGCTTGGGTGTGCGTAAGGGTGATTAGCATATAGTTCTTTGATAAATGTTTGATTTGCGATGGTGTTTGGGTCTTCTTGAGCTTGCTTTAAAGCCACTAAATAACGGGCTTTGGTTCGTTCTAAACTGTCATTGGGAAAGGTTGATTGCGTTAAAATTTCTTCAACAAGTTGTAAGGCAGGATTTAAATATTTATCATCAGATAAACTACGCAAACTTACAACAAACATATCTTTATAAGCGGAAATATCTAAATCAATACCTAGTTGTTCAATTTCTTCAGCTAATAAATTTTCACTTTTATTGGTTGTGCCTTTACTAAGCATACTTGCAACTAAACTTGCTAAACCAAAGCCGTTGGGTTTGATACTTTCATCACGGGCTGAGCCTGCGTTAAAGCGAATATCAATATCGACCATGGGTAAATTATTGGTTTGTACAAATATAACTGGCGTGCCAGTTTTGCTAGAAAAATGTTCTATTTTTGGTAAAGTAAATTGTAATTCACTTGGATTTTGTAGGCTTTGTAATTTATCTAAAACAGTAATCGGAGCATTTGGGTCAATGTTATCTGATACATGACTTTCGCTGACATTTGCTTGACCATTATTTGTTAAAATTAATAAACAGGTAGTTAAACTTAATGTAAGAGGTTTTAAGGTCATAATATTTCTCAAAATAATATTTTAAAGCGGATAAATAAAAATTTAGTTAGCTTTTTCTGATGTTGTCAAAACATTAAAAATCGTTAAGTTATCTTTAACAAAATAGTGTTTGGCAACTTGATGTAACGAGTCTTGGTCAATAGTGTCAAAAATCGCTGGTAACTGGTAAATCATACGGTCATCTAAACCAATACTATCCAGACTTCCAATCATTTGGGCTTGTCCACTGACGCTATCTTGACTATAAATCAATCCTGTTAAAATATTAGTTTTTGCTCGATTTAACTCACTTTGTTGAATTGGTTGGCTTTTTAATGCCTCAATTTCGGCTAAAATTGCTTGTTTGGCAGTTGCTAAATCCACATTGTCACGGGGTGTTGCTTTAATAAAAAACTGCCCATCACCTCGAGAAAATGCACTATAACTAACACCAACTGAAGCCAATAATTGTTTATCTCGTACCAGCCGTTTTTCTAAACGGGCAGACAACCCACCATCAAGCACATCAGCTAAAGCAGATAAACTATAAGCGATTTTTGGGTCTTTACTGGTCGTTAATGTTGGTACATTATATGCCATCATGATACTAGGCACTTGTACAGGCAAATGTATGGTTTTTTCATTGAACCCTCGAAAACTTTGTTCAGTTACGCTTGGGCGATTGGGTAAAGATTTGGCAGGTTTATCCGCAAAATATTTTTTGACTTCTGCTAAAGCATGTTCTGGCTTTACAGCCCCCACAATGACAATAGTTGCATTATTTGGTGTATACCAAGTTTCATACCATTGTTGTAAATCTTTTAAAGTGATATTTTCAATTTCAGTCATTGGACCAATGACAGATTGTCCTTTTGGACTATTTGGATAAACAGCGGTCATAAACTGTTCAAAGGCAAGAGCATTGGGATTATCATCAACACGTTGTCGGCGTTCCTCCATCACAACGAGTCGTTCTTTACTAAAATCTTTTTCATTTAATTGTAAATTAGTCATACGGTCAGCTTCTAACTCTAAAGCTAGACTTAAACGATTAGCAGGAAAAATTTCATAATAACCTGTATAATCATAACTGGTAAACGCATTATTTGTGCCACCAAATTTAGCAATTAATCGTTCAAAATCGCTTGCAGAAATATTTTTTGTACCTTTAAACATCATGTGTTCTAATACATGAGAAATCCCACCAAGATTTTTAGGTTCATCATTTGAGCCGACTCGATACCAAACTTGGGTCATCACCACGGGTGAACGATGGTCTTCTTTGATAATCACTTTTAATCCATTGTCCAAACGATACTCATGACGAGCCTCTGTAATTTTTTGATAAAAATCGGTATTTTTCACCGTTTTAGTATGAGTGACCGTAGAGTGAATAGATTGACAGCCTGCTAATATCGCCAGACTGAATACAGAAAAAGCTAAATTTGTAAACAATTTCATTGAGATTTCTCGAAACAATATGAAGCTAAATGACAGCCTAATATTTTTTTTCACAAAAAGCTATGAAAAAAATGTTACAATGACAGCGATTTATTGAAAGTCTAGGAACAAAATATGTTGATGAAAACTGTGACAAAAACGTTGTTAGTAACTGTATTATCATGTGGCGTTGTTGGATTGAGTGCTTGTTCAACTACAAAAAAACCATCTCACCCTGAAAAACCATTAAAATCAGCGGTTCTTGACCATCAAAATATGAATGGTGATAAAAAAATGGCAAAAAATCATCAAAAACCATCAATCGTTATTTTTGATAGCCAATATGATTTTGCAACAACAACCAATAAAATCAATCAGGCATTAACTGAAAAAGGCATGAAAATTTTTGCAACGATTGACCATCAACAGGCAGGTAAGGACGCAGGATTAACCATGCAACCTGCAACCGTGATTGTATTTGGCACGCCAAAAGCTGGTACACCATTAATGATAAAAGACCCAATGTTTGCCTTACAATTACCTTTAAAAGTGTTAGTTACAGAAAAAGATGGTAAAGTACAAGTTGTGATGAACCGTACAGAACATCTTATTCAAGGTAGTAAACTTGCTTGGGAAGATGTAGAAAATAATCTTGCCAAAGCGGAAGGTTTAATCAAACTAGTTGTTAGTAAATAAATCGATTTTGTTTGTAATAAGATAAATTAACAAAAGGCATAAAGCAATGAGTGAACAAAGTTCTAATGATGCACCAGAAAAAAAAGGTGGTTGGTTTAGCCGAATGAAAGCAGGCTTAAGTAAAAGCCGTAAAAGCTTTACAGAAGGACTAACTAATATTTTAATTGGTGGTAAAGAAATCGATGATGAACTTTTAGAAGAAGTCGAAGACCAGCTTTTGGTTGCTGATATTGGCGTGACTGCGACTAATCGGATTATTACGAGTCTAACTGAACAAACAGCACGGGGGGATTTGATTTATTCGCATTCATTGTATAAAGCCTTGCAAAAAGAACTGGTAGAAATTTTAGCTCCCAATATTGCACCATTACACATTGACACCAGTAAAAAGCCCTTTGTGATTTTGATGGTTGGTGTCAATGGTGTTGGTAAAACAACCACGATTGGTAAACTTGCTAAACGTTTACAACAAGAAGGAAAATCAGTCATGTTAGCTGCAGGTGATACGTTTCGTGCTGCCGCAACAGAACAATTACAAATTTGGGGCGAACGCAATCATATTCCCGTTGTTGCTCAAGGACATGGCTCAGATAGTGCATCTGTGATTTTTGATGCGATGCAGTCTGCAAAGGCTCGGGGAATTGATGTCTTAATTGCTGATACTGCTGGACGATTACAAAATAAATCTAATTTGATGGAAGAGTTAAAAAAAGTTGTGCGAGTCATGCAAAAGGCTGACCCAACAGCCCCCCATGAAACCATGATAGTGTTAGATGCAGGCACAGGACAAAATGCGTTAAATCAAGTAGAAATTTTTAATGAAGCAGTCAATGTCACAGGTGTTACTATTACAAAACTTGATGGTACCGCCAAAGGTGGGGTTGTGTTTAACGTTGCTAGTAATACGAATATACCAATTCGTTTTATTGGTGTCGGTGAAAAAATTGACGACTTACGCCCATTTAAAGCTGATGACTTTGTGAAGGCATTATTTGCAAAAGATGATTAGATAAAGGATATAGGAATAAAAAATGATAATAACTTGCCACTATCACCCACCTGCTGATTTACCAATCATCACCTTAAGCAGTTATCAAGCAAGATTGATAGGATTAGATTGGTGGCAAGAAAAAACCGAAAAATTATTAAAAAATACAAAACAAAATACTGTAAACGTATTAACAGCTGATGAATTAATGAAAGATGATGTTAATCATGTAGTTTTATTAACAAGCATACAACAATTAGATGAATATTTTGCAGGCAAGCGACAACAGTTTGAAATTCCACTAGATTTATCATTTGGGACTAAATTTCAACAAAAAGTTTGGCAACAATTACTAAACATACCGTTTGGAAAAACTATCAGTTATGCCCAGCTTGCTAATCAGATACAACAACCAAAAGCATCTCGAGCAGTCGGGAATGCGAATGGTAAAAATCCTATCAGTTTAATCATACCTTGTCATCGTGTTATCGCAAGTGACGGGGGCTTGGGCGGATATACAGGCGGTTTGGCTATTAAAGAATATTTATTAAACTTTGAAAAAAAGTGTTGCGAAACTGTATAGGAAACGTATAATATCCGTGACAGGACGTGATGATAAATCATCATAGTTGATGGTTAGTATTAATAGGTTGTGGCTGTTCAAAATGGTGATATTATCTTACGAATTTGCATTATGTTTTTTATTGTTCTTTATCGTTTATTGGTTAAGTTATCGTTCAATAAAATTGCAAAATTGGCTATTGGTGTTGGCAAGTCTGGCATTTTTGTTTACTTGGCAATGGCAATTTGTGTTAAGTGTCGTGTTTGTTTGGCTGGTTTTGCAATGGTGTTTATGGATTTTTAGTAAAACTGAAAAGAAATCTGTAAAAAAATGGACGTTTATTAGTGGCTTAATTATTTTAATTGCTCATTTATGCTTTTTTAAGTACACAAATTTTACCATCGCTCAGCTAAATGACAGTATTTTAAGTGAGCATAATCTTAGCCCATTAGATATTGTATTACCTGTAGGGATTTCTTTTTATACATTCCAAGCAATTAGCTATCTTGTTGATGTGTATAAAAATAAAATTCAACCAATGCCTTCTAGTGTGCTGTTAGGATTTTTATCTTTTTTTCCGACCATTACTGCAGGGCCGATTTTTCGTGCTAAAGATGCAGAAAAGCAATGGTTGCCCGAACCAGTTTTAACATTAAATCAGCAATATAGCCGTCCAAATCGCCGATATATCTTATATCCATATTTGGCGGGGGCATTGATTATGTTTGCATTGTTCAAAAAAATCGTGCTGGCAAGCTGGCTAGAAACATTGTGGGTTAGCCCTGTTTTTTCTAATCCTTTACAGTTTCATGGCTTAGAAGTTTTGACTGCGGTTTACGCTTATTCATTACAGCTATTTTTTGATTTTTCAGGTTATACAGATTTAGTGATTGCATTAGCTTTATTGTTAGGCTTTCGTTTACCTGAAAATTTTAATCGTCCTTATTTAGCGACTGATGTTCAGGATTTTTGGAATAAGTGGCATATGACATTGTCATCATGGATTAAGGACTATTTATACATTCCTTTGGGTGGTAATCGTTGCAGTTTTTGGCGTGTTCAGTTAAATTTGATGTTAGCCTTTGTTATATCTGGGGTTTGGCATGGGGCAGGTTGGAACTTTTTTATCTGGGGAGCAATACATGGCTTGGCGTTAGTTTGGTTAAACTTGATGAAACGCTGGGGTGTACGTCATTGGCTGACTAAAAAAGCCAAACCTGTGGCAATATTTTTAACGTTTCATTATGTGGCGTTTGGTTGGATATTTTTTCATAGTAGCACATTTGCACAGGCAGGAGAAATGTTGTTGGCATTAACTCAATATCAGTCAATGGTATTTAGTTTATCTGTGATACCAACGTTAATGATGATGTTATTGGCATGGTTATTGTATCCTTATTTAGGGCGGTCCCGTGAACAGGTAGCAGGTTTATTATCTTATATTCCATGGTGGTTGTTACCGATTGTGATAAGCGGTTATGTGGTATTGGTATTTGCTTTGTCACCAGAAGGACTACCCAATTTTATTTATGCAAATTTTTGATGATGTAAAAAAGTGTTGTTAGGTGTGTTATGGCGGAAAATGTGGTAATTCAGGAAGAGCCGACGAAACCTGTGGGTGTCGAAAAAACAACGAAACAAAAACATTTAACAACATGGCAGGTTGGCTTAATATTATTGTTATCAATTATGTTAGTTAGCTGGTTAAAACAAGACAAATTGAGCGAATATTGGCAACAAACTTATCAAAATAATGTCGGTTGGGAACAGCTTAATCAAATCCCCTATTGGCAAACAGGCTCAATCTTAGAAAAAAGTATTTATACAGAAGGTATGTTTGCGTGGATTGACTATTTTAATAAACATGGCAATGAGTATGTTAATCAAACATTTTATGCTGATGTATTATTGCAACGTCAAAAGCAAGCAGAAGAGCAAGCATTACAACAAGCCAAATTATTGGCACAGCAAAAAGAAGCAGAACGTTTAGCAAAAGAACCACCAGCTGTCACTAAAATGGTTTTGATGCCAAATCAAAAAGTATTTTTTGCTGGTGATTCATTGATGCAAGGTGTTGCACCATGGGTGATGCGAGAGTTACAAAGTAAGTATCAAATTCACAGTATTGATTTGAGCAAACAAAGTACAGGTTTAAGCTATAGCAGTTTTTTTGACTGGCCTGCGACCATCGAAAAAACGTTACAAGAAAATCCTGATGTTGGCGTATTGGTGGTTTTTTTAGGAGCAAATGACCCTTGGGACGTGCCAGACCCTGACAACAAAGGCGGAAAATATATTCAATTTAATAGCCCACGTTGGCAAGAATTGTATGCACAAAAAATTCAACGAATTTTAACAACAGCAAAACAAAATAATGTACAAGTTTTGTGGGTAACACCACCGACAATGAAAAAAGATAAATTAAACGAACAAATGAAAATATTAACTGATATTTATCATAACAAAATCGCTAAAAATCAAGCATTGGTCATCGATAGTCGAACAATGTTAGTCAGTGACCCAGCGACTGCGGATAATTTTTCAGATAGTTTATTGATTGATGAAAAAATTACCAAAGTGCGTACCGCAGATGGTATTCATTTTACCGTAGCAGGGCAAAAACTGATTGCACAACATATCATGACTCATATACAGGCAAATTTAGATACAAACTTGTAAGAAATGGTTGCGAAAACAGCCATTTGTTATTGGTTAGATTTTGTTAAGATAGGTGTTCAAATTTTTTATGGAAAACCTAAGATGCAGTATAAAAAAACACAGTGTTTTTCTCAACTATCCTATGTAAAATCAGCCACGATTGTTGGTGCATTGTTGTTTAGTAACCTTTTTATCAATTCAGCAATGTCAGCCCCTGTGGAAAATTTTGGACAAAATTTATCAGGGCTACAACAGGCATTTTCTCAGAAGAATGTTCATATTTTGCAAATGGGTGATTCACATACCGCAGGGGATTATTTTACTGAACAATTACGCAAACGTTTGCAAGCGGACATTGGTGATGGGGGCGTAGGCTTTGCTTATCCAATGAAAGTTAATGGACAACGCACTGCCAGACATGGTTATGAAGCATTTGGTTGGGAATTGACGAATAGTCGTTCAAATCAGCCAGCCGATTATTCATTGGGTGGGGTGATTGCCTCACCAATGAGCCGAGCTAGTGCCTTAACATTGACCAGTCAATACTACGCTGGGGATAGCCAAGATGCTAAAGTCATGGTCAAAGGTAACGCTGGACAAACTGTGACAGTCAGTGACAAATATGGCACACGTCAATTATCGTTAAATAATAATGGCTGGCAAACAGTCGCAACAACAATTCATTTTCCTGCAACATTTCAAGCAGATAGTAACATGAATATTGGCGGTTTTTGGTTAAGTCGCCAAGGTGGTGGGCGTGTATCAGCCATGGGAATTAATGGAGCAACGCAAGATTATTGGCAACGTTGGCGTTCAGCAGTGGCTCAGGATTTAGCCAGTTCACAGGCGGACTTAGTGATTTTAGCGTATGGCACAAATGAAGCGTTTCAAAGCGATGTTAGCGGACAAATTGCCTCCGTGCAAAGTGCGATTAATAAAATTCGTCAAGGCTTGCCCAATGCAAATATTTTAATTGTCAATGCTCCTGATAGCTTAAAAAGTACTTCAGGATATTGCGGTACTCGAGCGGTTAATTTAGATAAAGTACAATCACAATTACGTCAAGTTGCTCAACAAAACGGCACTCTTTATTGGAGCTGGCAAGAGGCGATGGGTGGTAATTGTAGCATGAAGTCATGGATTGCTAAAGGTTTAGGGCGAACAGACGGCGTACATTTTTCACGAGAAGGCTATGAAAAATCAGCAAACGATTTATACGATAATTTAAAAAAATTATTGAATAATAGTAATGCCACAGGTGATTACTATTCAGCCTCAACAAGAAATAACATAACAAATGATATTCATCGGACGTATTCGTCCTCGGGAACTGCGACAATTACCAATCGTCCAGCAAATCAAGGGCGAGCGGTTATTTGTAGTACAGATAAATGTAGCCAATTAAAAAATTAAATCGTTTCATATAAAAAATGATGGTTTGTTTAGCAAGCCATCAATAATACTTGATTTTAGCAAAAAAATTCGCCATGATGTCGTTAATTTTTCTTAAAATAGCCTAAGTAAATTTATGACGACACAACAAAAAAACAGCCAACCAACACCAAATCAACCAGTTATGGCAAAAGATAGCTATTATCTATCTCGACTGGAAAAACAATTACACACGCATAAAGATAAAACCAGTGACGAATATCACATTCGTAAACAAAAATATCAGCAACAACTTATCCATTCACAAAACATGGTACAAGCTCGTATTGATAGCTTGCCAATCATCACACTTAATGAAGACTTACCCGTCAGTCAGCAAGCAAAAACGTTAATTAACGCTATTCAACAACATCAAGTCATCATTGTCGCTGGAGAAACAGGTTCAGGAAAAACTACTCAACTACCTAAAATTGCATTGTTAGCAGGACGAGGTATCACAGGACAAATCGGACATACACAGCCCAGACGCTTAGCTGCCCGTAGTGTGGCCAATCGAATTGCCGAAGAACTGGGCGAACCATTAGGTAAAAGTGTCAGTTTTAAAGTACGATTTACCGAGCAAGGCTCACCAAATTCATTAATTAAACTAATGACAGATGGTATTTTATTAGCAGAATTAGCTCACGACAAATTTTTAAGTCGTTATGATACAATTATCATTGATGAAGCCCATGAAAGAAGTTTAAATATTGATTTCATTATGGGTTATTTAAAAAATTTACTACCTAAACGCCCTGACTTAAAAGTTATTATTACCTCAGCAACTTTAGATACCCAACGATTTAGTCAATATTTTTCAACGTACCATCATATAAAAAAGAAAAAAGAGCCAGCCCCTGTATATATCGTTGAAGGTCGTAGTTACCCTGTTGAAGTGCGTTATCGTCCTGTTACTGAAATGCCTGTCACAGGTTCAGCAGATGATAGTTTTGATGATATTGAAGAAAATTTACCAAAAGCTATTATCCAAGCGGTTGAAGAATGTTATCAAGATGCTACTGAAAAAGGTCATTCAGACCAAGCCGATATTTTGATTTTCTCATCAACAGAAGCAGAAATTCATGATATTGAAGAAATTTTATTAAATTATTCGCCAAAACATACCCAAATTTTACCATTATTTGCTAGACAAAGTTTTGCAGAACAGCAACGCATTTTTCAACCTGTGACAGGTAGACGTATTATTATTGCAACCAACGTGGCAGAAACTGCTTTAACAGTTCCTAATATTCGTTATGTTATTGATTTAGGTTTTGCCAGAATTTCCCGTTATGATTATCGTTCTCGAGTGCAACGTTTACCAATTGAAGCAATTAGCCAAGCGGCTGCAAATCAACGTAAAGGACGATGCGGACGAGTTGCTTCTGGCGTGTGTATTCGCTTATACAGTGAAGAAGATTTTAATAGTCGCCCAGAGTTTACCGAACCTGAAATTTTACGTACTAATTTGGCATCAGTCATTTTACAAATGGCAAATCTTGGTTTAGGCAATGTTGAAAATTTTGACTTTATTCAACCGCCAGATAGTCGGTTAGTGAATGATGGTCGAAAACTATTAGAAGAGCTGGGAGCAGTACCATATAAAACTACCACACAACAGGCAAATAAGCATCGCCAACATGCTAACCAATTGACAAATATTGGTAAATTAATGGCAAGAATGCCAATAGACCCACGATTAGCAAGAATGTTAATCGCAGGAGAGCAATTTGGTTGTTTAAAAGAGTTATTAGTGATTATATCAGCATTATCTGTGCAAGACCCACGAGAACGTCCTATAGATAAACAAGCCCAAGCTGACCAAAAACACGCTTTGTTTCGACAGGAAAATTCAGATTTTTTATTTTATATTAGTCTTTGGCAGGCGATTTATGGGTCATTGTGGCAAAAAACAGTTAATTTAGATGAGCAAATCGCCTTAAGTCCTTATCAAGACCAACAAGTAGAAAAGCTTAGTAACAGCCAACGCAAAAACTTTGCTAAAAAACATTTTTTAAGCCCGCCACGATTGCGAGAATGGCAACAAACACATGCCCAACTTGCCCAAATGGTTAATGAATTAAAATTAACAATTAATCAAGAACCAGCCAGTTTTGCTCATATTCATCGGGCATTATTAACAGGATTGTTATCATTCATTGCTCAAAAACTTAGTGATGTTGATAATCAGGGTAAAGTCATTAAAAATAAACGGGGCGAATATTTAGTTGCCAGACAAAATAAAGCAAAAATTTTTCCAGCAAGTAGTTTATTTAAACAGCCACCTACTTGGGTCATGGCATTTGAAATTGTAGAAACATCACAAGTGTTTATGCGAACCGTTGCCAAAATTGAGCCTGAATGGATTTTGTCTGCTGGTAGTAATTTATTGAAATACCATTATTTTGAACCACATTGGTCGATGAAAACAGGACATGTCAAAGCTTATGCCCAAATCAGTTTATTTGGTTTAATTATTTTACATAAACAATTAATGAATTATGAACAAGTAAACATTGAAGAAGCCCATGACATTTTTTTACGAGATGCGTTAGTTTTTGGTAATTTAAATCATGGTAAAGAGCCAGCGTTTTTACAACATAATCTAGCAAAAATTGCTGATGTGTCATTAATTGAAGAAAAATTACGCCGAAGAGATTTATTGGTTGATGAAGAAAATTTATATCAATTTTATGCTCAACGTATCCCACCTCACATCGCTAGTCGAAAAGTGTTTGAAGATTGGCGAAAAGACATCGAAACTACACAACCAAAATTTTTATTTTTTACTGATGATGATGTGCTGACTGAGCAAGCACCAACTACGCAAGATTTTCCAGAAGTTTGGCAATTAGGTAATCTAAAATTACCATTAAGTTATGTGTTTGACCCTGCGAGTGATGATGATGGTGTTACGATTAAAGTACCACTGGTTGCCTTACCTCAGCTTGATGCCATTGAAATTTTATGGGGTATTGCAGGTTGGCGATATGAACTTGTGTTACAGTTATTAAAAACTTTGGCTAAAGACATTCGCCGTCAAATTGTGCCAATTCCTGACACAGCTCAAGCAATCTATCAAGAGCTGAACCGTGACCATCATGCAGGCTTATTAAAACAACTTTGTCAGGCATTACATCGGCGAGGTGTAACCAATATTCAGCCTAGCGATTTTAATCCATCAGCCATAGAACGCTATTTACAACCACAAATTGCATTGGTCGATAATAAAAATCGAGTGATTGAAAAAGGTAGAGATATTGAAGCATTAAAATTGCGACATCAATCTGTAACCCAACAAGCTGTTGCTAGTGCGAAAGGATTACACAGCGAATTCCCTGAGCATTTTCATTTTATGCAAAATCGGCATACAGCAGGGGTTGCTATTCGACAATTTTCAGCGTTAGTGGTAGAAAAGCTAGATAGTCATAAAACCCGTGGGCGTGATGATAATAAACAAAAAGTATTAATTCAACAATTTACTGACATAGCATCAGCAATTCATCATCATCGACAAGGCGTGTTAAGTCTAATTAACAATGAACTTGGGGCAAAAGCTAAACAATTAACTAGTCAAATTGACAAAACATTTAAATTAGCATTTGCTCCCTTAGGAGATTTACAAGTATTAAAAACATTGGTGATAGATGCGACATTAGACGCTACTTTTAGCAAATTTGCCGTAACTTTTACTCATGATAATCTAATCACAGGACATCATGACAAACAAAATTTAGTATTACTTAATCAGTTACCATTAAATACGAAAGAATTTGAACAAACTAAACAGGCTGTTTTAGCTAACTTTTTAATGGTTGGGCAAACGATTTTACCGCAGTTACAAACGATTTATCAGCAATGGCAACACGCCCGCCAGCGATTATTGATGTTGGATAGAGATATTTTTGAAGAAAGTATCGAGGATATTGAAGACCAGCTCGATGATTTGCATTTGGCTGATTTTATTTATCGACTAAATTATGAAATTTGGCGAGAATATCCAAGGTATTTACAAGCATTATTGATACGACTTGACCGTTTGGAACATAATTTAGAGGCTGACCTTGAAGGTGTGTATGCGTTGGATACTCATATGGAACGGCTTGCTCATCGGGCTGGGGATAGTAAAATAGCTGAATACCGTTGGTTAGTTGAGGAATATCGTATTCAATTATTTGCCCAGCCAATGAAAACCCGACAAGCCGTTTCTGAAAAAAGATTAGAAAAACTGTGGGAAAACTTGCAAAAATAATTTTTTAACTTACTGAATAAAACGTAAGTCATCAATGACTTGCGTTAAATGCTGTTTACTAATATTGCTCCAAATATTGTAAAAACAGCCATCAGGTAAAATCAGATATGCCAACCATTGATTACCTGTGGTATCTCCACCCTCACGACCATAAGTTAAAAATGAGCCATCAGAAAATTCAACCTGATTGTTCCAATGATAAATATCATTACGATTTGCATAGCCTGAGTTAGCAATGCCATAAGCACTGCGTAATTTTTTACCTTGATAATTGGATAAGTCATAGGCAACACCCCAACCACCCCAAAAATTAGCTCGGCGTGCTTTGGCGGTAGGTTTTTGGGAAGGGGCTGTATTGGCAAGGGCTAAAATAGGACAATAATCTTTGGTAGGAGATTTTTTCCATTCTTGTTGATAAATTGGGCTAATATGACGTTTATTAATGGCAGGATAACTTTCCCAAGCAGGCATTTTTGCATTAACGAAAGAACTTAGTAAAATACCACTAAATAATAAACAAGTATTCATCATGAATTTTGTGCGTTGCATCACATGCCCCTCCATTGTTTTTAATTGAATACTTGAATTCTAGCATCAATAATCAACATTATCAATGACGATGGTTCAATCTCTGTAGTATTAAAATTATCAACAAGAATAATTTATTGTTGCCACTATAATAAAAAAACTGATATACATCACTGCATATCAGTTTTATTAAAATTTATCTAATCATTCATTAAAAATTAATAATGACTTTCATCGCTTTTTCTTCTGAGGCGTGTTTAAATACATCATAAGCTTTTGGCATATCAACAAAATCAAAATGATGCGTTGCTAATTTGCTAAGTGACAATTGACCAGAACAACATGATTTTAATAACATACCTGTTGTATTTGCATTGACTAAACCTGTTGTAATGGTTAGATTTTTAATCCACAATTTTTGTAGCTCAAATTCAACGGGTGTACCATGCACACCAACGTTAGCAATATTACCACCAGCTTTAACTACTTTTTGACAAATATCCCAAGTAGCAGGAATGCCCACGGCTTCAATTGCACAATCAACCCCTTTACCGTTTTCAGTCAATGCCAAGATTTTGGCAACAGCATCTTGTTTGCCTGAATTGATAGTATGTGTTGCTCCCATTTCACGAGCCATTGCCAGACGATTATCGTCCATATCTACCATGATAATATTGGCAGGTGAATATAGTTTTGCACTTAATAACACTGCCATACCAACAGGACCCGCTCCAACAATCGCAATTGTATCACCTACTTTGACTTCACCATATTGGACGCCAATTTCGTGACCTGTTGGCAAAATGTCTGATAAAAATACGGCTTCATCTTCATTAATATTTTCAGGTAATTTATATAATGAAGTATCAGCAAATTTAGTGCGGACATATTCAGCGTGCGTACCATCAACCATATAACCCATAATCCACCCCCCATCATTTTCACAGTGAGCGTATAATTGTTTTTGGCAGTTGCTACAAGTACCACAACGGCTAACACATGAAATTAATACTTTATCCCCTTTTTTAAAGTTTTTAACTGCTGAACCAACTTCTTCTACGATACCAATGCCTTCATGTCCTAAAATACGGCCATTCCATGAACCAGTTTTTGCAATTGCAGTCGCTTCAATTTCAGGATTTTTACCCTTCCAAATACCCAAATCTGTACCGCAGATAGTGGTTTTGGTCATTTTAATAATTGCATCAGTTGGGTCGATAATTACTGGTACAGGTCTATCTTCAAAACGAATATCATCTTTGCCATAATAGGTCATTGCTTTCATGGTATTACTCATACTTCTACCTCTTTTTATCATTGTTTTCAATGATTTGTGTTGTAAAAAAACTTATTGAGTGATTGAAAAATTTCTCATTAGTTTACCTCACTATAGCAAATTTAGATAAAAGTTCAAGTAAAGATTTCTTAATAATTAATATGTTATATCATTACATAAAAAGCAAGGCAAATTAATAACGATTTTTTAATCTGGTAAAACCAATCCAGTGTCTACTAAATTGATAAGCAACTCGTCCAGAACGCCCACCACGAGAACTTGCCCAGCGTAACGCTTCAGCTTTGGTGGTATCATCATAGATTAAATCTGCTTGTTGAATATAATGTTGTACGATTTGCAAATATATAGGTTGGGGCATTGGATAAAAAGATAACCATAGTCCAAAACGGTCAGATAAAGATACAGTTTCATCAATGGTTTCATAGGGATTAACTTCATCGGTTTGCCCATTATAAATATTGACGTTATCTTTCATGAATTGTGGCAATAAATGACGGCGATTGCTAGTGGCATAAATGAGCAGTTTATCTTGTTCAGAGTCCAATGCTCCATCAAGAATGCTTTTTAGTGTGCGATAGTTTTCATCTTGCCCATTAAATGCTAAATCATCACAATAGACAATATAATGACAATAATGGTTAGGGTTTTGTTGATGTAATTGACGAATGGCTTGACGGATAGGCTCTAACATCACTAAATCATCTCGGGCAACTTCAATAATACGCAAGCCATCATCTTTAAAAGTATTTAATAATGCCCGAATGAGTGATGATTTTCCTGCACCACGAGTGCCTGTCATCAATACATGATTGGCGGGTAAGTTTTTTAAATATTGTTTGGTATTTTGTACAAGTTTAGCTTTTTGTTCATCAATGCCAATTAGGTCATCTAGTGTTAAACGTAAATCAACTTGTAATGGTACTAGTCGTGCTTGTCCTGTTTTGCTGTTGGCTTGCCAGCGATAGGCAAGCTGATTGGGGTCTAATGTAATTGATTGTTGAGTATGTTGCTGTAGATATTGAATGAGTAAATTTTGTAACTCTGCTGAAATCATCATATTATCCATCAAAATAGGTCTATATTGCCAGTAAAATGGTTGGTAGGCAAGCAAAATCAAATTTTATAAAAATTTTAAATAACAAAAACAAAACACTTTGATAATTTATCAAGATTGTAGTAAGATAACATCATATTTATTAACCATATTTCTTCCTTATGATTGTGAATTCAAGCAAATATTGACGAATATCTAAAAGCCTTCTTGTCAGTCAGATTACCCTAATGAAAATGTTTAGTTTTCACATTCAACATCAAAGATATTCAATAATCATTACCATTATTCAAGTTATCGTTCATTTTGATATATATAAAGTAATATTATCAATGATAGAAAAGCTATTTTTTTTGACCAGTGATTTTATGTGTTTAAAACATGTGTGTTTATTTAATCGGTTACAACCTGCTCAACTTGCAGTATTATGCAAAATGGAGGTGACGGCAAATTGTGAATAAATTAAAAATGAGTGATTGAAGTTTTAATAAAAAATTTATGTATATCAAAAGGTAATGTATGAGTTCTAGGACAAACATGGTGCAACAAAAACAGACAACGCCATTTGCAGGTAATGTGTTTTTTGCATTACTATTGACGGGTATGTCAGTGTATTTTATTTGGTGGGGGTTAGGTTATACTCTTTATAATCAACCTGTTTTATTTTTATTAGCGACATTTTTCGGCGTATTTATGGCGTTTAATGTCGGTGGCAATGACGTGGCAAACTCGTTTGGAACGTCTGTTGGGGCGGGTACTTTGACGGTGCCTCAAGCGTTGGCAATTGCTGCGATTTTTGAAGTGTCTGGGGCGATTTTGGCAGGTAGTACAGTCACAGACACCATTCGTAAAGGCATTGTGGATTTAAGTGGTTTAACGATTGAGCCTAATCAATTTATTTATGTGATGTTATCAGCATTAATCGCTTCTGCCTTATGGTTATTATTTGCCACGAAAAAAGGCTTGCCTGTATCGACCACTCATGCGATTATTGGGGGGATTTTAGGTAGCTCGATTGTACTTGGGATTAATTTTGGCGGGGTTGATTATGCTTTTTCAACGGTACATTGGTCAAAAATTGGTGAAATTGCGATTTCTTGGGTATTATCGCCATTATTAGGTGGTATAATTTCTTATATCATGTATATGCAAATTAAAAAACATATTTTGGCATATAATGAAAAGATGGAAGAAAAAGTTAAAGTATTAAAAGCTAAGAAAAAAGAACTTAAAAAACAAAATAAAGAATATGTTGATACATTAGAAGAAACTGAACAATTAACCTACACAACAGCAATGATTAGAGACCAAGAGGTCTATCAAGATAAGGACTGTATCAGAGAAGATTTAGAAACAGATTTTTATCAAAAATTATATGATATTGAAACTGAAAGAAATAGCATTGATACATTAAAAGCATTAAAAACATGGGTGCCATTGATTGCCTCATTTGGTGGTATGGTCATGGCATCGATGGTGATGTTTAAAGGATTAAAAAATACAGATTTAAATTTTTCATCGTTACAGTCGGTGTTAGTCATTGGCATGATTGGAGCGATTATTTGGCTAACGGTGTTTGTTTATACAAAAACTATTCGTGGTAAACATAAAGAGGATTTAGCAAAAGCAACATTTGTCATGTTTAGCTGGATGCAAGTTTTCACCGCATCAGCATTTGCGTTTAGTCATGGTTCAAACGATATTGCAAATGCCGTAGGTCCATTCGTAGCCATTATGGACGTTATTCGTCTAAATGCGATTGAGGCTCAAGCGGTCGTGCCTGCACCTGTAATGGTTACATTTGGGGTTGCATTGATTGTTGGGCTGTGGTTTATTGGTAAAGAAGTTATTCAAACAGTTGGTACTAACCTTGCAGAAATGCACCCTGCATCAGGTTTTACGGCTGAGTTAGCAGCGGCTGCAGTCGTGATGGGAGCATCAATATTAGGATTACCTGTATCAAGTACCCATATTTTAGTTGGTGCAGTTTTAGGGATTGGGGTTGCCAATAAAAATACTAACTGGGAAACGATGAAACCAATTGGCTTAGCATGGGTAGTGACATTACCAGTTTCAGCGATTTTATCAGCGATTGCCTTTGTTGCTTTGGGTGCGATGTTTTAATTAATATTGATAAAAATATAAAAAAGCGTACGATTAGGTACGCTTTTTTATTGATTAATAAAAATTACAACACATTTTTGACAGCGTTTACTACTGCATCAGTGGTAATATTAAAATGGTTAAATAAATCTTTGGCAGGAGCAGACTCACCAAAGGTGGTCATGCCAATCACTTGACCATCTAAGCCAACAAATTTATACCAATAATCAACATGAGATGCTTCAACAGCAACTCTGGCTCGGATATGAGCTGGCAAGACAGCTTGTTTGTAGTCATTATCTTGGTTCATGAAAATCTCACAACAAGGCATAGAAACGACACGCACGCCTATTCCCTCTGCTGATAATGTTTGATAAGCTTGCATGGCTAAATCAACTTCTGAGCCTGTGGCGATGATAATGGCTTGAAGCTCGCTTTGTTCTTTTGCCAAAATATAACCACCTTTGGCGATATTGCTAACTTGTTCGTTATCTCGGTGTTGATGTGGCAAGTTTTGACGACTAAAAATTAAAGCAGATGGGGTTTGTTTATGTTGTAATGCAGATAACCAAGCGGTTGCTGATTCTACCGTGTCACAAGGTCGCCAAGTGTGTAAATTTGGTGTAGCTCGTAGGCTGGCAAGTTGTTCAATCGGTTGATGGGTTGGGCCATCTTCACCAAGACCAATCGAATCATGCGTGTAAACATTAATCACTCGTTGTTTCATCAAAGCAGACATGCGTACTGCATTGCGTGCATATTCCATAAACATCAAAAATGTAGCAACATATGGCACAAAACCGCCATGTAATGCAATACCATTAGCAATAGCCGTCATACCAAATTCACGCACCCCATAAAAAATATAGTTACCCGCGGGGTCTTGTTGAATGCCTTTAGCATTTTTAAATAAAGTTAAATTTGAACCCGCCAAATCTGCTGAACCACCTAACAACTCGGGTAATAATGGTTGAAACGCATTAATGGTATTTTGACTGGCTTTACGAGAGGCAATCGTTTCGCCTTTTGTTTGACAATCTACAATATATTGTTGGGCTTTTTCTATAAAATCGGCAGGTAACTCGCCTTGCATACGGCGTAATAATTCGCTAGCAAGTTCTGGATAAGCTTTTTGATAGGCTTCAAATTTTGCTTGCCAATTGTTTTGTAACGCCTCGCCTTTGGCTCGTCCGTCCCATGCTTGGTAAATGTCATCATCAATGTCAAATGGTGCATTTTCCCATGCCAATGTAGCTCGAGTTAGTTTAATTTCTTCTTCGCCTAATGGTGAACCATGACAATCTTCTTTACCTTGTTTATTTGGGCTGCCAGCACCAATAATTGTTTTACAAATAATTAATGAAGGTTTATTCGTTTCTTGAATAGCATTTTCAGTGGCTTGGCTGATTGCCTCGCTGTCATGTCCATCAATCGTTTGTACCTGCCAGCCATAGCTTTCAAAACGCTTTTGCGTATCATCACTAAACCAGCCTTCGACTTCACCATCAATCGAAATACCATTATCATCATAGTAAAAAATGAGTTTACCTAATTTTAACGTACCTGCTAATGAACACACTTCATGACTGATGCCTTCCATTAAACAGCCATCGCCTAAAAACGCATAAGTATGATGATTGATAATCTCATGACCATCTCGATTAAATTGATTTGCCAAAGTTTTTTCAGCAATGGCAAAACCAACGGCATTGGCAATCCCTTGACCGAGTGGACCTGTTGTCGTTTCTACCCCTGCTGTATAGCCATATTCAGGGTGTCCTGGTGTTTTTGAATGTAATTGACGAAAATTTTTTAAATCTTCAATGGTTAAATCATACCCTGTCAAATGTAACAAAGCATAAATCAACATTGAACCATGACCATTAGATAATACAAAACGGTCACGATTTAACCAATTTGGGTCAGTTGGATTATGTTTTAAAAATTTTCGCCATAACACTTCGGCGATGTCTGCCATGCCCATTGGGGCTCCAGGGTGTCCAGAATTGGCTTTTTGTACAGCATCAAACGCAAGTACACGAATAGCATTGGCTAATTTACGTTGGCTAATTGGGGTAGGCATCGAAATTTTCCTAAATAATTTACAAAAACTGTTTAATTTATTTAAACACTGAAAGTTAAATTCGTGGGCATTTTAGCATAGATTGTTTTATTGATAACCTATACGATACAAAAAACCATCATAATCAATCAACTAAAAAACCTTGTGCTTTTAGCCATGCTATGTTATCAAACGCTTGATTATAAAAATTTGCGATTTTTTGTCTATGAGGCAAAATTTCTCGAGGCTCTGCAAAATCTAACATAGTTTTTTCATAGTCAGCTAGTAAATCTGGTTGCTGTTGGGTTTGATATTGATTTTCTTGAATTGTCAAACCAAGTGCAACGTTTTTTTGAAGTAAACTTCATAAGGTGTTTTCCAACCCAAACATTTACGCGGTCGTAAATTCAGTTTATTGATCACCTGTTGAATATCAACTTCGCTCCACTGATTGATGTCTT
>JBHAEG010000044.1:0-86405 GCA_041855445.1 Moraxellaceae bacterium
GAATATAAATGCAAGAATGCAGGTTGTCGTTTTGAAATAGTAAATGAACGATACACTACACAAACTTGCTCGTGTTGCGGTCAAATTGATAGCAATAGTCCGAAAGGTAGAGCAGGTCTTGGAATAAGAGAATGGACTTGTGCAAAGTGTGGCACACGGCATGATAGAGATATCAATGCCAGTAAGAACATTCTTGCGGTCGGGCTTGACCGTCTTGCAGAAGGAATCCCCTCGCTTTAGGGAGGGGAGGAAGTCAATTGAACATAAAAAAACGTCTACACACTTGATGTAAACGTTTTTTTATTTGTTATTAATATATTAAAAAAATATGAATTAACGTCCAAACTCGTCAGGATTATTTTGTACATATTTTGTCATTTCTAAAATGCGAGCAATATTTTTTTGTTCAATACTGGTTAAAGATTTTGTGACATTCGTATAACAAGGTACATACCAGCTTTCATTAGCAAAACTTGATGACCACTCTCGAGTTTTAAATGAATAACCATGACGGGCAAAAATTTCATTACGCATAAAATCTAAGTCTGATACTGGTAATAATAAATCATCATCATCTAATAATCGTGTCGATGCTTCGGGGAAATGGCCTTTATTTTTTTGATAGCTACATTGGGTTTTAGTGAAGGTAAAGTTTTTGGAAGTAATCCCTTTTTTACTATTATTTTTTGGAAAAACTTTCCAACTACCAGATAACACGGTTGGTTTATTTTTACTCACTAAAATATTAAATTGTCCATCACCTACTTGTGTTGCAGGTTCATTAAGTATCAATCGCCATGATTGACCTTCAGCTTTAATGGTGCCTATCATTGGACGTGAATTGTGTAAATATAAACTACGAGCTTTTACTTTGCCATTATTGATACTATCAATAAAAATAGTCGCTTTACCATCACCAAATTTGCCAGAATAAACGCCAGTTGGGATAGAGGCATTTGCTGTCACTGATAAACTACCAATGAGTAACATACTACTTATTAACATTGTTTTTTTCATTGAGGCACCTTGTATTTGTTTTGAACACAATTTAATTAGTGATATTTGTATATGGGCGTATCTTAAAAAAGTCCGCTAAAAACATTATTTTCAGTTATAATATACTATATATATTGAACGAAATAAACCAGTTTTATTGAAAAAACCATAACAAATTATCTTATCTGGTATGTAATATGAAAAATATACTTGGATTTTCCCGTTTTGCTAAAATTTATCAATTATTTTCTATATTAAGTTTAGCTTTATTATGTTATTTTTGTTATTTAATGTTTGAAATCATGTTTAATTATGTGCCTTTTCATACTAAAGCAGGTTTTTTAATCGTTAAACAAAAATGGGTACAATATGATTGGTGGTTGTTTGCATTTAAAATTCATGTATTTAGTAGTGTTTTTGTATTATTTGCAGGGTTTAGTCAATTTTTCAAATGGTTTCAGTCAGCAACGTATCGGCAATGGCATCGTTATTTAGGTTATGTATATGTAGTCGCGGTGTTAGGATTTGCGATGCCTTCAGGATTTGTCTTAGCTGTGACAGCCTTAGGTGGGTGGATTGTTCAAACAAGTTTTATCGTGTTATGTGTGTTATGGGCTTATACCACGATTATGGCTGTTATTACTGCTCGTCAAAAACAGTTTGAGCGACATCGAGTGTTCATGGTATACAGTTATGCGTTGTCGTTATCAGCGGTGACATTACGGTTTTTAAAGTTAGGATTATATGATTTGGCACCTTATTTTTCATGGCTGACACCAATGACAATTTATCGGCTGGAAAGCGTGCTTGCATGGGTATTAAATTTATTATTAGCATGGGTATGGTTAAAATTTTTAAACAGTAGACATAAAAATTTGCAACATAGGCATTTGCAAAAGTAAATATAAGCATGACTAAATTTGTGTTAGAATGACAGCTTCTTAGGGCATCATGTTTAATAAAAGGAAACTTTTATGGCGAATAAATTTTTAGATTTGATTGAGTCTAGTGAAGCAAAATGGGTAGATTTTCGCTTTACAGATACCAATGGTAAGGAACATCATGTCAGCTATCCTGCCAGTAGCATTGATGAAGATATTTTTGAAGAAGGTAAAATGTTTGATGGTTCGTCATTGGCGGGCTGGAAAGGAGTAGAAGCATCAGATATGATTTTGATGCCAGACCCAGAGACAGCATTTATTGACCCATTTTTTCGTGAAACAACGGTCGTTGTGACTTGTGATGTGATTGACCCGACAACTATGCAAGGGTATGAGCGTGACCCTCGTTCAATCGCTCGCCGTGCTGAAGCGTATCTAAAATCGACAGGTATTGGTGATACCGCTTTTTTTGGACCAGAGCCTGAATTTTTCGTCTTTGATGATGTGCGTTGGTCGATTGATATGTCAGGAGCAAGACATACCATTACTGCAGATGAAGCAGCTTGGTCTACTGATAAAGAAATGGACGGCGGAAACTATGCCCATCGTCCCCGTGTAAAAGGTGGCTATTTCCCTGTTCCGCCAGTGGATAGTTCGCAAGATATGCGTGCTGATATGTGTAATGCAATTGAGGCAATCATGGGTGAAGGACGTGTAGAAGTACATCATCACGAAGTAGCGTCTTGCCAATTAGAAATTGGCGTATCATTTAATACATTGGTGCGTAAAGCGGACGAAGTGCAACAATTTAAATATGCTGTGCATAACGTTGCTCATGAATATGGTAAAACTGCGACTTTTATGCCAAAACCAATAGTTGGTGATAATGGCTCAGGTATGCACGTTCATATCTCTATTGCCAAAGACGGAAGAAATACTTTTGCAGGCGATGAATACGCAGGCTTATCAGAAACGGCTTTGTTTTTTATTGGTGGCATCATCAAACATGCTCGCGCCTTAAATGCAATTACTAACCCATCAACAAACAGCTATAAACGCCTTGTGCCACATTATGAAGCACCGATTAAATTAGCATATTCAGCATGTAATCGTTCAGCGTCAATTCGTATTCCTTATGTGTCTAGTCCAAAAGCCAAACGTATCGAAGCACGTTTTCCAGACCCAGTTGCGAACCCTTACCTATGCTTTTCAGCATTATTAATGGCAGGACTTGACGGAATTTTAAATAAAATCCACCCAGGTGAGGCCTCAGATAAAAACTTGTATGACTTGCCACCAGAAGAGGAAGCACAAATTCCAACGGTTGCCGAAAACTTAGAAGTCGCTTTACAAGCATTAAAAGATGACCATGAGTTTTTATTAAAAGGTGGCGTATTTACCAAAGAAATGATAGATGCCTACATCAAATTAAAAACTGAAGATGTTCAACGCTATAATGTGACCGTTCATCCAGTTGAATTTGATATGTACTATAGCTGTTAGTTAAACTAATTATTCAATCAACTAAAAATCCAGTCTCTAAGACTGGATTTTTGGCATTGTTAAACTGTATATTTGGGTATTGTAAAGCCATGAGGTGATTTGATGCGAAATTTAACAATATTTATCATAACTGCGATATTACTTTCACCACATACTCAAGCAAAACCCATATACAAAACGACTACCAGTGATGGACGAATCATATATACAGATAATCTTAATAATGCCTATCAACACAATCAAAATACCCAACAAATTAGCATTATTGACAATCTCACTAGCCAACGTACGCAATCACAATCTACATTGACTGCGAGTGTATCAGGAAATTTAGCATATTCAGAACAATCAGGTGTTGCTCCAGAAGTTAGTAGTCAGGCAGAACTTGCAGAAATCCCCACATCATCAAATTCATTGCAATATGACGTATCAACAATTCATTTAATGAATGTCAGCTCAACAGCCATCAGCAAACAAGGCGACTATAAAATTACTATTAATAAACCAGATAATGAAACTAGTTATCGGCGACCCGCCCAAATGCTCGATATTGATTTATCATTGGACCAAAATTTAAAACAAGGCGACACTATTGTTATTCGTTTAAATGGTAAAGAAATTAGTCGAGGTAAACAACTAAAACAACAAATTGCTACCACCGAGCTAAACCCTGATAAATACACCTTAAACGTTACGATAGAAAATCGTTCAAATCATGTTATCGCTGAGGCTCAAACCAATTTTTATGTAGTGATTAATAATCCACTCATTCAAAGACAACGCCAACTAAAAGCTGAACAAGAAGCTTATAATGCGTTGCCTTGGTATAAAAAGATAGCAATTGATATTAAAAATAAAATTAATTAATTATTTGACTAACTGTATCGTACCATCAGCCGTGACAGAAATTGTACTTGTACCTACCTGAAAATTTTGTTCAGTGACACTACTAGCTTCTGCTGCTACTTCAATGCTTCTTGCTGCATACATTGGCATGGCATAATTATCACTTTGTTTTCTAAAAGATACATTGACTAGACGATAATTTTTTGCCTGCCAAACAGGTAACAAATTTTTTGCCTGTGATTGAAAAGACTTTGACACATCAACCAACAGCTGTTCTTCGATTTGTTTACGAGCTTCATCAGATAATGAAAAATTTAAATCGTCAATTTTCATACTATCTTGTAACTCAGCGATTAATTTACTAGTAGCAACGGTGTCTGTACTGTTTAAATTTAGACTAGCCTTGCCTGTCCAGCCAATAATTTTTTGATTTTTATCATATCTTGGATAGGTGGTTTGATAGCCTGTTGTTACTTTTACCTGTGGATATTTTTTAGCAATAACTAATGCCTGATTAATAGTTTGATTAAGTTGGTTTGCAATGTCTGTCGTGTTTTTATGTTGAACCACCTTGCTTAAGGTTGCATCAATTTGATTGTTTTCAACTTTTTTACTAACAGTTGCAGAAAGGTTTAATAAATCATAGTGCATTGTTGAAGCATTTCCTGTCGTTAAGTTGGGGTTAGCCATTGCTATTGATGATAAAAATAAACCACCAATGAATAAAGATTTTTTTAGCATAAATAAATTTCCTATTTAGTCAAAACTGTTTTGATATTACATCACCGAGTGAAAAAATTATCTATGGTAGAATTGTTTAAAAATTTGCTTGCATTTTGCTGATAAATCACTATAATAAGCGACTGGTAACCCCATTGGTAGTTTCGCAACGAGCTACTACGAACCCCGCCAGGACCGGAAGGTAGCAACGGTAGTAGTTAGTAAGTGTGCCGAAAATTTGCTAGTGGGGTTATCTTTTTTATCGCTATTATTCATGGTTGTTAGATTGATTTAAATCTTGCAATGGTTTTGATAAATATTGTGGATATTTCGCTTTAACACCTTGATAATACGCATATAATTTTGGCAAATCTGCATCAAGATTACCTGATGGATAAAATAACGGCAAAAATGCTATTTGTTTTTTCTGATAATCTAATGCCACAGGTAAAATCGGCACATTCGCTGCTAACGCCAAATAGTAAAATCCTGTCTTCCATTGTTCCGTATATTGTCTTGTGCCTTCTGGTGATAATGCTAAAAACAGCTTTTCTGATTGCTCAAAACGGTCAATACTTGCTTGTAACACAGAACCTTTTTGACTACGGTCAATTGGTATCACCCCTGCCCACCGTAAAAATGTCGCCAAGATAGGGATATGAAATAATTGTTTTTTTCCTAACACTCGTAAATCTAAATCTATTGCTAACCATGCAGGAATGGCATATAACCCGTCAAAATTTGATGTATGTGGGGCTCCAATGACAACCGCTTTTTGGATATTGGGGATTTCACCAACGACTTGCCAGTCCATCAGTTTTAATAATAATTTTGCAAGGTGTGGTGTTAATAAACCACCTCGCTGAGGTACATTTTTGCCAAGTTGTTTTTTAGTTAAAGGTGGCAAAATTTTATTGGTCATAAAAAACGTCCAGTCAATGATAAATTTGACTAATTTTAGGTGAAAAATATCAAGAAAGCTATTATTGTTAAAAATCTTCTTGAAATTGGCGAAGTTTAACCAAATGTAAGATTTAACAGTGATTGAAATAATGATGTTTATTTATTCACTAGGTTGTTAATATCTGACTAATAAGTCACTAATTTTACTTGACAAATAAAAATATTTGAAAAAATTATCTTGAAAAAAGTTAATAGTAACACCATAAATATATTAAGCATCATGAAATAACTAGGAAAAAAATTATGCAATTTGAAAAATTTACCCAAAAATTACAGGCTACGTTACAACAAGCTCAAAGCCTTGCAATTGGTCGAGATAACACAGGGATTGAGCCTATTCATATATTAGCAGTTTTATTGGAAGACGAAGCTAATTTAGCAATTTATGCTCAAGCAGGTGCAGAGCCTGCCTCGTTAAAACAACAGGTAAAAAAATCTCTTGAACAACAAGCAACCTTAAGCCAGCCAACAGGTGAGGCAAATTTAAGCCCAAATAGTGTAAAAATCTTAAATTTAGCAGACCGTCACGCTCAAAAGGCAGGAGATGAGTTTGTAGCGACTGAATGGGTATTGGTTGCCCTTGCAGAAACAGGTGATACACAAAAATTATTAGCAAAAGTTGGCGTAAATGCTCAACAGTTGCGTCAAGTCATTCAATTATTACGAGGAAATCAAACCGTGAATAGCCAAAATGCCGAAGAGCAAAGAGATGCTTTAAATAAATATACGATTGATTTAACTGCAAGAGCGGAACAAGGTAAACTTGACCCTGTGATTGGGCGAGATGATGAAATCCGCCGTACTATTCAGGTATTATCAAGACGCACTAAAAATAATCCTGTATTAATTGGTGAGCCAGGGGTTGGGAAAACTGCGATTGTAGAAGGATTGGCTCAGAAAATTGTTAATGGTGATGTGCCTGAAGGTTTACGCAATAAAAAAGTATTGTCATTGGATTTAGGGGCGTTAATCGCTGGAGCAAAATTTCGTGGCGAATTTGAAGAAAGATTAAAAGCAGTGTTGAATGACCTTGCAAAAACTGATGGTCAAATTATTTTGTTTATTGATGAAATTCATACAATGGTCGGTGCAGGTAAAGCAGATGGTGCAATGGACGCAGGTAATATGTTAAAACCTGCCTTAGCTCGTGGCGAACTACACTGCGTTGGGGCAACCACTTTAGATGAATATCGTCAATATATTGAAAAAGATGCTGCACTTGAACGCCGTTTTCAAAAAGTATTGGTTGATGAACCAACCGTTGAAGATACCATTGCAATTTTGCGTGGCTTAAAAGAACGTTATGAACTGCATCATGGTGTAGATATTCAAGATAGTGCCATTATTGCTGCCGCTCGTATGAGTCATCGTTATATTACAGACCGCATGTTGCCAGATAAAGCGATTGACCTTGTTGATGAGGCTGCCAGCCGTTTACGTATGGAAATGGATAGTAAGCCTGAAGCTTTAGGTAAACTTGACAGTCGTTTAATACAGCTAAAAATGCAACGTGAAGTATTAAAAAATGAAGAAGATGAAGGGGCGAAATCGCAGTTAAAATTACTTGATGGGCAAATTGCTGATTTAGAAAAACAATATGCTGATTTAAATGAAATCTGGCAGGCGGAAAAAGCCTTAGTAAAAGGTAGTCAGCAATTAAAAGATGAATTGGATAAAGCTCGCATTGCCTATGAAAAAGCCAGCCGTGAAAGCGACTATGAAACGATGTCAAAATTGCAATATGAAACTATTCCGCAGTTAGAAAAACGTATCGCTCAATCAGATTTAGCAGAACGAGGGCAGGCAGGCGAGCAAAAACTGTTACGCAATAAAGTCACAGATAATGAAATTGCTGAAGTAGTCAGTATGGCAACGGGTATTCCCGTCAGTAAAATGATGCAAGGCGAGCGAGAAAAAATGCTTCATATGGAAGACAAGTTACATGAGCGAGTTGTCGGACAAAATGAAGCAGTGACAGCAGTTGCAAATGCTGTTCGCCGTAGTCGGGCAGGATTATCCGACCCAAATCGTCCATCAGGTTCATTTTTATTCTTAGGACCAACAGGGGTTGGTAAAACTGAATTGACTAAATCATTGGCAAATTTCTTATTTGATAGTGAAGATGCCATGGTGCGTATTGATATGTCAGAGTTTATGGAAAAACATAGCGTTAGTCGCCTAGTGGGAGCCCCTCCTGGATATGTTGGCTATGAAGAAGGAGGCGTATTGACTGAAGCAGTCCGCCGTAAGCCATACAGTGTGGTATTATTTGATGAAGTAGAAAAAGCCCACCCTGATGTCTTTAACATTTTGTTGCAAGTGCTTGATGACGGACGTTTGACGGATTCTCAAGGGCGAGTGGTGGATTTTAAAAACACTGTGATTATCATGACGAGTAATTTAGGCTCTCATAAAATCCAAGAAATGACGGATAGTAGTTATCAAGATATCAAAGATGCGGTGATGAACTCAGTCAATCAACATTTTAGACCTGAATTTATCAATCGTATTGATGAAATTGTAGTGTTTCACCCACTTGGTCAAGAGCAAATGGCAGGCATTGCGGATATTCAGCTATCACGTTTACGTCAGCGTTTACAAGAGCGTGAAATGAATATTGTCTTATCTGATGAGGCATTACATCAGTTAGTCGCAGTAGGTTATGACCCTGTATATGGTGCAAGACCGTTAAAACGAGCTATTCAACAACAGATTGAAAATCCATTATCTGTAAAATTGTTAGCAGGTGAGTTTGAGGCAGGTGATACCATTCATGTAACGGTTGATAATGATGGAGAGCTAAGTTTTGATAAACTTCGTTTAAGCTAACCTAATATCAAAGAACAAAATCCCTTGAGTTAATCTTAAGGGGTTTTTTATTTTAATTTTATTGATTTTAATTTTATTAAAAAACCGTTTATGTAAAAATTCATAAACGGTTTTATTGTTAATAGAGATTTAATAATATATTAACGAGAGCCAGCAAAGTAGTCGTAGCTAACTTGAATAGTGTCATTAGCTTTTGGTAAGCTGTTACCATAAAACACTAACGAAACATCTTGTTGTCCATACACCAAATCAAAACCATTTTGATGAGTGATGTCACGTTGTACTGTGTTGCCGTTAATAGTTACTTTAACTGTAGAAGGTAAAGGTACATGTTTTAGTTTAAAATTACTCGCCAATCCTGTTGCTGTTTTTAAAATTTGCTCAAACATCACTGACCAGTCAGAAGCATCAGCACAGATTGAAGCAGAGCTACCGCCTGTGATTTTAGCGATTTCTTTAAAATGTCCACCACCTGAAGCCGAACCACCTTGACCATTACATTGAAAGTCTGGGCTACTCCAACCATTAACACTATCGCTAAATGTTGGGCGAATTAATGGACTTGTGCCTACAATTGAAAAATAGGTTGCCCCTGTATTAGAGAAATATTGTTTGTAATCATTAAAATCACGCACGGTATATCCAGAAGAATATCCGACTGATGCTGGTCGATATTTGTAAAATGTTTCATTTTCTGGCTCATCAGAAACAAATACGACTAGATTTTTTGCTGTTGGGCGGTCAAAATTGGTTAAATTTGCCTCACGCACACAGTAAAATCCAGTTTCTGTGCCACTATCAGTAGAACCTGGGCGAGCTAATTTACGCCATTCTTCAAGGGCATTTGGGGTATTATTATCAATAAATTCAGCATTTGTTGAAGTTTTACGCAATTGGGTACAGTCATAACCATGGGTATTGACTGCTAAACGATAATCAACGCCTGCCTGATTAAGTGTATTAAAAAACTGTGATGCACCATTGGCAAGATTAGTTTGTTCCTCTGTCATTGACCCAGACGCATCAATCGACCATAAAATATCTATACCACCAGTATTGGCATTGCTTTGTTGAAAGCTTTCGCCAGCATTGGTCATAATATTGACGCTACTTGCTGTTGATGTTAAAGCTGTCGCAGAATTTAAATCATAATATTTGACTTTGACAACCTCGCTATCTTTTTCTAAATAAGAACCTAGCCATAAAAATATTTTATCTTTGTCCTGCCAAAATGATAAATTTACCCGTAATTTATTGGCGTACTCTGTGCCACTGACGCTAATGCCTTGTGGTAATTTATTACCATTTAATGCAGTTGCGATTAAATTACGCAATTCATTAGCACTTTTTTGACTTTGGGTAAAGTTTGCATCTAATGTGATTTGTATCACTGATGATTGACTGTTAATCGTGGTTTGATTGACCAACACATTGACAGTTGCACCATTATTTTGCAATAATTCAGTAATTTTAGTTAAATACTCTGTTGAAGTTTCCTTTAGCTCAATGCTTGGTGCAATCGTCATTTCACTGGCTGATGACGAAGCATAATAATAGTTTTTTGTCTGAGGTGAAACTGTACTGTTTTGCTGAACAACTTTAGATAAGTCTAGCCCTAATCCTGCATAATTACTATTGATATCCGTATCATCTAACGTTAAAACAGCATTACCATTGTCTAGTTTTACTTCGCTAAATTTTGTCTTATCAACATTGCCATAGACTGAGATGTTACCACCTGATACAGTTGCTGATGGGGTAAGATTGGTTTGTGTGTTTGAGGTTGAGCTATTATTGCTAGTGCTATTGTCTGATGAGTCACTACCACAACCAACCACTGCAAAAGATAAAATACAGGCAACCAACAGTTTTAAGCCAAATTTTTTCATGTTTTAAACTCCATTTAACATTGTTTAGCACAACCATCTCAACGACATTTAATAATAAATATCTTATCAGTGAGATAAAACTAAACATTGGACTTGTAAAAATTTTCTATATTGTAATCTTTACATACAAAAAGAATGCCATTGTTGTTGAATTGTTGTTAAATAGTTAATAAATGATAGATGAGGTGATATGTGGTCAATTTTTAATAAAAGATAATAAATACTATTAATCATTAATTATATAAAACAGTCAGAATTTGTCACTATTATTTACTGAAAATGTCAATATTTTAAAATATATTTAATGATTATAATAGATTTTTATTAAAAATAAAAAATATGCTAGTAGTATCATTAAGTCAATATATTTTAGTAATATATAAATTTATATTATTTTATGGGTGTTGTATAATTGATGACTTATTGATAATCAATAAATGTTATACTAGACAAATTTTTTTATCTGTTTATTTTTATGCAAAAACTTACTGTAGAACAGCTTAAACGTTATACTGACCCAGCCACACTACCCATCAATAGCCAACATGCTAACGAATTAAATTTTGAATTTGGACAACAGCGAGCTTGCCTTGCTATTCGTACTGCATTAGAAATTCATGCCAGTGGCTATCATGTGTTTGCTTCGGGAGAAAATGGCTTAGGTAAACGTACATTGATTACCCGTTTATTACAACATTATGCAAAACAACGCCCGACCCCAAATGATTGGGTATATGTCCATGATTTTCATAATGCCCGCACACCAAAAGCTATCGCCCTGCCTGCAGGTATGGGAAAAAAGTTTGCTGATGATGTGCATCAATTATGGTTGATTGCTCAAAAAAAGCTCAATCAACGGTTTCGTAGTGACCATTATCAGGCTAAAGTTGAAGCGATTAAAAATGAAATTAGTTTAAAGGAAGAACAAGCCTATCATGCGTTACATGAAGAAAGTAAACAATATTCTTTAGCTCTGACGGTACGGTCTTCGGATAATAAACCTATTTTTATTGGTTCAGCTGATGATAATCAGCCTACTCAAAAAACTAAAAAATCTTCCAAAAAATCGACCATTCAGCCAATCAATTTACCCTCAAATGCTTTGTATGTGGCAAATTATCAAGATAAAAACCATATGCAAAAACGTTTAAATTTATTGACAATTTCTTTAGAAAAAATAGAAGATGAAGCAAATAAAACGTTACAGTCATTACATCAGTCGTTAGCAAAGCGTAGTTTACAGCCATTGTTTGATGAGTTATTTATCAAATATCAGGATTTACCATTAGTCATTCAATATTTGCATGATATATTTGATGATATGGTAGGACACGTTGAACGTATTGTAAATCAAGATGATGATGACTTTTTGCCTAGTCACTTTTCACCTGTGCCAGCTCGTTATTTTGTCAATGTGATGGTTAGTCATCAGGCAGATTTAGGGTTGCCGATTATTTTTGAAGATTTACCAACACATCTTAATTTATTAGGACATGTTGAGCAAATTACCCATTTAGGTACAGTTTCTACAGATGTAAGTTTAATTCGAGCTGGGTCATTGCATCGGGCAAATGGTGGTTATTTAATTTTAGAGGCAAACAGTTTATTAGAATATCCATACGCATGGCAGGGTTTAAAACGGGCATTACAAAGTAAGCAAATAAAAATGTCAAGTCTTGAACAAATGCTGACACTAACAGGAAGTATTAGCTTAGAGCCACAGCCGATACCGCTTGATGTGAAAGTGATTTTGTTGGGTGAGCCAGATTTATATTATGATTTATTAGAGTTTGAACCAGAATTTAATGCGGTGTTTAAAATTCGAGCAGATTTTCATGACCGCATCGCTCGTACAACTGAAAATGAATGGGCGATGATAGCAAAAATTGCTGATATGTTGAAAAAATATCAGTTATTGACGTTTGATAATACAGCACTAGCTCGTTTATTGGAGTATTTAAGCGAGCAGGCAGAAGACCAAAACGAGTTAAGTTTGCATAGCGACCGACTTGCCCAATTATTACTTGAGGCAAATCGTCATGCAATACAATCACAGCAAACAATCGTCAGCCATGCTCATGTACAACAAGCCATTGATGAAATAAATTATCGGCAAGGATATTTACGTCAATTGTATTGGCAAGAGTTAAGCAAAGGACAGCAATTAATCACTACCAACGGTGAGGCAATTGGACAAATTAACGCTTTAACGGTAATTAGTTATGCTGATAGTGAGTTTGGTATGCCTGCCCGTTTAACAGCAAGTGTGCATCATAGCTCGGGTAATGCTGATATTTTGGATATTGAACGTGATGTGGATTTAGGCGGTTCAATTCATGCCAAAGGGATACTCATTATGAGTAGTTATTTGCGAGCGTTATTTGCAGAGGAACATAGTTTAAATTTTACCGCTTCTTTAGCTTTTGAGCAAAGTTATGCAGGCATTGATGGTGATAGTGCAACCATTGCTGAAACTTGTGCGTTATTATCTGCCCTTGCTCAAGTGCCAATTAGTCAAGGCATTGCGGTGACAGGTTCGATGAACCAATTTGGCGAAGTTCAGGCTGTTGGTGGTATTAATGCCAAAATTGCAGGGTTTTATGATGCTTGCGTAGAGCAAGGATTGACAGGCAGGCAAGCCGTGATTATTCCTAAAGCCAATTTGCAACAATTGATGTTACGTCAAGATATCATTGATAGCATTCAGGCAAAAAAATTCACAATTTTTGCCATTGAACATGTTAATCAGGCGATGCACATTCTAACAGGATTGCCTGTTGATGAGAAAAACAAAAAAGGCAAATATCGCAAATCATCGATTTATTATCAAATTCATCAACGTTTGCGATACTGGTCAGAAAAAGACGATGAAAAGCGGTAATTTTTACAGTAACGAGGTTTACAAGCAATGATAAATTGTAATAATCTATACATTGCTGTGTCTTTTGGCGTACAATGAAACCCATAAATTATCTTATATATATCTTGAGGAAAGATTATGAATTGTCATCTCATTAAAACAATTGCTTTATCTATGATTACCGCCTCTATCGCCTTGACAGGTTGTGCAACAAAAAAACCAGGTAAAGCAGAAGTTGTCGTAGCTCCAATGGGTGTTCCAGGTAGTGGTGGTGCGGTTGGATATTATGATGGCGGCGCCTTAGTAAATAATTCATCAGATGTTGTTAATGTTGCATCACAATTGCAAGATACAGTATATTTTGCATTTGATAGTAGCGATATTTCTAATGATGCAGCAAATGTATTAAATCAACATGCCCAGTTATTACAAGCCAAACCTGATGCTCGAGTCATGATTGCAGGTCATGCAGATGAACGAGGAAGCCGTGAATATAATATGGCATTGGGTGAACGCCGAGCTAAAGCAGTACAGTCTTATTTATCGGCTCAAGGTATTGCCAGCTCTCGCACGGAAGCTGTTAGTTATGGTGAAGACCAGCCAGCAGTACAAGGACAAAATGAAGAAGCTTGGGCAAAAAACCGCCGTGCAGTATTATCTTATTAATTTAACGATATATTTTTTTTAAATAAACGCTCACTGGTTGGGCGTTTTGTGTTGTTGAGTATATTAATTTATTATGACACACCTATTAAATATACTACCAAATCATTCGTGGCTAGCCATTGCGGATATTAATGAGTTATCAAATATTGCAAATCATTCTTTAACAGGTAGTGAAGCTTGTCGATTATTACTTATTCAATTACAACACCATGTCAATATTGCGGGCAATCTTTGTGACAATCAATTTCCTTATCAACTTATTCAAGAAAGTTTATCAACTTATTTTGTAAGTTTTAGCCATAGCTCACGACAAGTTGCCGTTTTATTATCCAAATCTGCCAAATTAGGTGTCGATATTGAAAATAAAATTATTCGGCAGACGGTTGCTGAACGGTTTTTTTCTCATGATGAATTGACATGGCTACAAACTATCGAACATAAACAACAAGCTACGGCTATGAAATTATTATGGACATTAAAAGAAAGCCATGTAAAACAACAATCTAGTAGCCATAGTCGATTGTTGACAAGTTTAAAATTTAATCTTTTATCAATATTTAGCCAAGATGATTTAAATAGATTATTTATTAAACATCATCAATTAAACATATTACAAAAAAATCATCAAGTTCTAGCTTTTTATCCAGAATATTGTTGCGGACTATGGCTTGCCATTTGACTAGCTAACTGTATGGCGTGATATAAACTATCAGGATTACCCTGCCCCGTACCTGCCAAATCTAAAGCTGTGCCATGGTCTACTGATGTGCGAATATAAGGCAAACCTAAAGTAATGTTTACTGTTTCTCCAAAACCATGTGATTTTAATGGAGCTAGCCCTTGGTCATGATACATAGCAATGATAGCATCACAGTTAGTCATATGACGGGGGGTAAACAAGGTATCCGCAGGCATTGCAAGGCTAATATTTATTCCTTGTTGTTGATACTGTTGTAAGACAGGATTGATAATATAGATTTCTTCATCACCTAAATGTCCATTTTCACCAGCGTGAGGATTGAGTCCACAGACTAAAATTTTTGGATTTTCAAGTCCAAATTTTGTTTTTAAATCATGCAAAACAATATCCACCGTTTGTCGTACAGCGTTAGTGGTAATCGCTTGAGCAACTGCTTTTAATGGCAAATGAGTTGTGACTAATGCCACTTTCATTTTAGCATTTGCCAACATCATAACAACTTTATCTAGCCCTGACTGTTGCATAAAATATTCGGTATGCCCCATAAAATCAGGCTGAATTTGCATAATAACGGATTTTTGTAATGGAGCGGTAATAATGGCTGATACTTGTTGATTAATTGCCAATTGATGAGCGACTTGTAATTGTTGTAATACCATATTCGCATTTTTTGGATTTAGCGTCCCTGCCTCAACATTATCCTGAATTTCAATATCAATTACCCACAATTTTTTTTGTAAATTGTCAATGTTAGATAAATTATCAATACTGATTTTTTCAATCATGATAGACTGAGATAAACAGTTTTTATTCATTAATAATTGCATTCGTTTGATTAACGCCTGAATATTAGCAAGAATAACAATTGGTTGTGTTGTTTGCCAAAGTTTATTTTTTTCTGCCAACATCAGCAAAATATCCATGCCAATACCAGCAGGTTCGCCAGTCGTGATGATTAAAGGTTTAGTTTTCATAAATTATCCATGAATTTTTGCTAATTTTTCACACATATCCAATAAACGATTGGTATAACCCCATTCATTATCATACCACGCAAATACTTTTAATTGCTCGCCAACCTGCATGGTTTGCAAGCTATCAATCACCAACGATTGAGGCTGACGAATAAAATCACTGGATACCAAGGGTTCATCAGAATAGCCCATAATGCCTTGATATTGTTGTTCACTAGCGAGTTTTAGCTGTTGATTAACTTGCTTGGGAGTCGTAGGCTGGACAAAAGTCATAGTCACATCAATTGCAGCCACATTAATGGTCGGTACACGAATAGAATAACCGTTAATTTTGCCTGCCATATGAGGTAATACCCGAGAAACCGCTGCGATACTACTTGAGGTAGTTGGAATAATATTGTGTCCTGATGCTCTGGCACGGCGTAAATCACGATGTGCTTGGTCTAAAACAGTTTGGTCGGCAGTGACAGCATGAATTTCTGTCATCATTGCCGATTGAATTTGATAGGCAGTGTCCAACACATTTAACAAAGGTACAAGAGCCTGAGTGGTACATGAAACGCTAGAAATAATGGTCTTATCGAGGGTTAATTCATGTTCATTGACACCTAATACAATACTAGCATCAACCGTATCAAAGGGAGCAGCCCCAATAATTACCTGTTTTGCTCCTGCCTGAATGTGTTGATACGCCTGTTCATAACTACGAAAACAGCCCGTACATTCTAGTACAACATCAATATTTAATGCTTGCCAAGGTAAATTTTGCGGATTTTGTTGTTGAAATAGTTGGATTGTGTATTGTTGATTAACAATAGTTACCAATAAATTTGAATTTTCCAAAGTGACTGTAAATTGTTCATCTAACCTACCATGTGTGCTGTCATATTTTAGTAAATGTAATAACGTAGATGTTTCTGCTAAATCATTGATTGCAACGATATTAATCATAGGTTCTTGTTGGTGTTTTGCTAAATTTGCCAATCGCTGAAAATATCCTCGCAACACATTTCGACCAATTCGCCCAAAACCGTTGATGGCTACATTAAAAACTTTTTTTGCTTTCATGGCTTATCCTTGATAAATAATAATGCTAAACGAATATCATTATAACTGTAACCTGTCAATCTTTCATAAATTGGTCGAATTTTAAATTTACCTGTTTCCGTTTTATCCTCATCACGATTAGCTTTTTTCACTTGTTGATACGCTTTTGCTACAGGTTTTAGCCAATCATCATCAGGACGAATATGCTCAATGGATAAATCTGGATAATGAGACAATAATAATTCAATATGCCCCATAATCGTTGCTTGAGCTAATTGCCGAATTTCTGAAATTTCTGCAATCGTTAAGCTCTCCTCTAATAACTTTTTAGTTTCTAATAAAGTTAAAGTAACGTTATCATCTTTATTTAATTGATGCAATTGAGCTTTTCGTTGTAAATTTTGTTGTTGTTTTTGCTGACGTTTTTCATAATCGGCGATTTTTTGTTGATTTAATGAACCACCACGACTAATAATAAAATCTCGTTGTTGCTGTTGAATATTTTGCATAGATTGTTGAAAAAACTGACTTTCTGCCTGTTCAGATAAGGCTAAAAATCGATAGTCAGCACCTCGTGCTAAAGGGTCTAATGCTAAGCTTAACTCATTAATCCCCAGCAACTTTAATCCTGACAACCGCTGTAAACGGGATAATGCAACATAACCTTGACCATTTTCAAACGTGTGTGATAAATCAATTTCTGCCGCATCTAAAGTCATGCCTTGACTTTTATGGATAGTAATCGCCCAAGCAAGCGTTAAAGGAATATGATAATAAGTTGCCAAAGGCTCGCCATTTTCATCATCAATCTGCCAAACATCATAAGAAACAATAACTTTTCGTCCATCATTTAACAACACTAATGGCATTTTTTCTTTTTGGTTGTTATCTTGATGTTCTTTAAGTTGTTGATTTTGTGGCTCAATAAAATCAATAATTGTTCCCATCGTTCCATTTGACACATTTAAATCGGCACTATTTTTAATAAACATGACTTTCGCCCCAATTTTTAAGGTCAATTCTGGGCTATTTCTCACAGATTTTTTTAATGTTTCTGCCATTGTTGCATCGCCCTCCATAAAACCATGATAGCTAATGCTAGGTGTTGTTAAGGCATTTAATTCTTGTTCATTAATTTTATTCACATCAATATTATGCGTATATAAACGTGTGCGAGAAAGGCTTAACTGATGTTGTTTTGTTGCTAACAACGCAGGCAAAATTTGTTCGGTAAATTCTTGACGGCGAATTTGATTTAAAATAGCTGTTAAATCAAGACCATAGTAACAATCTTCGGGGTGCTGTTGTTGTTTTTGGCGGTGTTGTTCATTTAGATAACAGATTTGTAAATCTGCATCTAGCCAAGCTTTAGACATAAACGCAAATTTTTCTCGATTAGTTTCATTGGGTTTGCCAACAGGTGGTAACTGAAAAAAATCTCCAGCTAAAATTAATTGTAAACCACCAAAAGGACGGGCATCTGCTCGAATAACTTGCAAAATTTCATTAATCATATCAAGCTGTTTACGATGTAACATCGAAATTTCATCAATAATTAATACTTGAGTTTTCTGTATACGCTCACAAACGATATTACGCTTTTTAATTCGGGCAATATCTTTATTTGTTAGTTCATCTAAAATACCAATTCCAGACCAACTATGAATTGTCATACCATTCATATGAGTCGATGCAATGCCTGTACTTGCGGTGACAGCAACAGAGATATCCCTTGCTCGTAGATAATGTATATATTGATTAAGAACATAGGTTTTGCCTGACCCTGCTGAACCAGTTAAAAAAACGTTTTTTCCTGTTTTTAAGATATGAAGTGCGGTAGATTGTTTCATTGGATTGAATATGCTAACAATGTTAATTAAAACTTAATAGTTTATGAGGAGTATATATCATTGCTCATAAAAATTTTACTAGCCAATACTTTAACAGAAGTTTGTTATAAAATCGAGATAAATTCAAACGTCATTTATCATCTTTTAATAAACGTTCATTCGTTATCTTTGTATATTTTATAAACAATATAAATTAAATAATATTTAATGATTTATTTAAAAATACACTGTTTGATTTTACTGGTGGAGTATTTAGTTTTATTTAATAAAAAACAATTATTATTTGCCTCTTTTCTTCTATACCCAATTTGAGTAAACTAAACTTATTTTCTTAAGTATCTAAAAGATTGTATGACAAACCAACATGTTCTAATTATTGAAGATGACCCAGCCATTGCTAGTACATTACGTTACAGCCTTGAGCGTGAAGGCTGGCAGGTGACATGGTTAGACACTGCCAGTCAAGTATTACCCGCATTGGCTAATATGTCGTTATTATCGGCGATTGTGATGGACGTTGGCTTGCCCGATGGTGATGGTTTTAGCCTGTGTCAGCAAATTCGTTTTGGGCAGTTTCATCATCAAGTTCCTATTTTATTTTTGACTGCTCGTGATGATGAAATTGATAAGATTATCGGTTTGGAAATGGGGGCAGATGATTATATTACCAAGCCATTTAGTCCTCGTGAAGTTGTGGCTAGACTTAAAGCAATTTGGCGGCGAGAAAATATGCACCATGTTTCCCCTGTTAATCAACATCATTTAGCAAAATCTACAATATTACAAGATTTTTATAAAAATTTACCAACGGGAGTTTGGCAATATCAGGATAATATTTATCAATTATCATGGAATGGTCATGTGCTACATTTAAGTAAAACTGAATTAGCGATTATGCTGACTTTATTATCACAGCCGACTCATATTTTAAGTCGTGACCAAATTTTAGCATCAATTAGTGACTATCCAGAGCATCGATTAGCTAGAACAATTGATAGTCATATCAAAACTTTACGACAAAAATTAGCGGAAATTTCGCCAGATACTGAAGTGATAGTGACCCATCGAGGATTAGGCTATGGGTTAAATCAGCAAAGTTGTTAAGCGGGTACTATGGTAAACTTTCATACTTTTTTGCATCAAATTTTTCAGAAACGCTTAACATTTAGTATATTTTTTCGTATTTGGCTGGCGATTGCCATTGTGGTCATTTTGGCAAGTAGTTTGGCATTTTATCAGTTACAAAAGTCAATCAAACCATCAGCTCAACGAGTCGTTGAAGATACATTAGTCGATATTTCTCGAATGTTATCAGTCACATTAAGTGCTGGAATGCAATCAGGATATATTCAAACGAATGCTTTTCAAAAACAATTTGCAGATGCTTTTGCTCCAACATTTAATGGTGATAATGAACCTGTTTGGTATGACCAAAAAACTCAAAGTCAATTACATGTTTATATTACCAATAAACAAGGTATCGTTATTTATGACTCAAAACAACAAAATATTGGCAAGGATTTTAGTCGTTGGAATGATGTTTATTTAACGTTACAAGGCAAATATGGGGCAAGGTCAAGCCGAAAAAATCCTGATGACCCATCGACCTCTGTCATGTATGTTGCCTCGCCAATTTATGATAATAATCATCAACTTATCGGCGTAGTGAGTGTTGGTAAACCTGTGATTACAATTAGTCCTTATCTTGAGGCAAGCAAAAAAGATATGATAAAAACTTTGTTATATATCACAGGGTTAGTGTTGTTATTTGCAGGGATTGTTGCATGGTGGCTACGTTACAGTATTCATGTGGTTAATCGTTATACCCAAGCCCTTGCTCCTAGTGCCAAACCCAGCCATCATAAAATTAATCCGCCACATTTTTACTTAGGAAAAGAATTAAATGATTTAGTCAGCACCATTGATGAAATGAAGCACACCATCGAAAACAAAGCCTATGTGACTGATTATGTTCATACTTTAACTCATGAATTAAAAAGCCCATTAACCGCTATTCGAGCCAGTGGTGAGCTATTAGGTGAAGATTTACCACCACAAGACCGAGAGCAATTTAGTCAAACGATTTTAAAACAATCAGATAAATTACAACAATTAATCGAAAGAATGTTGATTTTAGCAAAAATTGAACAGCCAAATTTTAAATTAACCCTAAAATCACAGTTAATTTTTCCATTAATTGAGCAGTGTTTTATCAATCAACAAGCTTGGTTACAGCAAGTTTATCAACAAAATTTTATTTGGGAAATTATTGGTGACAAACAGACAAATTGTTTGATTGATAAATTTTGGTTACAACAGGCTTTACAAAACATTATTGATAATGCGATTAAATTTGCAGAAAGTTTTGTGTTAGTCGTGATAGAAAAAAAAGATAAACAGTTACAAATTTATTGTATGAATGATTGTGAAAAAATTGCTGATTATATTATTGATAAAGCATTTGACCGTTATTTTAGTGTCAGCAGTAGCCAACAAAACAAAAATGTCAAAGGTACAGGGCTTGGGCTTACCCTTGTCAAACAAGTATTAGAGCATCATCAAGGTAATGTAACTATTTATCAAAATAATTTAGTAGATATATTAAAAAAGATTGATAAAAAATTTTTGGATAATCAGTTTGATAAGTGTAAATTTGAGAATAAAAATGTTATCTGTGTGCAGATAAATTTACCTATTTAACTAAAAAAACCATTCATATATGGTATATGAATGGTTTGACAAAAATAACTTAACTTACTCGTCAAAGATATTAATAAATACCTTGTTCTAACATGGCATCAGCGACTTTGACAAAGCCTGCGATATTTGCACCATCAACGTAATTGACCGTGCCATCTTCTTGGGTACCATATTTAACACAGTTGGCGTGAATTTCAATCATGATGTTATGTAAACGCTCATCGACTTCTTCTGCACTCCAGCTACGGCGAATAGCATTTTGCGACATTTCTAAACCAGAAGTTGCTACACCGCCAGCATTTGAGGCTTTACCTGGTGCATATAAAATTTTTGCTTCGATAAATTTCTCAACTGCCCCTAAAGTTGAAGGCATATTCGCCCCTTCTGCCACACAAATAACACCATTTTTGATGAGTGTTTCGGCATCTTCTGTGTCTAATTCATTTTGAGTTGCACAAGGTAACGCAATATCAACAGGGATATGCCAAGGTGTTTTACCTGCAAAATATTCAAAGCCATGAGCTTCTGCAAATTCAGAGATACGGCCACGTTTGACATTTTTTAGCTCCATGACTTCATCAAGTAATTCTTTAGTAAAGCCATCTTTTACATAAACTGTGCCGTTTGAATCAGATAGAGTAACAACTTTTGCCCCCAATGCCATGGCTTTTTCTACAGCATATTGAGCCACATTGCCCGAACCTGAAATAGATACAGTTTTTCCTTCAAAGCTGTCATTACGAGTTTTTAACATCTCTTCAGCAAAATAAACCGTGCCATAGCCTGTCGCTTCTGGGCGAATTAAACTACCACCAAATGATAAACCTTTGCCTGTAAACACACATGAAGTATCATTGCTTAACTTTTTCATCATGCCTGCCATATAGCCAACTTCACGACCACCAACGCCAATATCACCTGCTGGTACATCTGTGTTTGAGCCTAAATGACGGTATAACTCAACAATTAATGCCTGACAAAAACGCATAACTTCGGCATCAGATTTGCCTTTAGGGTCAAAGTCTGAACCGCCTTTTGCACCGCCCATTGGTAACGTTGTTAAAGCATTTTTAAAGGTTTGCTCAAATCCTAAGAATTTTAAGATTGATTGATTGACTGATGGGTGAAAACGCATACCGCCTTTAAAAGGACCGATAGCAGAGTTAAATTGGATACGGAATGCACGGTTTACCTGAGTATTTCCTTGGTCATCAACCCATGCAACACGAAATTGAATAGCACGCTCTGGTTCTACTAAACGTTCTAATAACGCTTGTTTAGCATACTGTGGGTTTTTTTCGATAAACGGCCATAGACTTGTCATTACCTCTTCAACCGCTTGTAAAAATTCTGGTTGATGTGGGTCACGTGACTTTACATAATCTAAAAAGTCGTTTAAGTTACTGTATTTCATATCTTCTCCTACTATGTTTCATGATAAAGTGATTATATACACTGACCATGTAAACATTTGCCCTAAGTAAGTAAATTTCGAAGATACTATTAAAAACACGTTAATATATAGGGTTCGTTAAATTTTATTTTGACAAAAATCCCGCAATCATAAGGCTTTGAACAAAAACAGTTCAACAGACCCTAAAATATGTCTCGCCCTAAACAGTATCTATATTAAATTACTTCAATTTTTGCAAATAATCAATATTTTTTTTCATTTTTTTTCAAATCGATGAAATCAAAACTATTGTTTAGAATTTTGATTAATTGTTGTATATCATTGGGTAGTTTTGCTTGAACGGTGATGTGGTGATGATGTTGAGGGTGAATAAAACCCAATTCATAAGCATGTAATGCTTGACGCTTAAAATTTTTTAGTACATTTTGTTGTGTTTCATTAAGAGATTTTAACAATATAGCTAATTTACGGGTCGAGCCGTAGACAGGGTCGCCAATCAGCGGAAATCCCAAATGCGATAAATGTACACGGATTTGATGAGTTCGCCCAGTTTCTAAACGTAAATCTACTAATGAAACACCATCGCAAATCGCTGTTACCTTATCAATATGCGTAATTGCAGGTTTACCAGTAGATACAACAGCCATTTTAGTCCGTTGGGTAGGGTGACGAGCAATGGGTAGATTAATAATTCGATGTTTGTTGAGTTGTTCAGGGTTGGCAAAAATTAATGCTTGATAATGTCGATAAACAGATTTATCTTTGAGTTGATTTATCAAGTGTAACTGACTTTGCAATTGTTTAGCAATAATTAATAATCCACTGGTGTCTTTATCAATTCGATGTACTAAACCTGCTCGAGCTAATACCCGATTTTCTGGGTAATGGTATAGTAACGCATTTACTAAAGTACCAGATAAATGTCCAGCACCTGCATGAACGACCATACCAACAGGTTTATTAATTACTAAAACATCTTCATCTTCATAAACAATATTTAATGGAATATTTTCAGGTAAATCGTCTTGTTGAATTGCCAATGTTGCATTTAAGTATAAATTATCGCCTGCTTTTAGTCGATATTTTGGTTTTTGCGGTTGCTGATTGGCTGTTAATTCGCCTGATGTTAGCCAGTTTTTAATTTGTTCTCGAGAAAACTCGTGAAATGCTTGAGTTGCAACTTTGTCAATGCGTTCTCCGATGTCACTGGTAGATAGTTGATAAAATTTAATAATAGTTGAATTATTTTCTGAAGAGTTGCTCGGCTGTGTGACTGATAATAAATAATCATCGTCCCAATCGGGATTTTCTGCAAAACTTTGTTTGTCAAACTCGCTGGTCATCTGCTTTTTCCTGACTTTTGGGCTATTTAGCAAAAATAAATAACATAAACAAGTCACAAATTATAGCGGTTCATGCTACACTTAGCGAAATTTTTTTGGTGATATTTGTATTCGGGGTTACTATGTTTAATTTTTTACATCGTCCTTTTACTATGCAAACCGCAAAAGAGCATACGTTACCGATTAGTATGATAAAATTAGCGGGGGTATCTTTGATATCGCTGAGTTTATTTGGAATGACAGGTTGCCAAACAGTGAAAAAAACTTTTGGGGGTAAAGAGGAAATTACCGCAGTAAAAGCAAAAAAAAGTGAGCAAGGTTATTATAATGATGCACAAAATAATATAAATAAAGGTAATTATGCCAAAGCCATTGCTGAATTAAATGATTTACGCGCATTTTACCCTGTAGGTAGTCATAGTGAAAATGCGTTATTAGATTTAATGTATGCTCAATTTCAACATGCAGATTATCTTGATGCAGTTACCAGTGCAGAGAATTTTATTCGACTTTATCCCAATCATTCGCAAGTGCCTTATGCTTATTATGTGCGTGGTGTAGCAAATATGCACGGTGGTTTTAGTGGTATTTTACAATATACAAAACTAAATCGAGCTCATCGAGATACTAGTTATTTGCGATTAGCATTTAGTAATTTTCAAGAATTAATTGCAAAATACCCAAATAGCCCATATGCACCTGATGCAGTGCAACGTATGCGTTATATTTATAATCAATTTGCTGAAAATGAAATGAATAACGCCCGTTGGTATATTAAACGTAAGGCATATTTATCAGCGGTAAACCGTGCTAGATGGGTGTTTCAATATTATCCACAAAGTGAAGCTATACCAGAGGCAATAGCAACAATGGCATATGGCTATCAAAAGTTAGGCATGACCGACACGGCTAATCAATATAAACAATTATTGACGATTAATTACCCGCAATTATTAGATAAAAAAGGTAATGTGAAACTCTCAGATGCCACAACAAAGTCAGACTGGTTAAATACTATCACGTTAGGTGTTCTAGGAAAACAACAAAAATCAACGAATTTTGGTGAAAATACAAGCTATCAAGGAGAAACTAAAACCCAAGTTATTCAACAAGTTCAAGCGTTACAATTACCAGAAAATCCGACAGTTCAAGTACCAGACCCTGTACATAGTTTTGAACGAAAATCGGTCGTTTCTCTAGGCTTGCCAGAAGATGAACTACACCCATAACAAAGTTAAACTAATACTGGATTTGTTAGATTAACTATATAATTAGCTTGTGAATATGGCTAGATAAATATTAAATCTAGCCTATTTTTTCTTGATTTGGGGCATTTTTGATGAGTGACCATCACATTATTGAACAAATTATTTCTCAAGCCGATATCGTAAAAATTATTGGCAAACACGTTGAGCTAAAGCGTGCTGGTAGTGAATTTAAAGGTTGTTGCCCATTTCATGGCGAAAAAACGCCATCATTTTTTGTTAATCCTCAAAAAGGTTTATATAACTGTTTTGGTTGTCATGCTTCAGGCAATGCTTTAACTTTTTTAAAAGAATATGAACACCTTACTACTCGTGAAGCGTTACAAGAGTTATCACAACAAACAGGCATTGAACTGCCAAAAGAGCCAAGTAATCCTAACTATTTTTATCGAAAAGCAGTTCCCATTGTTCCCCAGCAACAGGCTATTCCTCAAGAAATTGTTTATCAAAACTATCATGAGTTTGAAGTTAATCCTTATCATCAGTGGCAACCTATTAGTGAATTTTCCCCAACAACTGATAATTTAATGCCAATCGATAATTCAGGTAATTTATATGATTTATTAATAAAAATTAACCAATTTTACCAAAAACAACTTTGGCAAAATCCATTTGTTTTGAATTATTTTCGTGAACGTGGCTTAAGTGATGCAACCATATTAGAATTTGAGTTAGGTTTTGCTCCAAATGGTTGGCAACATTTAGAACAAGCCTTTCCACAAGATATTGAAGGCTTAAAAATTTTAGGATTGGTGCGAACTTCTCAACAAGGTAAGGATTTTGATTTATTACGTCAGCGGGTAATTTTTCCAATTCGTGACCATCAAGGCAGAACGATTGGTTTTGCAGGTCGGTCATTATCTGATGAAAATCAGCCAAAATATATTAATTCTAGCGACTCACCTGTGTTTCATAAACAGCATGTTTTATATGGTTTGTTTGAAGGACGCAAAGCCAAAGCTAAAAACTGGCTGGTAGTTGAAGGATATATGGACGTTATCAGTTTGCATCAAGCAGGTGTTTATGGGGCAGTAGCCTCAATGGGAACAGCAATTGCAACCAGTCAAATTGATAAGTTATTTCAGTTAAACTCAACATTAACTTTATGTTTTGATGGTGATAATGCAGGACAAACAGCATCATGGCGGGCAATGGAAGCTAGTTTGCCAATATTGACAGACAGTCGAGAATTACGATTTTTAACGCTACCTAACCAACATGACCCTGATAGCTTTGTTAAAGCGTATGGTCAATCGGCGATGCAACAACAAATAGAACAAGCAAAGCCATTATCAGAATATATTTTTTCAATTTTAACTAGACGTTATGATATTCATGTTGTTGAAAATCTTAGTAAATTATTGAATGAATTAGATATTTTGACAAAAAAACTACCAAAAGGTAGTTATGGCTGGTTGTTAAAGGGTGATATTCGTAAACGTTTGGGACTGGGTAAACGCCAACAGGTCAAGGTTGCTCAAGATGCATTATTAAATTTTTCTGGAGAATTGACTGCCCAATTACAATTACAATTATGTTTTTTATATCAACCACAGTTATTGGGTAATCAAATTGATGGTGAAAATAATTCGTCACTGATTGAACATATTTATCAACTATCTGGTGCAGAAAAAGTAAAACAAAAAAATTTGACTTCTAATCTTGATTTACCAGCTTACCCACAATTAACTTGGGCAGAAATTGCTGATAAACATTTATTAGCTTTGATTAATAATATTCAACAAATTCAGCTGGCAAGAGATGCGTTTAAACAGCAAATTAATCTTGATGAAATTGCTTTGATTAATGTGAATGCTCATTTTATTTTAGCAAGTTTGCCAAGCGAACAACGTCAATTTTTAACACCACGTTGGATAACATTTTTTTCTGAATTAAGTCAAAGATTTGTTGTTGATGTGTCAGATTTAGTGATTGAAATTTTAACTCAGTTAATTTTAGATACATTACAAAAAAAGATAAAATCTGAAAAACAAATTGTTTATCAAAAATATTTACGAGACCAGTTACAAACTATTTTTAGCTGGCATCAACAGTGGCGAGAGTAACAAGGAATTAAACAGTATCAAAAATCTAATATTAGTTTAATGAAAGTGCTACTCTGATAATAAGTAAAGACAACTTGAGCAAAAAGATTATCAGTCATCGCTTAAGTTGTCATTATCATATGCAAATAAGCAAAATTTATACTGCAGAATGTCCTTTTAATTCAACAGTGGTTTTTTCATCTTCGGCTAAACCTTGATAATATTCTCGTAATATGGCTAGTACTTCAGGACGGCTAAAGTTGGCAGGTACGTCTTGACCTTCAGATAAGGCTTTGCGTAATTTTGTCCCTGACACTTTCACATGAAAACGTTCGTCATGCGGACAAGTTTTAGTTGATGCCATTGAGTCGCAGGCATCACACCAAAATGTCCAGTCAATTTTTAATGGCTTAGTAATTAAATCATTGTCTTGTAATGTATCAAAGATTTTTTGGGCATCAAACGCTCCGTAATAATCGCCGACACCAGCATGGTCTCGTCCAACAATTAAATGACTACAGCCATAATTTTGACGGAAAATAGCATGTAATAAGGCTTCTTTTGGTCCTGCGTAACGCATATCAAGAGGATAACCAGCCTGAATAACGGTATCTTTTCTAAAATAGTTATCGATTAATGTTGCGATGGCTTTTTGTCTGACATCGGCAGGGATATCGCCTGCTTTTAATGCACCAAGTAAGGAATGGATTAATACACCATCACAAATTTCAATAGCGATTTTTGCTAAATATTCATGTGAACGGTGCATTGGATTACGAGTTTGAAACGCTGCAACTGTTTTCCAACCTTTCTCAATAAAAATTTGTCTAGTTTGGGCTGGGGTTAAGTAAATATCGCCATATTTTTCAGGAAATCCACCCTCGCTGAGTACAACTACATCACCTGCTAAATTAACATCACCTTGAGCCATGACTAGTGCAACGCCAGGGTGAGCAATGTCAGTTGTACCAAAAACCGCTTGGCATTCATAATTTTTATCAATTTCATATTTTTCTGATAAGGTTAAAATTCCTAAGATGTCATCATCAGCATGAATGAGAGCAATCTCATCACCAATGTTTAATGTATCAGCGGTGGTTTTATCGGTTGAGAGTGTAATTGGAATTGACCAAAATACCCCTGCATTATCACCTGTGCTAAGGTGCATATTATCGCAGACACTTTGCCAGTCAGCCTTATTCATAAAGCCATCAAGTGGAGTAAACCCACCAATACCAAGCATAATTAAATCGCCTGCTTCACGGGAGCTGATACGAATTTTAGGTAAATTTATTGCTTTTTGTTTGGCTTGAACTAAAGCATCTCCTGTTAATAATTTTTCTTTTAATGTTGGGCTACCATGTGGCGGAACAAGTCCTGTATAAATTTGGCGATGGCTCATATTATCTACCTATTTGATGGGGTAATTTTTTGGGTGAATTAATTGTAGGTTAGTATGCTAAAGAATTTTTGTTATGAATATAAATGCAGATTTTCGATATGCTTATGAATTATTAGAATTTAGTAAATTATCATAACTGCCCTAAGATAGGCACGGCAAAGCAGGCATTTGCAAGCAACATGATAATAAAAACCGAGGTAGCTATGTATCAGTATAACGCCATTGACCAGCAACTTGTTGATGACAGAGTGGCTCAATTTCGTGACCAAACTCAACGATTTTTGGCAGGAAAACTGACCGAAGAAGAATTTTTACCATTGCGTCTAATGAATGGCTTATATGTACAACGTCAAGCACCTATGTTACGCATTGCAATTCCTTATGGATTGTTAGCAAGTTATCAGTTACGTAAATTGGCAGATATTAGCGAAAAGTATGATAGAGGTTATGGGCATTTTACCACCCGAACCAATGTGCAACTAAATTGGGTAAAAATTGAACAAGTACCTGATATTCTTGCAGAACTTGCTGATGTACAAATGCACGCTATCCAAACATCGGGTAACTGTATCCGTAATACAACCACTGACCCCTACGCTGGTGTTAATCAAGGTGAAATTGCCGACCCTCGTCCTTATTGTGAAATTATTAGACAATGGTCTACTTTTCACCCAGAATTTACCTACTTGCCACGTAAATTTAAAATAGCGGTGATTGGTAGTCAAGAAGACCGAGCGGCGACCCAATTACACGATATAGGTTTACATTTAGTGAAAAATCAGGCGGGCGAGCTAGGCTTTGAAGTGATTGTAGGTGGTGGCTTAGGACGTACGCCAATTATTGGTAAAGTGATTTGCCAATTTTTGCCTGAACGTCACTTATTATCTTATCTTGATGCAATTTTAAGAGTGTATAACCAATATGGAAGACGAGATAATAAATATAAAGCTCGTATCAAAATTTTAGTAGAAAGTATGGGCGTTGAGGCTTTTCGTCAAGCCGTTGAGACCGAATGGCAACAGTCAAGCAAAGATGGCGAACTGACATTACAGCCCAAACACATTGCCCATGCAAAAACTTTTTTTAGTGTACCAAGTTATCAATCATTTACCGATGATGAGCTGGCACAACAACAAAAACAACTCGATAAACAGTTTGCTGAACATAGCGACTTTGCGACATGGTATCAACATAACACCAAACAGCATAAACAAGCTGGTTATCGTATTGTGATTATTTCCTTAAAACATTATTTACAAGAAACTGGCGATATTACCGCAGTACAAATGCGAGTTTTAGCTGATTTAGCTGACAACTATAGTTTTAGCGAAATTCGTGGTACGCATCATCAAAATTTAGTACTTGCTGATGTGAAAGTGAGTGATATTTTTCAAGTTTGGCAAGTGTTGCAACAATACAATTTAGCTCGAGCTAATATTGGTAAACTGACCGATATCATCGCTTGTCCTGGGTTTGACTATTGTTCACTTGCTAATGCCAGCACCTTAAATATTGTTAATCAAATTAACCAACACTTTGATGATGTGGACTATATTTATGATTTGGGCGACATTCGGTTAAATATTTCAGGGTGTATGAATGCCTGTGCCCATCATCACGTTGGTGATATTGGTATTTTAGGAGTAGATAAAAAAGGTGAACATTGGTATCAAATTTCATTGGGTGGTACATCAAGTGAAGAAGCAAAATTAGGCAAAATTTTAGGAAAAGCGGTTGCTGTCGATAATGTTGCCGAAACTTTGGATAAAATTTTACAGGTGTATGTAGAAAAACGCCAACAAGATGAAGCATTTGCCGAAGTTGTACAACGTTTGGGAATTGAGCCATTTAAGGAACGAGTTTATGCCAATCATTAATCAACAACAAGCTTTAACAGATATTCAAAGTCAAACTTTCACTGTGGCAGAATTGTTAGAAAATCAACCAATAGCGACAAATATTAATGAGGTTTTATTAGATATTCGCCAATATGCCGATATTGATAGTCAAAAGCTGATTGAGTGTTTAGAGAAAATAAAAAATCAATCCAGTCAGTTAAAAAATATTGGAATAATTTTGGCAGGTGATGTGGACTTACAACAAATCGAACCTGTATTGTCAAAAATTTTATTAATTATCAATGTGATAGTTATTGATTTTGCAGTGTTTCGTGATGGACGGGGCTATAGTTTAATCAAAGCTATTCGCCAACTCACGAATTTTCATCAGCAAATTATTTGGCGAGCGATGGGCTATATTATCCCTGACACATTACCTTTGTTGGCAAAAGTTGGGTTTAGCCAGTTTGTGATTGCCGATGAATTATTGACCAAAGATTACTTTAACGCTTTTGATGTTATTCGTCATGACTATGATGGCGGTAAAATCAAACAATTACCTATGTTTTCAAGTTTAGTTAATTAAGGAATAAAACATGACATTAGCATTAGACCTTGTTCAAGCAAATCAACAATTACAAGGAAAATCAGCGGAGCAAATCGTTGAATGGGCATTGGCTCAGGCTAAAAACCCAATTATTACTACAAATTTCCGTCCTTATGAAGCGGTGATTTTGCATCTGGTTAGCCAACAAAAGCCTGATATTCCTGTGTTATTTGTAGATTCTGGCTATAACACAGAAGCTACTTATCGTTTTGCGTTATCTGTGATTAAACAGTTGAATTTAAATGTAATTACTTACATTCCACAGCAAACACGAGCATATCGTGACGTTGTGTTTAATGGTATTCCAAGCGTAGATAACCCAGCTCATGTGACATTTACTGAACAAGTAAAATTAGAACCATTTAGTCGAGCATTAAAAGAAATTCAACCTGATTTATGGATTAATGCTATTCGTAAAGACCAAACAGAGTTCCGTCAATCGCTTGATGTGGTGACTGCAAGTAAAGATGGTATTATTAAAGTTGCCCCATTATTTCATTGGAATGATAATGATTTAGAAGCATATTTAGCAAAATTTCAATTACCTAACGAATTTGATTACTTTGACCCGACCAAAGTCGAAGAAAATCGCGAATGTGGATTACATACCCAACTATGAACAGTTTGCCGTTATTTTTCAATTTAGCTGACCGTCCCGTGCTTATCGTGGGCGGTGGTGATATTGCGTTACGCAAAGCTGATTTGCTTGAACGAGCGGGAGCAAAAATTACTTTTGTAGCGTTACAGTTTCATGCAGACATTTTGCAACGTTTTTCTAACACTTCTCGTCATCAGCTAAAACAACATGCTTATAATGCGTCATGTCTTGATGGACAAAGTTTGGTAATTGTCACAACTAATGACCGTCAAGTTAATCAACAAGTTTTTTTTGATGCGGAAAGTCGTAATATTCCTGTCAATGTCGTGGATAATCCTGATTTATGTCGATTTATTTTTCCAGCGATTATTGATAGAAATCCGATTACAGTTGCCGTGTCAAGTTCTGGAAAATCCCCTGTTTTAGCTAGATTATTACGAGCAAAATTAGAAAGCGTTATTCCAAAACAATACGGTGAATTAGCTGGGCTGGCAGGTAAATTTCGGGAAAAAGTGAAACATACTTTACCGCATTTGACAGCTCGCCGTCAGTTTTGGGAACAGGCTTTGACGGGCAATGTGGCAGAGTCAATTTTTGCTAATAATCCTGAAAAAGCTGAAGCACAATTGCAAGATTTATTACAACATTATCAAGAAAACATTGATAAAAATCCTGAAAAATTAGGAAAAGTGTATATCGTTGGTGCAGGAGCTGGCGACCCTGAATTATTGACATTTAAGGCCTTACGCCTAATGCAACAAGCAGATATCATCTTTTATGATAATTTAGTATCAGCATCGATTTTAGATTTGTGTCGCCGAGATGCCAGTAAAATTTATGTTGGAAAAAAACGTAGTAATCATGCGGTGCAACAACAAAATATTAATCAATTATTGGTCGAACATGCCAAACAAGGAAAACGAGTATTACGCCTAAAAGGTGGCGACCCATTTATATTTGGGCGTGGTGGTGAAGAAGCAGAATATTTAGTGCAGGCAGGCGTTGATTATGAAATAGTTGCAGGTATTACTTCGGCAACGGCAGCCGCAAGCTGTGCTGGTATACCCCTAACTCATCGAGATTATGCCCAATCAGTAAAATTTGTCACAGGTTGTTTAAAAACTAATACCATTAATGAAAATTATCAAGACTTATTAGATGACAGTCAAACAGTGGTATTTTATATGGGATTAAATGCGTTACCAACTTTAACACAAGGATTAATATCCGCAGGAAAATCGGCAGATACGCCAATTGCAATCGTATCCAATGCCAGCTTGCCAAATCAACAAGTACTAACAGGCACATTAAATGATATTGTCGCAAAACAGGAACAAGCTAAATTGCCTGCCCCTGCCTTACTCATTATGGGAAATGTCGTAAAACTACATCAAAAATTAGCTTGGTTTGCAAAATAATACGCAAGTTTAACGAGTTAATTTAGCAATCCAACTATCAATCGCTAACGCTTGTTGTTCAGCATTACCAATATAACTTGCTGGTGTTAATTCACGCAATCGCTGTTTATCATCAGCACTGACATTATCAAGCTCATGACTATCCACAAATGCTAACATCATTTCTCGAGTCATCGCATTGCCACGGGTTAAAGCTTTTAATTTTTCATATGGATTTTCAACACGATAACGACGCATCACCGTTTGAATAGGTTCAGCAAGTACTTCTTGAGCATTGTCCAAATCTTCTAATAAACGATTTGGATTAATTTCTAACTTACTAATGCCTTTTAGACACGCCTCATAAGCAATCATACTTTGAGCCAAACCAACGCCAATATTGCGTAACACAGTCGAATCAGACAAATCTCGTTGCATACGAGAAATCGGCAATTTTTCTCCAAGATGGGCTAGCATCGCATTTGCAACCCCTAAATTACCTTCTGAATTTTCAAAATCAATTGGATTAACTTTGTGAGGCATGGTCGAAGAACCCACTTCACCAGCTTTTAATTTTTGTTTAAAATAGCCCAAACTGATATATTGCCAAATATCACGATTAAAATCCAATAAAATTGTATTAAAACGTTTTACCACATCAAACAATTCTGCAATATAATCATGTGGTTCAATCTGTGTAGTATAAGGATTAAACGTTAAATTTAATTGACTTTCAATAAATTGTTGAGCATGAGCCTGCCAATCAACCGTTGGATAAGCTGATAAATGAGCATTATAATTACCAACCGCGCCATTAATTTTACCTAATAACTCAACTTGTTTTAACTGTTTTACTTGACGAGCCAAACGATAAGCCACATTTGCCATTTCTTTACCCAATGTAGTTGGGCTGGCAGTTTGCCCATGAGTGCGAGATAACATTGGCTGACTTGCGTATTGTTTAGCAAGATTTACAATAGCATCAACAATTTGTTGCATTGTTGCTAATACAACTTCTCGGCTATCTTTTAACATTAACGCATAAGATAAATTATTAATATCTTCTGATGTACAAGCAAAATGAATAAATTCTAAACTATCAACAAGTTTTTCATTACCTTTAAATTTATTTTTAATAAAATATTCAACAGCTTTCACATCATGATTAGTCGTTTTTTCAATTTCTTTAATTGCTATAGCATCTTCTTCGGAAAAATCATCAACAATACTGTTTAAGAAAGCATTTGTTTCATCATCAAAACAAGTAAGTTCACCAATGGCAGAATTATTAGCCAAAGCTTGCAACCAACGAATTTCAACAGTAACACGGGCTTTAATTAAACCAAACTCAGACAAATAAGGGCGTAAGCTATCAGCTTTACTCGCATAACGACCGTCAATCGGTGATAAGGCGGTTAGAGCAGAAAATGTCATAAATAAACCTCAATAACCAGAAAATGTGTTAAATTATAACAAAATACTCAGATAATAGTATAAGTTTTTACTAAAACATTCATAAGAAAGAAGTATATTTTTATTACTATATTGATAATAGTTATCATTTTTATTATCATAACTACCTGTAAATTTGAAAAAATATTTTAAGATTTGTTTTTATATAATATAAAAGCAATGATTTTGAGGGTAATGATGACAGATAGTGTGACCATGTTTAGCTACAGAAAACCATCAATAAAAGCTCAATTATCAACATTAATGGCTGTACTAGCATTGCATGGTATGGCAGGATTTGGATTGGTATATTTTCATGCACCAATGGTATTAAAGCCACCAAAACAAACACCGCCTTTAGAAATTACGTTTATCAATTTACCCAAAGAACAACCACTTGAACCTGAAAAACCTGAGGAAGTCAAGCCGTTACCTGAACCAACAACATTAAATACAAAACAGGCAAAACAAACTACTGCAGAACCGACTCAATCAGAGTTAAAACCTGTTGTTTTGCCACCTGCAACAATAACTAAAGCCCAGCCTTTGAAATCTGAGCCATTACCTGAACAACCTACCCCAACGCCAGAACCTGTTCAAACGCAAAAAGTTAAAGAAACAAAACCTGAGGTAAAAGAAACCCAAGAACGCGAGGCAAGAGAAACTCAAGAACGTGAGGCAAGAGAAGCCCAAGAACGTGAAGTAAGAGAAACTCAAGAACGTGAAGCGAGAGAAATTCAAGAACGCGAGGTAAGAGAAGCTAAAGAACGTGAAGCGAGAGAAACTCAAGAACGCGAGGTAAGAGAAGCTAAAGAACGTGAAGCGAGAGAAACTCAAGAACGCGAAGCAAGAGAAGCTAAAGAACGTGAAGCGAGAGAAACTCAAGAACGCGAGGTAAGAGAAGCTAAAGAACGCGAAGCAAGAGAAACTCAAGAACGCGAGGCAAGAGAAGCCAAAGAACGTGAGGCAAGAGAAGCTAAAGAACGTGAGGCAAGAGAAGCCAAAGAACGTGAGGCAAGAGAAGCTAAAGAACGTGAGGCAAGAGAAGCTAAAGAACGTGAGGCAAGAGAAGCTAAAGAACGTGAGGCAAGAGAAGCCAAAGAACGCGAGGCAAGAGAAGCCAAAGAACGTGAGGCAAGAGAAGCTAAAGAACGTGAGGCAAGAGAAGCTAAAGAACGCGAGGCAAGAGAAGCTAAAGAGCGTGAGGCAAGAGAAGCCAAAGAGCGTGAGGCGAGAGAAGCTAAAGAACGCGAATCAAACACACCTGTACATTTTTCATCGGGGCAGGCAAGCTGGGCAAAACGTCCAAGAACAAACTTTCCGCCTAGTGAACTTTCTCGGGTAGCAGATGGCGAAGTATTAACCGTTACTTTAGCATTAACTGTCAATACACAAGGTACAATTACTAAAGTATCTGTCGTTAGTTCATCGGGTAATAAAATCATTGACAAAACGGCTCAAAATGATATCCGTAGTGGGCGTTTGAAACCATTTACCAAAGACGGTGTACCAGTGATAGGTATTGTAAATATTTCTTTAGATTATAAAAAACCATAATTAAATCATGGTTTTAACGAACATATTTTTTTAATTTGACATATAAACGGAGTTTTTATGGATTTTGCACAATACTGGCAATATACCGATGCCATCACCAAAACCCTATTTTTTGCATTATTTGGTTTATCTATTGCATCTTGGGTTGTTGGTATTTTACGTTTAAAACAAAGTAATCAGATGGCAAAAAATATTGCCAATGATTTAGATAAACAAGTACAAGTAAAATATAACGATTTGGCACAACTTACCCCTGAAAATCGTAAAACATTAGTTGAACAAATATTATTACAAGCGATTGGACGTTATCGATATGATAGCGAGCGAGGTTTGTCAGTATTGGGGACAACAGCAACAATTGCTCCATTTATTGGTTTATTTGGAACAGTTTGGGGGATTTTTCACGCATTGCATAGCATTGGGCAAAGTGGACAAGCTGGACTTGGGCAAGTGGCTGGGCCTGTAGGTGAGGCATTGATTATGACAGGATTAGGTCTAGCAGTGGCAATTCCAGCGGTGATTTTTTATAATATTGCTATGCGAATGAACCGTAAAGCATTACATCAAGCCAATGATACTGCTCATGCTATTCTTGCCAAAACCATGTTGCCAAATTTTGTAACACAGACAACAGCCAATAATCAATCTGCAACAGGTAATGAATTGTTTACTAAAAACGCAGTCCCAGCAAATCAATAACAAGGTTAAAAAATTATGGCATTTCAATTAGGTAATGACGACAATCAAGGTATGAATGAAATGAACCTCATTCCACTGATTGATATTATGCTGGTATTAATGATAATCTTTTTAGTGACGGCAACTGTGTTAAATCCAACAGTACCATTAGATTTACCCAAAACCAGTGCAAGTGTGAATGAACAACCACCTGAAATTATTCAAGTGAGCATTGATAAAGATGCAGGGATTTTTTGGGATAATGAGGCGGTGAGCCTTGAAGAATTACAACAACGCTTTGAACAGCAGGCTAAAACAGGCAAAAATCCATCAATTCATTTACGAGCGGATAAACAAGGTAAATATGATATGGTTGCCCAAGTGTTAGCGACAGCAAGTCAGGCAGGCTTGACCAAAATTGCATTTGTCAATGAATAAATAGTATTTTTATTAATATTTAGTAGGCTGGGATTTATCCCAGCTTATCCTTTATCCCAATCTTGAAAAAAGGTGTTTTTAAAATAAAAAAAGCGGGAGTTCACCCTTGTCTACAAAAACCCAACAAATCATTAGACATTAGCAATCGTCATTAAAAACTCTTGTCTGGCTTGGGCATTATGTTTAAACTCACCTAACAGCGAAATACTTCGGGTCGATGACTGTTGTTTATTTACCCCTCGCATCATCATACACATATGCGATGCGTCCATTACTACCCCAGCTCCCCTTGCTCCTGTGGTATCCATCACCGCTTGAGCGACTTGTTTGGTCAAATTTTCCTGAATTTGTAACCGCCGAGCAAACATATCCACAATTCGAGCCATTTTTGACAAACCAATCACTTTATCATTGGGTAAATATGCCACATGAGCAATCCCATAAAACGGCAACAAATGATGCTCACACAGCGAATAAAACTCAATATTTTTTACTAAAATCAATTCATTATTATCAGTCGGAAAAATTGCCCCATTGACAATTTCGTCAAGATTTTGCTGATAGCCTTGCGTTAAAAAAGCAAATGCTTTTGATGCCCGTTCTGGCGTTGCCAACAAACCCTCTCGAGATAAATCTTCGCCTGTTGAAGCGATTAAATGTCTATAAACTTCAGCATTATTCATGGTAAAATATCTAATTGTCTAAAAAAGCTATAGCTTAGCGTTTCAATTCGATTTGTAAAGTGATTTTTACTAAAATGGTAATTAAAAACGCTAAACTTTTGCAAAATCCCCGAGCGATAAATTATCATTCGGAATGAAACAAGAGGAACAATCATGCTGTTACAAGGAAAACGCTTTGTCGTGACTGGTATCGCCAGTAAATTATCAATTGCTTGGGGTATTGCCGAAGCACTGCACCGAGAAGGGGCTTCATTAATTTTGACCTATCCAAATGAGAAATTAAAAAGTCGTGTCGAAATGGCAGGCGAAAAATTTGGTGCAGAATTAATTCTTGCCTGCGATGTTAGTTCTGATAGCGAAATTGAAACATGTTTTGCCAAAATTGCCGAACACTGGCAAGATGGCATTGATGGTGTCGTACATTCAATTGGCTTTGCCCCAGCCGAACAGCTAAACGGTGACTTTACTGAAGTGACTACACGTGAAGGTTTTGCAATCGCTCATGACATCAGTAGCTATAGCTTTGTTGCCTTAGCAAAAGCCAGCCGAACATTGTTAGCCAAACGTCAAGGCTCATTATTAACGCTCACTTATGAAGGCAGTATTTCTGTATTACCAAATTACAATGTGATGGGCTTGGCAAAAGCCAGTTTAGAAGCCAGTGTACGTTATTTAGCTAGCTCGCTAGGTAAAGATGGTATTCGTGTCAATGCTATTTCTGCAGGTCCAATTCGTACGCTTGCTGCCAGCGGTATCAAGTCATTTCGCCGAATGTTGGATACAAACGAAAAAATCGCCCCATTAGGTCGCAATGTCACCACCGAAGAAGTCGGCAATGCCAGCTTATTTTTATTATCACCATGGGCATCAGGGATTACAGGTGAAATTTTATTTGTTGATGCAGGGTTTAACACGGTGGCATTAAGTGAAAAAATCATGATGCAAGATGACGAATAAACAAATTTTTTAACAAAATTATCACGAATTTTAAAGTCTAGGATAGTCATTCGCTGTCCTAGCTTTTATTTATTATGTTAATTTTCATGTTTCAATGTTTGGATAAATTATGCTAGCAAAGTTACCAAAGTGGATTTTATGGGGCGGTTGTATATTAGCCTTTAATGCTGGCTGTATTAACAGTACCACTTTGGTTGGCTTTACCCATTTATCCGTTTCACACGTCACAGGTAATGTCACTTTATTTGCAGTGGCGATGGCGGACTATAATTGGCAAAAACTTTTGATGGTATGCACAGTATTGTTATCATTTTTATTTGGTGCAGTTATCAGCGGTTATGTCGTTGGTAGCACTTCATTAAAAGCAGGTCGCCGATATGGTCGAGCATTGTCAATTGAGGCTGTATTACTCATGATAAGTTTAGTTTTATTTCATCAGCATTTGTTTTGGGGACAGGTATTTGCTGCGATGGCGTGTGGTTTACAAAATTCTATGGTCGCAACTTATAGCGGAGCGGTGATACGTACGACACATTTAACAGGTTTGACATCAGACATGGGGTCAGCGATTGGTAATTGGTTGGCGGGTAGAAAAATTAATAAAAAAATGGTCATGTTTCAAGCGGTAATGTGGTATTGCTTTTGTGGCGGTGGCGTTGTTGGGGCGTTTTTATATACACAAGTTGGCTATTTTGCCTTGGTGTTACCAATTTGTATTGTGATATTTGTTAGTTTAGCTTATGGAAAAGTTCTAAGAATGCGACTTCATAGAAAGCTGATGAATAGAAAATTAAGAAATGAAGCTCAGAAGCTTGTCAAATAAACCTAAATAATATTATAGTTTGCACAATTTGTGATAATTAACAAATAAGGTGATTGGCTAATATGAAAAAGGTGATAGTTTACGGTTGGCAAGACAGCATGATGCTAAGCCTATGGCTGATGATAAGTGTATTTTTAACCGCTTGCCAACAGCTACCAGCTAACAATCATTTACTAAAAAGTCAGCAAATCACTCAAAGTATTCAGCAATCCACTACTGACATCAAAAAATCCAATTTAACTGCCAAAGTCACTCAAAATGTTGCAAAAAATATTTCAGGATATTATCCGATTATCTCTGGATTTGATGCTTTAGCCTCTCGTAGTATTTTGACCAATCTTGCTGAACATAGCATTGATGTACAATATTATATTTGGCATAATGATGAAGCATCACAACTATTACTCAAAGATTTATATCAGTCGGCAAATCGTGGGGTAAAAGTACGATTATTACTTGATGATTTAAATACTAATCCAAAACTTGACCAACAATTATTGGCTTTTGCTCAACACCCAAATATCGCTGTTCGGCTGATGAACCCAAAAAAACAACGTAAGCTGATGCCAATGAATTTTGTAACGAGTTTTCCTCGTTTTCATCGGCGTATGCACAATAAAAGCATGACTTTTGATAAACAATTATCGATTATTGGCGGGCGTAATATTGGTGATATGTATTTGCGAGATGATAAAGATGAAGTGTTTTCTGATTTAGACGTGTTACTGATTGGTAAAGTCGTTCAAGATATTGATGAAAGTTTTGAAGGCTATTGGAATAGTCGATTATCCTATGATATTGATGCGTTAATTAAACCTGCAACCAGTGATGAAAACTTAAAAACAGAACAATATTTTATCCAAACATTAGATAAAATTTATCCAACGAATATTGATAGTACGTTAAAAAATACTGCGTCATTATATCAAAATACAAGTTTTACAAGCCACTTTGATAAAAAGAAACTCACAGGAAAAGTGCCATTTCGTTGGGTAAAAATTGAGTTTAAGGCTGATGATGTCAATAAACTACTAAAAAAAGATGATAAAAATTATAATTTAGTCAATCAGTTACGAAAAACTTTTGGCAAGCCAAAACGTCAATTTACCATGATTTCTTCATATTTTGTGCCAACACGTCAAGGCGTAAAAGATTTGGTAAAATTGGCAAATCAGGGAGTAAAAATAAAAATTTTAACGAATTCTTTTGATGCCACAGATGTATCAGCAGTACATGCAGGCTATAGTGAAACTCGCCGTGATTTGTTAAAGGCAGGCATAGAAATTTATGAGTTAAAATCAACCGCAAATCCAATTTTGAAACAAAATAAAACGAAAAATAAGCAAAAAAAAGAACGTTCATTTCAACTAAAATCATCAACAAGTTTACATACAAAAGCCTTTGCCGTAGATAATGAAAAAGCATTTATTGGCTCTTATAATATAGACCCACGTTCAGCAAACATTAATACAGAACTTGGCGTGGTCATTTACGATAGCAAACTGGTTGAACAAATGCACGCAATGATTGGTAAAAATTTACTCACAGATGCTTATCAAGTAGTTTTAACACCAGCTGATACGTTGGCATGGCAAACCATACAAGGCAATCCGCCCAAGCTCCATGTCAGCCAAAATGAGCCTAATATGTCAATAATTAACTTAGTTTGGGTACAATTATTTTCTTTTTTGCCAATAGATTGGCTATTGTAACAATGAATTACAAAGTTTTTCCAATTGGTTAGGTAAAATTTCTGTCAAATTTGCCCATGTTGTTTTGCAAGTGAGAATTCATGCCATTTTTTCATCATCAAACAGACGAGCTACGGGAGTTAAAACCTAGCGAAAAAAGCATTATTTTTTTGATAATTATTGGTTCTTCATTGGCTTGCTTTGATTTTATTGCCCATATATATTTTATTGAATATATTTTTCAGGCTTTTTTTCCAAGTCAATTACCAGATTGGCTTAAAATATTGAGTATTTTAGGTATTGTGACCTCAAGCTATATTTTTCGCTTGGTAGGCGGTATGATTATTGCCGATATTGGCGACCGTTTTGGTAGAAGGCAAATGCTAATCTTTAGCTGGGCAATGATTGCTTTTTCTACATTGTCAATTGCATTATTACCAACATATCAACATATTGGTAGTTTGGCATTAATGCTATTTTTGTTATTACGGTTAATACAAGGATTTGCGTTTGGTGGCGTGATACCAATTTCGTGGGTGTATGTCGCAGAACAAGTGCCTCGAAGTCATATTGGGCTGGCAAGTGGTGCATTAATGGCAGGATTAGTACTGTCAATTATACTAAACAGTATATTAATGCACTCTTTAACCAAATTATTAACATTAGCACAGATGATTGACTATGGTTGGCGAATACCGTTTTTGATTGGAGGGTTGGGGTCATTTTTGGTATTGATGTTACGCCGACACTTGACAGAAACACCAGTTTGGTTAAACGCAAAACGCCAACAAAAAATCGTGCGAGGCTATCCACTGCGAGTGATTTTTCGTAAGTATCGTTATGGATTATGTACAACATTTTTATTAGCGTGGTTTACAGTCAGTTTATTTTCGATAGTATTGCTACTACTGCCAAATATTGGCGAGATATATTTTGATATTGAAAGTAATGTCATTAACATTGCCAGTGGGCTTGGGGCATTTTTTATGATTTTAGGTTGTGTCACCTTTGGTTATTTAGCTGACCGTATTAATTCAGGTACGTTATTAATGGTTGGTTGCACTGCATTAATTACTAGCAGTTTAGTATTTTTTAATTATATTAATAACGGTAGTGATTATTTATTTTTAGGTTATGCCTTTTTAGGTTTTTGTTCTGGTATCATTGGAATGATACCCAGTATCTGTATTCGTTTGTTTCCTGCCGAAGTGCGATTTAGTGGTATCTCTTTTTGTTATAACATGACTTATGTATTAACAAGTATACTCACGGCATTGTTAGTAGGATATGCGACCGCTTATTTATCATTTATCCCATTATTATATATGGTGTTTATTTGTGTTATCATGATTATTGTTGGCTTATATCTGAATAATTTACATGGATTATATCGCATGGAAAAATATGATAATTAGTTTAATTAAGTGATAGATATATAAAATATTTTTATTATTTATTTGTGTTTTTTTGTATAAAAAAATGAGAAAATTTCAGCAAAACTTGTCAAACAATTAAAATTTAAAATCCGATGAATGACCTTGACTTGTGAATAAGCCTTGATATGCTTGATAAACAGAAAGGTCTTTGCAAAGTAAAAATTGATAGGACAAATTTGTTTCACAAAACGAGAAAAAATACAAGCTAGAAAAATAAAAAAATATAGTCTATATTGTACATGCTAAAAATCTTACCCCCTATATCTAGTAAAATTTCACCATATAAAGAAAACCTCTTTTTATGGTTAGGGGGTGTTTTGTTTCTGTTTTTTACCCACAAAACTGTTAAAGATGATGAAATCATGCCATATGATGTATAAAAATAATTTAACAGTTTAAAACAAGGAAAATACCCATGATTAAATTTGAACATATGCAAGTGCAAAAACGCGATGGTCGTTTTGAGCCGATAAACTTAGATAAAATTCATCAAGTGATTGAATGGGCATCAGAAGGTTTACATAATGTGTCAGTATCTCAAGTTGAGATGAAATCACATATTCAATTTTATGATGGGATTACAACAAAAAGTATTCATGAAACGATTATCAAATCTGCATCGGATTTGATTTCAGTAGAAACGCCAGATTATCAATACTTATCGGCTCGTTTGGCAATTTTTCATTTACGCAAAATCGCTTATGGACAATTTGAACCACCACATTTATACGCCCATGTTAAAAAATTAACCCGTGATGGCAAATATGATGCACATATTTTACAAGATTATAGCGTAGCAGAGTTTAACGAATTAAATGATTATATTCAGCATAGTCGGGATTTAAATTTTGCATATGCGGCAGTCAAACAAATGGAAGGTAAATATTTGGTGCAAGACCGAGTCACCAAGCAAGTATTTGAAAGCCCACAGTTCTTATATATGCTGGTTGGTATGTGTTTGTTTGCAAAATATGAACCGTCCAAACGCTTAGATTTTGTCAAACGTTTTTATGATGCGACTTCATTGTTTAAAATTTCATTGCCAACCCCAATTATGGCGGGCGTGCGTACACCATCTCGTCAATTTAGCTCATGTGTATTGATTGAATGTGATGATAGTTTAGACAGTATCAATGCAACCACCAGTGCAATCGTACGTTATGTCTCACAACGTGCAGGAATTGGCGTGAATGCAGGGCGTATTCGGGCATTAGGTAGTCCAATTCGTCATGGCGAGGCTCAGCATACGGGCTGTATTCCATTTTATAAATTATTTCAAACAGCCGTAAAATGTTGCTCACAAGGTGGCGTTCGAGGTGGTGCGGCGACTTTATTTTATCCATTGTGGCATTTAGAAGTTGAAAATTTATTGGTATTAAAAAATAATCGTGGGGTGGAGGATAATCGTGTCCGTCATATGGATTATGGGGTACAAATTAATAAAACCATGTATCAACGTTTGATTAAAAATCAACATATTACGCTATTTTCACCCTCTGATGTAGCAGGATTGTATGAAGCATTTTTTGCTAATCAAGCCGAGTTTGAACGTTTATATCAACAATATGAAAATGACCCAAATATCCGTAAACGTCAAGTTCCAGCCCAAGAATTATTTAGCCTAATGATGCAAGAGCGAGCGAGTACAGGGCGGATTTATATTCAAAATGTTGACCATTGTAATACACACAGTGCATTTAATCCCAACTTTGCACCTATCCGCCAATCCAACTTATGTATGGAAATTACCTTACCAACAAAACACTTAGATAATATCAATGATGAAAAAGGTGAAATTGCATTATGTACTTTGTCAGGGATTAATTTGGGTGAAATTAATACGGTCAATGACATTGAAGAGCCTGCGGAATTGGTAGTGCGAGCATTAGATGCGTTACTTGATTATCAAGATTATCCTGTGAAAGCTGCTGAAAATAGCTCGATGAACCGCCGTACACTTGGGGTTGGCGTGATTAACTATGCCTATTTTTTAGCAAAAAATGGTGTTAAATATTCTGATGATAATGCAATTGGTCTAACGCATCGTACTTTTGAAGCTTTACAATATTATCTATTAAAAGCTTCTAATACACTGGCTAAAGAAAAAGGGGCTTGCCCAGCGTTTCATGAAACCACTTACTCACAGGGGATTTTACCAATTGACAGCTATAAAAAAGATATTGATAGCTTTTGTCAAGAACCTTTACATTTTGATTGGGAAGCATTGCGAGCAGATATTGTCACCCATGGGTTACGCAATTCAACCTTGACCGCCTTAATGCCATCAGAAACATCAAGCCAAATTGCTAATGCAACAAATGGTATTGAGCCACCTCGAGGCTTAGTATCAGTGAAAGCATCAAAAGATGGTATCCTAAAACAAGTTGTACCAGATATTGACAAATTAAAACATCAATATGAATTACTTTGGCAAATGCCAAATAATAACGGTTATCTAAAACTGGTCGCCGTGATGCAAAAATTTATTGACCAAAGTATCTCAACCAATACGAGCTATGACCCGTTACGTTTTGATGATGGGCGTGTACCAATGAAGGTATTAATTCAAGATTTACTCATGGCATATAAATTGGGTATTAAAACTTTATATTATCATAACACACGTGACCATGCGAATGATGCTCAAGAAGATTTAGCGACTGGCTGTGCTGGTGGTGCATGTACGTTATAAGATAACCCATTAAATTTTAACCCTATTTTGAGTAGATATAATCATTATGACCTATTCGATTTTTTGTCAAACCAAAAACAATCCTTTGATTGAGCCGATGTTTTTTGGGCAACCTGTCAATGTTGCCCGTTATGACCAGCAAAAATTTGCAATTTTTGAGCAGCTGATTGAAAAACAATTATCGTTTTTTTGGCGACCTGAAGAAATTGACGTATCAAAAGACCGTTTAGATTTTGCCAATTTACCTGCCCATGAACAACATATTTTTTTAAGTAATCTTAAATATCAAACATTGCTTGACTCTATTCAAGGGCGTAGTCCAAATGTAGTTTTATTACCATTGGTATCTATCCCAGAACTAGAAACATGGATAGAAACATGGTCATTTTCAGAAACAATTCATTCTCGCAGTTACACACATATTATTCGTAACGTGGTCAATAACCCTAGTATAATTTTTGAAGATATCGTTGATAATCCTTATATTTTAGAACGAGCAAATGATATTGCAAAATATTATGATGATTTGTATCAATCTGCCCAAATTTATAACTTATACGGTGAAGGTCGTTATCAAATCAAACAAAAACTGGTAAATATTACCTTAAGAGAACTTAAGAAAAAATTATATTTATGCTTAGTGGCAATTAATGTTTTAGAAGCCATTCGTTTTTATGTGTCATTTGCTTGTTCATTTGCCTTTGCTGAGCGTAAATTAATGGAAGGCAATGCCAAAATTATCAAAATGATTGCCCGTGATGAAGCATTACATTTAAATGGCACACAACATATTTTAAACCTAATGCAACTGGGTAAAGACGACCCAGAGATGGTAGAAATTGCCAAAGAATGCCAAGCACAAGCAATTGAAATTTTCCGTCAAGCGTCAGAGCAAGAAAAAGCATGGGCAAAATATCTGTTTAAAGATGGTTCAATGATAGGGTTAAATTACAATATCTTATCTCAGTATGTAGAATATATTACTAATTTGCGTATGGAAGCGTTAAGTTTACCGTCAATTTTTGCTAATGCAAAAACCAATCCTATTCCGTGGATTAACGCATGGTTATCTTCTGATAATGTACAAGTTGCACCGCAAGAGTCTGAAATTACTTCTTATTTAGTTGGGCAAATTGATGCAGAGCTTGGCGAAAATGCTTTTGATGATTTTGAGTTATAACTGATAGGATAAAATAAATTAACTATGGCATGGATTTTTACACAACAATCAAAATTTTATTTACATGAGGGCGAAACATTATTGCGGGGTTTATTACGGGCAGGTTATCCTGCTCGTTATGAGTGCTGTGGTGGTTATTGTGGGACGTGTAAAGTAAAATGTTCAACCATTGGTCAGGTAGATATTCGTTATTTTCAAGAGCCATTGGCATTATTGGAAGAAGATGAAATTTTGCCGTGTAGCTGTCAGGTTTTTGGCGTGTTACAAATATCTTTAGATGAACATTAGGCTTTTTTACATGAAACGCTTTATTATTTACGATACAACCCCATATTATACGCTATAATGTTAGGTTTCGTATTAAAACCTGTTATCATCTAATTTCGACAAAAGCAATGATTAAATGGGCAGGTTTTTGCTAATCCTAATTTAAATCAACATGATTGATAAAGTGAGCCCTTATGAGCGAACATTCTACCTCTCAACTTGCCACCCTCATTCAGCTTGGTAAAGAACAAGGTTACTTAACTTATGCAGAAATTAACGACCAACTCCCCGATTCTGTAACGGAAAGCGACCAAATCGAAGACATCATTCAGATGCTTAGCGATATTGGTATTAAAATTTTTGAAGTTGCCCCTGATGATGATGACATTTTGATGAGTGATGAGGGCGACAGTGATGATATTGCTGCTGATGAAGCGGCGGCAGTTTTGGCATCAGTGGAATCTGAACCAGGACGAACAACTGACCCTGTACGTATGTATATGCGAGAAATGGGAACGGTTGATTTATTAACTAGAGAAGGTGAAATTTCCATTGCTAAACGCATTGAAGAAGGTATTCGAGATGTACAATATGCAATGACTTACTGGCCTGGCACTGTCGCTATGGTGCTTGAAGAGTATAAACAAACATTTGAAGGTGAAAAAAAGGTTTCTGATATTATTACGGGCTTTTTAGACCCAGAAGATACCGATTTAAGTTTGCTAGAAAACGAAGCAACAGAACTAGATTTGCCAATTTTATCGGCTAAAAGTAAAAAAATCATTGATGATGTAGACCTTGATGATAGTCATGAAGACGAAATTGAGGATTTAGATGAAGCTGATATTAATGAAGACAGTGATGCAGACGATACTAGCGGACTTGACCCAGAAGAGGTGAAAGTACGTTTTGAAGAATTAGAACGCTTATTTTTAATTGCAAGCCAAGCTGTAGCAGAGCATGGACGAAACAGTCCTGAAGCAGAAGAAGCTTACGCCCAGTTAGCAAATTGCTTTATGGTGTTTAAATTAAATAGTCGTGTTGCTGATAACATCATGGCATTAATGCGTAGCGTCTATGAAGATGTGCGTAAACAAGAGCGTCAAATTATGAAACTTGTGATTAGACGTGGAAAAATGCCTCGTGAAGAATTTCGTAAAACCTTCCCAAATAATGAGGCAAACCTTGACTGGTTGCCCAATCGTATTGCAGGCAAGCCAGCATTTGCTGATAGTTTAGAACGAGTATTAGATGATGTATTACGTTTACAGCAACGTATTCGTGACCATGAAATTCAGCTTGACATGAACATTGACGAAATGAAAGATGTTGCTCGCCGTATGTCAATTGGTGAAGCGAAAGCTCGCCGAGCTAAAAAAGAAATGGTTGAAGCAAACTTACGTTTAGTAATTTCTATTGCTAAAAAATATACCAATCGTGGATTACAATTTTTAGATTTAATTCAAGAAGGTAACATCGGCTTAATGAAAGCGGTCGATAAATTTGAATATCGCCGAGGTTATAAATTTTCCACCTATGCGACATGGTGGATACGTCAAGCAATTACTCGTTCAATTGCTGACCAAGCCCGTACCATTCGTATCCCAGTGCATATGATTGAAACGATTAATAAAATTAATCGAGTATCTCGTCAATTGTTACAAGAAATGGGACGTGAGCCTACCCCTGATGAACTTGGTGAACGTTTAGACATGGACGAAGCTAAAGTACGAAAAGTGTTAAAAATCGCTAAAGAACCGATTTCGATGGAAACCCCAATTGGTGATGATGAAGATTCGCATTTGGGTGATTTTATTGAAGATTCGAGCATCAGTAGCCCTGTCGATGAAGCAACTGCTGCAGGTTTAAAAGAAGCAACTCGAGAAGTGTTGAGTAATCTCACTGAAAGAGAAGCCAAAGTATTAAAAATGCGATTTGGGATAGATATGGCAACAGACCATACTTTAGAAGAAGTAGGCAAACAATTTGATGTGACTCGTGAACGTATTCGCCAAATTGAAGCCAAAGCCTTACGCAAATTGCGTCACCCTTCACGTTCAGAACATTTACGTTCATTCTTAGAAAATGATTAATTGTAAAAAGCGTGTTAATACAATATATTGGGTTGTACAATCAGCCCAATTTATCAACTAAAAGGATAAACAATGCAACCGAAAAAAACTGATATTCAAAATCCAGAATTGTGGCAATTTCCGATGAATTATCCATTAAGCATCATCGGTCATGAGGGTGAAAAAGAAACATTATTGAATGAAGTAAAATTAATTTTGGCAACATTATTTCCTGATTTTGATTTAGCCAGCTTGGTTGTCAATCCATCACGCACAGGACGTTTTCATTCTATTCGTGCCAATGTCTATTTAACGAATGCCCAACAAGTTAATGATTTATATAAAGCATTAGATGAGGCTAAAACAATTAAAACAGTGCTTTAATTTTCATACAAAGCCTGACTTAAAAACTGTTCAACAACTTTAAACTGCCCTGTGGTGCTTTCTTCTTGATACATTGCTTGGCGAAACATATTAGAATTGACAATGCCTGATGTGTACCACGCAATATGCTTTCTGGCAATGCGACAACCTGAGTATTCACCATAAAAGCGATATAATTCATCAAGATGGGTTAGAACAATTGTTTTTAACTCATCAATAGTGGGTGCTGGCAATTTTTCTCCAGTTTGTAAATAATGAGCAATATCACGAAAAATCCAAGGCTGACCCTGTCCTGCTCGTCCAATCATTATCGCATCAGCATTGGTCTGCTCTAATACTTGTTTTGCTTTTTCAGGGCTATCAATATCGCCATTTACGATAACAGGAATATTTAGAATTTTTTTCACTTCAGCAATTAATTCATAACGGGCTTGCCCACCGTATTTATCTTCTCGGGTACGTCCATGAATGGCAATCGCTGAAATACCTGCATTTTCGGCAATTTTGGCAATGCGTAAAATGTTTTCCTTGCCATTTTCATAGCCTAAGCGAGTTTTTAACGTTACAGGTACATCAACAGCATTCACTGTTGTTTCCAATAAACGAGCAACTAAATCTTCATCTTGTAATAATGCTGAACCTGCTAATTTACGACAAACTTTTTTTACAGGACAACCCATATTAATATCAACAATTTGGGCGCCATTTGCCACCTGAAATCGCCCAGCTTCTGCTAATTTTTCAGGGTCTGCACCAGCAATTTGAGCAGAAATTGGAGCAATTTCGCCATCAAAATTGGCACGATATAATGATTTTTGTCGAGCGTATAACGCTGTATCAGCAATAATCATTTCACTCACAGCGTGTCCTGCACCAAATTTCTTGCAAAGTCGCCGAAATGGATTATCCGTAACGCCTGCCATCGGAGCAACTATCAGCCGATTTGTGATTGTTTGATTGCCGATTTTTAATGGTGTTAATAGTTTGTGATTAGACATATGTTGATTTTATTTAAAGATTAAGTAGTAAAGATATAGGCGGTGTTTAGATAAAGTGTTATATCTATAACTACTAAATAAGTTTAAAAATTTTTGATACATATTGTTAATATGGCTAAAAATTTTGCAAAAAAGACCTGATTAGCTAATTTAGGTCTTTTTAACGTTTGAATAATGGATTAACGATTGATTTAGCGAATAATTCCTCGCTGACTTTTGTTTAACGAATTGATTAATAGCTGAATTTTAGGTTCTTCAATTAACAGCCCATTTTCTAAACGCTGTATCGCTTGAGTCGTTGTTAATCCTGAGCGAAAAATCACCTGATATGCTTGCTTTAAATATTCAATGGTTTGTTTTGACCAATTTTTACGTTTCATACCTTCAACATTTAATCCATGACTTTTGGCAGGATTGCCTGATACCATACTAAATGCTGATACATCTTTTAAAATTAGACTTGCCCCACCAATTAGACTATAGTCATCAATTTGACAAAACTGATGAATGCCTGAATTACCACCAATAATGATATAATTACCAATTTTCACATGTCCTGCGATACCGACATTGTTAGCAATGACATTATCATTACCGATAACACAATCATGGGCAACATGACTATTTACCATAAATAAGTTACGATTACCAATTTTTGTCAGGCTATTATCTTGAACTGTACCTCGATGGAAACTGCAAGCCTCTCGAATACGATTATCATCACCAATTTCTAACCATGTTTTTTCGCCACGGTATTTTAAATCTTGACAGTCTTCGCCTAAACTTGCAAATTGAAAAATTTCATTACGTTTGCCAATACGGGTATCACGGGTGACTACAACATGCCGATGTAATATGGTATCTGCGTCTATACTTACATTTTCACCAATAATACAATAAGGACCTATCGTCGCACTTGGGTGAATCTCTGCTGTTGGGTCAATAATCGCCGTTGGGTGAATGCTCATATACAGCAATCCTTTAATATTATTAAAAATTTGGCTATTGTAGCACCTTTTTTGTGAATGATAAGCTTTTATGTTTGGCTTTTTGATATATGGACGAATTAAGTATTTATTTGGCTAGTTAATAATTGAGCCAGCATAATTTCTGCACTAGCAGCTAATTCATTATCCACATGAACGGTACAAGAAAATTTACAAATACCACGTTTGTCAAAGGTCTTTGTTGCTCTTAACACCATTTGGTCACCTGGTATCACTAGACGTTTAAAACGAGCTTTTTCAATGCCAGCAAATAAGTATACAAAGCCATCAGCAGGTTTTTTATTTTCACTAATAAACCCTAATACGCCAGACACTTGAGCCATCGCTTCAACCATTAATACCCCTGGTTGAATGGGTTGCTCTGGAAAATGTCCTGTAAAAAATTGTTCATTAACAGTGACATTTTTAATAGCGGTAATCCATTCATTAGGACGGCATGCAGTGACACGGTCAATCAGTAAAAATGGATAACGATGTGGTAAATATTCTCTTAAAGCATTGATATTTAATGGTAATTTAACACCACGTTGTTGTAATGCAAGAATATCTTCCTCATTTAGTTTGTCAAAATCCATGTTGTTTCCTTTAAAGCTTTGTGATGGTAGCATCTGCTAAAATTGTAAGCAAATATGACAAGCATTGTACTAGGTTTTATCTAGTATTGCAAAAATTTCTTAATTTTGTTGTTAATGATTTGATTTTGCTAACTTTTTAAAACCAACTAATGCTCGTTTCCACAGCGAAGTTGGCATCATGGGCGTACCTGATGAATAACTACCCGCTTGTTTAATGGATTTTGTTACCATTGTCATACCTGTAATTGTCACATCATCACAAATATGAAGGTGACCAACTAAACCAACGCCACCCGCTAAAATACAACGTTTACCAATCCGACTACTACCAGCGATACCAACACAGCCAGAAATTGCTGTACCAGCTCCAATTTGTACATTATGAGCAATTTGTACCAAATTATCGATGATAACATGGTCATCAATGACAGTATCACCTAATGCACCTCTATCAACACAAGTTTGACTACCAATACGCACATGATTACCGATTATAACCCGTCCAAGCTGATGAATTTTTTGCCAACCTTGTGTTGCGGTATCACCTTTGGGAGCATAGCCAAACCCTTCATTGCCAATACTAACATGGCTATGTAATTCAACATTATCACCTAATTGACAATGATGACCAATAAAAGTATGAGATTTTATTTGGCAATTTTGCCCAATGCTGACATTATCTTCAATAATCACATGTGAAGATAGTTGTCCATTCTCGCCAATACTTACATTTTCACCAATGACACAATATGCCCCAATTTGTACGTTATTTGCTAGTGTGGCTGTTGGTGCAATGATTGCGGTTGGGTGAATGATAGGTAAGGAAATATTAGCTTGATAAACAAATAATTGTGTTAATTGAGCATAAGCAAGATAAGGATTTTTTACGATAATAGGTAGTGTATGAGAACACAAATTGGCTTGTGTTTCTGTCACTAGCACTGCCCCTGCTTGAGTATTTGTCAGCTTATCTTGATAACGAGAGTTCGCTAAAAATGCCAAATGTTCCGATGATGCGGTATCTAGTGGTGCAATGCCAATAAATTGCATAGATGAATGTTGTTTTAATGCCTGCTGGTTGATGACCATATCACCTAAAAACGTCACAATTTCATCAATAGAATACTTCATCAACTTTCCTATGCTATTTTACTTGTTGATTGATTTGTTTTGTAAATTCAGCAGTAACGTCCCATTCAGGTTTTACAAAATTTACCACACGTGTGGTATTATCAATTAATATATCAATATTTTTTTGTTTGATAATCGTTTCTTGAATACCTGCTAATTTTGGCGAAATTTTTTGAAAAATATCTGTTTCGCTGTCTTCAATCGTGGTCTGAATTTGTTGAGCGACTTCTGTATAATTATCTAAATTTTTTTGTATTTGGGTTTTAATTTCTTCTTTTTGAGCGTCTGTCAGCTTATCTTTTTGTTGGGCAAATTGTTTTTGTAAACGTTCAATATTCGCTTTATAGCTTTCTAATTGTTGCTGTTTTGGTTTTATTGAAGCTTGAATACTTGCTAATTTTGCCTTTGCATAATTAGTATTGGTAATTGCTTGTTGAGAATTCCAAACAGCAACATTATTTGCCATGGCTGTTGTCATAGTTAATGTTGATAAGCCAATCATTAATCCCAATAATTTAATATTACTTAACATATTTATTACCTTAATATTTAAAATAAACGTCCAATTTCAAATTGTACACGGTCTAGTTGGTCAGTATCTTTGCTGTTTAATGGATAGCCATAGCTTAATGAAATTGGTCCAATTGGCGTAATCCAAGTAATGCCTGCCCCTACACTAAATCGCATATCGTTATCTTTGCCTAATGTCAAAGGATAATCTGTGCCATTAATAGTCACGATTTCATTTTCTTTGCCCGTAGTATCAAAGACTTGAGCACCTTCTAAGAATAGCACAGGTCGAATTTGTGTCGCCCAGTCGCCTTTAAATGGCATCGGTAAGATGAGTTCTGTTCCCACTTGGGCTAACGCATTACCACCAATTTCCTCAGGATATGGGTCATTTGCTGGGCTAAGATAACGGTTACTTCTTGGACCTAAGGTATAGTTTTCATAGCCTCGTACTGAACCATAACCCCCTGCAAAGAAGTTTTCCCAAAATGGTAAATCATTGCCATAACCTAATTTTGTGTAGCCTCTTAATACCGTACCTTTAAATAAAGGACGATAATAACTACCCTCATAAATTAGTTTTTGATAAGTCGCATCACCAAAAGATAAATTTAAATTAACATTATGTAACATTCCTTTGGTTGGTAATACGCCCCTATCTAATGTATTCATACTCCAGCCAAAATTGACCCCATAGGTATCATAGCTGGCTTTAAAGCGTTCTCCTAAATCACCATAATTATCAATAACCAATCTATCATTGTCTTTTAAATACTTTAAATTTGCAATCGCTAACGAATTACCAGCACGGATAGTGGTGCGGTCAATATTTGCTCCTGCACTGACACTTTTGGTTTCATCAACAGGGTAACTAAAATTAATATTACCCCCCAATGAATCTGTTACATAGTTAGAAATATTTTTGCTGTCATATTTAGTTTTTCGATGGTATACGCTCGCCCCTTGTGACACCCCATCAACGGTAAAATAAGGGTTTACATAACCAATACGGTAACTATCTAACGTTTCTGAACGTGATAATTGAATACTAACTTGATTGCCTGTGCCTAAAAAGTTTTTTTGGCTTAAGCCTGCTTGGAAAGTTAAACCACCACTTTGAGAATAACCTGCAGCAACTGTACTACTACCTGATGGTTGCTCTTCAACCGTGATATCAATATCGATTTGGTCAGGTGTGTTAGGTACAGGTTTGGTTTCGACATTAACTGTTTTAAAAAATCCTGTTCTTAATAGTCTAGCACGAGATAAGTCTATTTTTTCATTTGATGCTAAAGCTCCCTCAAGCTGTCGTAACTCTCTACGTAATACTTCATCAGCAGTTTTAGTATTACCATTAAAATTAATACGGCGAACATATATTGGACGAGCTGGGTCAATATAAAAATCCATATCAACCACTTTAGTTTCATCATTGATTTGCGGTACAGGGCGAATTTGAGCAAAATAATAACCATCATTACCATATAGACGGCTTAAATTTTGTGTGGTTTCAACAATTTGTCGTTGCGAGTATTGTTGTCCCGATTTGATGGTAATTTGTTCTTGTAGTTTTTTCTTATCAAGCGTTGGATTGCCGAGAAAATCTACTTTACCAAATTTATAACGTTCACCTTCAGTGACATTAATTTCAATAAACACACTGTCTTTTTCTGGACTGATGTTTAATATTGCGTTGTTAATGTTAAATTTAACAAATCCTGCATTTTGATACATGGCGGTAACGTTTTCTAAACTTCCTGCTAACTTTTCTTTAGCAAAACGGTCAGATTTACTTAAAATATTGACCCATGAAGTTTCTTTAATGTTCATTGCATCTTTGATTGCTTGACTACTAAAGTGTTGATTGCCAATAATATTAATATTTACCACACGAGCAGGTTTACCTTCCATAAACTTGAATGTTAAACTCACTCGGTTATTATCTAGTTCTGTTTTGGTGACTTCAATATCACTATTATAATAACCTTGTTGATTATATTGTTGTTGTAACTCGTTTTCGATTTGTACTAAAGTTGATTGTTTTAGGGTTTTTCCCTCAGCAATACCAATGCGTTTTAGACCATCTTCTAGGGCATCTTTGGGAATAATTTTATTGCCATCAAAACTTACTTTGGCGATTAAAGGGCGTTCTTCTACAGTAAAAACAAGTGTATCTGCAACTTGAGAAACACGAATGTCAGCAAAATTGCCTGTGTCATATAATGCTTTAATACTGGCAGTGATGGCATCTTCGCTGGCAATTTCGCCGACATTAATTGGTAAAATCGGGTATAAACTCTCAGCAGATAACCGAACTAGACCATGAAATTGAATGTCCGCTACAGTAAAATCGGCGGATTGTGCATATGGTGCTACCATCATTATCGGTGCAAGAACGAATAAAGCTGAGTTTCGCATAATATGTTTTCCAAATTTAAAAAAGACTATTAGCTGTATTTAAAGTTTTTCAAAAATAGCCATAAATTAAGCTAATTTTTATCAAATGTCTAGCCATCTTGTGAAAAAACTAGAATAGACGGCTGATGTCATTACTAATCGCCAACAACATGAAACCTGCAAGCAATATTAACCCAATATTAATACCAATCATCTGAACATTATCAGATAATGGCTTACCTCGTAAAGCCTCAATTGTATAGTAAACGATATGTCCGCCATCAAGTACAGGAATTGGCAGTAAATTTAGTACTGCAAGGCTTAAGCTAATCATTGCCATAAACGATAATACAGCTTGCCAGCCAATACTAAAACTTTGATTAGCAACTTTAGCGATAGTAATTGGTCCAGAAATATTGTCAAGTCCAATTAATCCCGTCAGCATTTTTCCCATAGATTTTAGCGTCATGATACTTAAATCAAGCGTTTTTTCTGCGGATTTTGCGATAGCTGTTACAGGGTCGTAGACAATAGTTTTTTGATACTCTGCTGGAATGTGAATTTCTGATTGTTTCACCCCAGCCCCAATTTGTCCGTAACGATTGCCCATCGCATCTTTATGTACTTGAGGAATTAATTCTAATTCAATTAGCTTGCCCGCTCGCTCTACTTGCACTGACAGTAGTTTTTCAGGATTATCTCGAATGATTTTACTAAAACTTAACCAATCTTTGACGACTTGCCCATTGACTGATTTAATCACATCGCCAACTTGTAACCCCTGCCGAGAGGCAACTCCCTCTGGTAAAACTTCGCCAACGATAGGTAAGATTGTTGGTTGCCAAGGTAATACACCTAAACTGCTCAAACCGTCAGTAGTTTTCCCTGCTTCCACTTTCATAAATTGTTCAACAGGTACATGATGTGTGATGTCACCTGTTTGATTATGGATTTTTACTGAAACTGTACCCGTTTCCCCCATACGGTCGGCTAAAGCATAAAGAATTTCTTGCCAACTTGACACAGATTTATTATCAATCGCAATAATTTCATCGCCAACTTGTAGCGTTGATTGGCTGGCAGGCGAGCTGGGAACAATACTACCAATTTTTGTTGATAATGTTTGTGTTGGCGTAATAAATAATATCCAAAACAATACGAATGCTATCAAAAAATTCATGATAGGACCAGCGGAGACAATAGCGATTTTTTTCCATGGTTTTTGATTATTAAATGCTAAATGCTTTTCGCTATCTTTGACTTCGCCTTCTCGCTCATCTAGCATTTTTACATAGCCACCCAAAGGAATTGCTGATACTGCATAATTAATGCCTGTTTTTTTGCTAGTCCAGCTTAACAATTTTGGACCAAAACCAATAGAATAGGTTAAAACTTTTACGCCACACCATCGAGCAACGATATAATGTCCCCACTCATGTAAGGCAACTAGTGGTCCTAAAACAACGATTGCCGCTAAAATAATCAAAATTATCGACATTTATTTATTTCCTCATTGGCAATAGCCCGTGCCTGTTTATCCACTGCCAAAATATCTTCCAAATGCCTAATGGTTGTTGCAGTAATTTTAGATAATACATGTTCATTAATATCAGCAATATCAGTCAGGCGAATTTTTTGTTGTAAAAATGCTTGAACGCTAATTTCATTACTGGCGTTTAAAGTAATTGTGGCATAATTGCCAGCCTGCATTGCTTGATATGCCAGTCGTAAACATTTAAATTTTTCTAAATCAGGTTTTAAAAATTCTAATTGGCTAATATTAAATAAATCTAAACTTGTTACGCCACTATCAATTCTGTCAGGATAAGCCAACGCATGAGCGATTGGTGTTCGCATATCTGGGCTACCCAATTGAGCCAGAAAGCTACCATCTCGATATTCAACCATTGAATGAATAATACTTTGTGGGTGCATGACGACTTCAATATCACGGACTGGCATGTCAAATAAAAAGCTAGCTTCAATTAATTCTAAACCTTTATTCATCATCGTTGCAGAATCAATCGAAATTTTTTGACCCATCGACCAATTTGGGTGTTTGATGGCTTGAGCGACACTAGCATTTTGCATGTCTGCAAAAGTTTTATGTAAAAATGGTCCACCTGATGCAGTGAGCCAAAGTTTTTTAACACCTTGATTTTCTTCATGAATGGTGTGACGAAGTTGTTGAACTCGGTTTGGTAAACATTGAAAGATTGCATTGTGTTCTGAGTCAATGGGTAGTAAAGTTGCTCCTGATTGGCTAACGGTTTGCATCATGAGTGTGCCAGCCATTACCAATGCTTCTTTGTTCGCCAATAAAATCGTTTTACCTGCTTGCGTTGCCTGTAATGTTGAGGCTAATCCTGCTGAGCCAACAATGCCAGCGACAACAATATCAACTTCTGGCATACTGGCAAGTTCAATGAGTCCAGTTTGCCCAATTAAAATTTGGCAGTTTAATTGCGAATTTTTTAATTGTTGTTGAAATGTTGAGGCAGATTGGGCAGGTACACAAACCCAAGTTGGGCGAAATTTTTTACAAATTTCTAGTAATTTATCTAATCGAGAATACCCTGATACACCAACAACTTGATAACGGTTTGGGTGTTGAGCAATGACAGATAGCGTGCTATCACCAATTGAGCCTGTTGCTCCAAGCAGGGCAATACGTTTTAAAGGCGTGGTGCTAGATAATTGTTTCAAAATTTTCACCTTATCTTAAATATTGACAATTCCAAAATAATTCATCAACCAAAAACCTAGTGCAAAAATCGGCATTGCTGATAATTGCGAATCAATTCTATCTAAAACCCCACCATGACCAGGTAAAATATAGCCAGAATCTTTGACACCTGCATGACGTTTTAGCATTGATTCAAATAAATCACCAAAGACTGACATCAAAATCGTGATTAATGACAGTAATAAAAACAATCCTAATGCCAACCAAGACCAATTAGAAAACCAAATACTCACCGCAACAACGACTAAAATACCTGTAGCAAGACCACCGATTAACCCTTCAACACTTTTGTTTGGGGAAACGGCTGGTGACATTTTACGTTTACCAATCTTACGCCCAACAAAGTATGCACCACTATCTGCACACCATACCAGTAAAAATACATATAATAGCCACCATGCAGACTGTTGCCACAAATAATACATGGCAGTTAATGTGGCACTAATTAATACTATACCAATAAAGAATAACTTTTTACCATACCATGCGTGCGTACCATGTGGAAATTGTTTTACCCAGCCTATGACCAGTAACCAGATAATACTAGCAATGCTCCACCATATACCCCAGCTAATTGATAACCAAAGAGATAAAGCAACAATCACTAATACTAAGCCAACATACTGATAAGCAAATTTTTTCTGAGGCTGATGCGTAAAATTTGGCATGAGCTTTGCCCATTCATAAGCACTAACACCACCACCCACCAGTAACAATAACAAAATTAATATTGGCGAACGTGTGGCAAACATCGCTATACCAACAATTATCAGCAAAAAAATAGCTGTTCTGATGCGTTCAAGCATGGGGTTATCCTTTCTTGATATTTAGTTTTGACTCAAAACTTGTTCTGAGGTTCTACCAAAGCGACGTTCACGCCCCATAAAAATCGCTATCATATTGTCCAGCTCATCAGTTGAAAAATCTGGCCATAAAGTTTCAGTAAAAAATAATTCTGCATAGGCAGTTTGCCAAAGTAAAAAATTAGAAATCCGATAATCTCCGCCTGTACGAATTAACATATCAACCGCAGGTAAATCAGATAATGCGATATGCTGAGAAAAATCTTCTTGTGTAATATTATTAATATCAATATTTTCTGTGATTATTTGTTTGACTAAACATTTACTTGCATTAAAAATATCCCATTGCCCGCCATAACTAACAGCAATTACCAATGTCATATTGGTAAAATTTGCAGTTGTTTCTTCTGCATATGTCATCAATGCTTGTAATTGTGGTGATAACATGGCACGATTACCAATAAAACGTAAACGAATTTGATGACGCTCCATTCGTGGTAATTGTTCATGAATGGTTTGTTCCAATAACGCCATCAATAATGTTACTTCATTTTCTGGACGTTGCCAGTTTTCGCTAGAAAATGCAAAGACCGTTAAAACTTTGACACCAATTCTGGCACAATGTTCAACAATTGGGTCTAATGCCTGTTTACCTGCAAAATGCCCACCACCTGTGGCGAGTTGATGGGATTTTGCATAGCGATTATTGCCATCCATAATGATGGCAATATGTTTTGGCATACCTTTTAATGGTGATGATTGATTATCAGATAAATGTAATGACATTATACTTCCATTAATTCAGCTTCTTTTGCTGTTAATTTTTTCTCGATGGTGTCAATATATTTATCAGTCATTTTTTGAATATCGTCCATTGCACGGCGTTCTTCATCTTCACTGATTTGTTTATCTTTTAATAATGCTTTGAGTTCACTATTCATGTCACGGCGAGCATTACGCACAGAAACACGGCTATGTTCAGCTTCGTTACGAGCAAGTTTTTGCATATCACGGCGAGTTTCTTCGGTCAATGCTGGTAATGGCACTCGAATAACTTCGGCTGAAATTGGGTTAAGTCCTAATGCTGATTCTCGAATGGCTTTATCCACCGCCTGTACCATACTGCGGTCAAATGGCTGAACTAATAAGGTGCGAGAGTCTTCAACATTAATACTGGCAACTTGGTTTAGAGGCATATCTGCTCCATAGTACGACACCATAACACTGGACAAAATACCAGGGTGGGCCCGACCTGTACGCACTTTGCTAAACGCATTATCTAATGCCTCAATCGCTTTTTTCATGCGATTTTCACCATCTTTTTTAATTTCGTTAATCATCATCATATCCTTAAAATAAAATTTAGTGTAAGTGTCGCTATGAATTAATGGAAAACTTTTGTGCCTTCTGCTTCACCCATGACGACATTTAATAAAGCATTTTGTTTGCTCATGTTAAATACTTGTAATGGTACATTATGTTCACGGCAAAGAGCGATTGCAGTTAAGTCCATGACTCCAAGTTTTTGTTCTAAAACTTGGTCAAAGGTCAATTCATCATATTTAGTCGCATCATCATGCTTACTTGGGTCTTTATCATACACGCCATCAACTTTGGTTGCCTTTAAAATAACGCCTGCTTCAATTTCAATACCACGTAAGCAAGCGGCGGTATCTGTGGTAAAAAATGGATTACCAGTACCTGCTACAAAAATACAAACTTCATTATTTTTTAAATAACGAATAGCGTTACGGCTACTGTAAGTTTCAGTCACTTCACCAATTGGCAATGCTGACATTAAACGACATTTGATATTACGTCTTTCTAGCGAGTCACGCATTGCTAAACCATTCATGACTGTCGCTAACATACCCATTTGGTCGCCAGTCACACGTCCAACAAGCCCTTGTTTTTGTAATTGACTACCACGGTATAAGTTGCCACCACCAACAACGATACCAACTTGTACGCCCAATCCAACCAAATGAGCAATCGCTAAACTAATATTATCTAATACGGCACTATCAATGCCCATATCATTTTTTCCAGCAAGGGCTTCACCAGACAATTTTAACAAAATTCGAGTATAACGTGGGGCTTTATCAGACATAAGATACCTTTTTTCATCATTTTATGTGCTATAAACGTTAGAATTCTAACAAAAATGCCATTATTTGAATAGTCAAATCTAATAGATTATTCATTTAGTGGGTATAACTGGCAAATAAATCATACTCACTGGCTTCATCAATGGTGACAGTAATAAATTCACCAATTTTTACGCTTTCGTCAATATTATCAACATATACATGACCATCAATATCTGGTGCATCTGCATAACTACGACAAATAGCGATATTTTCTTCAATATCAATATCATCGACCAAGACCATCAAGGTTTTGCCGACTTTTTCTTGTAATTTTTCAGCAGAAATTTGTTGTTGTAAAGCCATTAATCGTTCATAACGTTGTTGTTTTACTGCTTCAGGCACATGGTCAGGTAAGTCATTTGCAACGGCTCCTTCAATCTCTGAATAGGTAAAGGCTCCAACACGGTCTAAGCGGGCTTGTTTTAACCAGTCTAACAAATATTGAAAATCTTCTTCGGTTTCTGTTGGAAAGCCAACGACAAAAGTTGAACGAATGACAATATCAGGACAAATATTTCGCCATGCTTGAATACGTTCTAACACATTTTCACTATGGGCAGGACGTTTCATCGCTTTTAGGATTTTTGGGCTGGCATGTTGAAATGGAATGTCTAAATAAGGTAATAATTTACCTTCGCTCATTAATTTGACTACCTCATCAACGTGTGGATAAGGATAAACATAGTGTAGACGAACCCAAATACCCAAACGGTTTAAAGCTTCACATAAATCATAAAATTTTGATTTTAGAGGCATACCTTGCCAAAAACTGGTTTTATATTTTAAATCAACACCATAGGCCGATGTATCTTGAGAAATAATTAATAACTCTTTCACTCCTGCTTTTTTTAATGCACTGACCTCTGTCATCACCTCATCAATGGGGCGTGATACTAAATCACCTCGTAAATTTGGAATGATGCAAAAAGTGCAACGATGATTACAACCTTCAGAAATTTTGACATAGGCATAATGTTTAGGCGTGAGCTTAATGCCTGCCTCATTGATTAAATCGATTTTGGGGTCATATATTTTGTTTTTTTGTGGCTTAGGAACATGATGCGTCACGGCATTAATGACCTCATCATAGGCATGGGCTCCTGTGACTGCCAAAACTGCAGGGTGCATGGTTTTAATTTTTTCTGCATCTTTACCCAAACAGCCTGTTACAATTACTTTTCCATTATGTAAAATTGCCTCACCAATTGCATCAAGCGATTCTTGTACTGCTGTTTCAATAAATCCACAAGTATTTACTACGACCAAATCTGCTCCGTCATAATCACTTGCTACCTGATAACCTTCTTTGGTTAATTCTGTAATAATGCGTTCACTATCTACCAATGCTTTTGGACAGCCCAAAGAAACAAAACCAATTTTGGGGATTTTATTGGTAGAAATCGGCGTGTTTGGTGATGGAAAAACTGCCGTTGGAATATGATTAGGGTTAGCTTTTGCTTGATTTTGTTCGATTTGTTGGCTGGATTTTGGATAATAAAGGGTTGGTTGTATAGACATAGCTCACTATCACTAAGGGTAATCAATAACAAAGTTCGCTATTTTACCTGTTTTTTTTATAATAAACCAATTTTTCCCAGTTATTCACCAATAAAAATGGTTGATAGTTAATTATAGATATGAAAAAATAAGCAAATATTACAAGCTGTTACTAAGGTGTTACAAATAAGGACGTTTTTTAAGGAAACATCATGGCAAAAATTAATTTATCTGTGGCAGAAATCGACTTATTATTAAACGCAATGCAAACATGGACATACAGAAAGAAAGTTAATTTATCGTCAGGAAAATGGCTGGGATAATCAAGAACAGCTTTCTCGCATTCAGGCAATAGACGAATTACAAGAACGTTTATATGCTATTTATCATCCCAAATAATTTAACATAAGGATAATATTATGTTTGGTAAACTCATGTCTGGTTTAGGTTTAGATGCAATTAAAGTTGATACAATTTTATATAATCCATCATTACAAGCTGGCGAAACTTTAACAGGTGAAATTTATTTTAAAGGTGGTTCTAGTGATAAAAAAATCAATGGTTTATCGTTAAAGCTGATGACAACGGCTGAAGTTGTCGGTCACGACCATGAATATATGACGGAACTTTGTATTGATTATTGGCAAATTAGTGATGCTTTTGAACTATCCGCCCATCAAGAACATCGAATTCCTTTTTCTGTACAGTTGCCATTTGACACGCCATTAACTGAATTACCAGCACCATACAATACAACCCAAGTTTGGATTTATACTCATTTAGATGTTGATTGGGGGCTTGATGCCAAAGATAATGATTATTTGCAAATTTTACCAACACCTGCGATGACCATTTTTATCGAAGCCATGCAACAGTGCGGTTTTCACTTATCTCGTGTTGATGTAGAAAAAGGGCAAATTCAAGCATCAAATTTTCATTCAAGCATTGATTGTTATCAAGAATTAGAGTTTAAACAGACAGGATTTTTTAATAGTGTTAATGAAGTAGAAATATCTTTTATCGCAGAACCTTCGCACACACATGTGATGCTAGAAACGAATAAACGTTTTGGCTCTGACCAACTATTAACATTAACGTTAGATAATAGTTATCTTGATGTTAATCAAATTACTAATGAAATTAAACAATTACTTAACCCTTAATAACTCATCTACGTTTATAATAACGACATTATTCATGTGATAATGCGATTTTCAACTGAATAAGTTATCATTTTATTAGTTTTTCTGATAGAATTATTGTCTTTAGTTTTTATTTATATCTCTAACGTTTTATCGACTGCTATCTTTGGATTGCAGTCGATTTTGCGGTGAAAGGAGCTTATAGTGAGCCAGCCATTTCGTTTAGCCGAAATTCGTCAAGCATTTATTAATTATTTTTCAGAACATGGGCATACCCCTGTGGCTTCGTCCAGTTTAGTACCTCATAATGACCCAACGTTATTGTTTACTAATGCAGGTATGAACCAGTTTAAAGATTGTTTTTTAGGTTTGGAAAAACGTGACTATGTACGAGCCGTGACCGCTCAAAAGTGTGTGCGGGCAGGCGGAAAGCATAATGACCTTGACAATGTCGGCTATACAGCACGTCATCATACTTTTTTTGAAATGTTGGGTAACTTTTCTTTTGGTAACTATTTTAAAGCAGATGCCATTCCATTTGTATGGGAGTTTTTAACGTCAGAAAAATGGCTAAATTTACCTAAAGACAAATTATATGTAACAATTTATCATACAGATGATGAGGCGTTTGACATTTGGCATCAAAAAGTTGGTTTAGCTCCTGAGCGTATTATTCGTATTGGTGATAATAAAGGTTCAGCATATGCCTCAGATAACTTTTGGCAGATGGGTGATACAGGTCCTTGTGGTCCTTGTACTGAAGTTTTTTATGACCATGGCGAACATATTGCAGGTGGTTTACCTGGTACACCTGAGGAAGATGGCGACCGTTATATCGAAATCTGGAACTGCGTTTTTATGCAGTTTAATCGTCAAAAAGATGGCACACTAGAGCCGTTACCAGCTCCAAGCGTTGATACGGGTATGGGTTTAGAGCGTATCAGTGCGATTATGCAAGGGGTGCATAGTAATTATGAAGTTGATGTTTTTGTTGATTTAATGAATGCAGGAGCCAATATTATTGGTATTGAAAACCAAGCTCAAGCGTCATTAAAAGTATTGGCTGACCATATTCGCTCAGTTACGTTCTTAATTGCTGATGGCGTTGTGCCAAGTAATGAAGGACGAGGCTATGTGTTACGCCGTATTATTCGCCGTGCAGTGCGTCATGGCAATAAGCTTGGGGCAAATGATAGTTTCTTTTATCGTTTAGTGGCTCCATTGGCCTTGGCAATGGGTGATGCTTATCCTGAATTAGTTGAAAAACAAAGTTATATTGAGCAAACTATTTTAAAAGAAGAAGAACAATTTGCTAAAACTTTATCGCAAGGATTAAAACTATTATCACAAGAAATTGATAATTTAACCACAGGTGATACATTGTCAGGTGAAACAGTATTTAAACTGTATGATACATATGGTTTCCCTGCGGATTTAACTGCTGACATCGTGCGTGAAAAAGGTATTATCATTGATGAGGCAGGTTTTGAAGAAAGCATGACTGAACAACGTAATCGTGCTAGAGAAGCTGGAAAATTTGGCATGGATTATACGCAATTAATTCAGGTGGATAGTGCTACTGAATTTTTGGGTTATTCTGCCTCAAGTCATGATAGTATCATTACTCATCTTTATCAAGAAGGTAAAGCTGTTGAGCTATTAAAAGAAGGTGAGGAAGGGATAGTGATTTTAGAGGCAACGCCATTTTATGCAGAAGGTGGCGGGCAGGCAGGCGAATTAGGTGAAATTCATACGAGTTCTGGGGTGTTTGAGGTGCAAGACACGAAAAAGTCAGGACAAGCGATTATTCATCATGGTATTGTGAAAGTGGGTCAATTGGTGGTTAATCAAGCCAGTCAAGCCCAAGTTGCATTGCAAATTCGCAGTGCCAGTGCAAAAAATCATTCGGCGACCCATCTACTACACAGTGCGTTACGTCAGCATTTAGGGGCAGGCGTTACCCAAAAAGGTTCATTAGTTAATGCCGATGTGTTACGCTTTGACTTTTCATATGATAAACCTTTAACAGAAAATGATATTATTACGATTGAGCAATTAGTTAATCAACAAATTTTAGCTAACCAACCAGCTGTTGCCGAGATTTTAACGATGGACGATGCTAAGGCTAAAGGAGCAATGGCGTTGTTTGGAGAAAAATATGGTGACACTGTGCGAGTGTTAAGCATGGGAACAGTTGATAAAGAGGGCAGACCTTTTTCAATTGAACTATGTGGCGGTTTACATGTTCAACGTACAGGCGACATTGGCTTGTTTAAAATTGTTAGTGAACAAGGGATTGCTGCTGGTATTCGCCGTATTGAGGCAGTCACAGGCTTGGGTGCATTAAAATATGTGCAACAAGGCGAAAAACAGCTACAACAGCTTGCTAATCAATTAAAAGCTAAACGTCCTGAAATCGCTGAGCGGGTGCAACAGTTAGCGGATAAAGGTCGTGATTTAGAAAAACAAATAGAACGTTTGCAACAAAAATTAGCAAGTTCACAAGCTAAAGCATTATTAGATAATGTTCAGCAAATCAATGGCTTACCTGTACTAATTGCGACCTTGCAAGGGCTTGACGGTAAAGCATTACGCACTTTAAGCGATGATTTAAAATCAAAACTTGCAAATAGCGTGATTGTGTTGGCAAGTGTACATGATGACAAAATTGCTTTAACGGCAAGTGTTGCTAAAGATTTGACCAAACAAATCAAAGCAGGTGACATTATTAAACATCTTTGCCAACAGCTTGACGGAAAAGGTGGTGGCAAGCCTGATTTTGCTCAAGGTGGGGCAAATATGTCTGCCAACTTTAACGAAGTGATGGCACAATTGACCAATTGGATTGCACAACACTAAGTTTTTATTTTAGTATTAATTAACATAACAAGGAACATTATGGCACTTATCGTACAAAAATATGGCGGTACATCAATGGGCAGTATTGACCGCATTAAAAATGTCGCAAAACGGGTTAAACGTTGGCATGACAATGGTCATCAAGTCGTTGTTGTTGTTTCTGCAATGAGTGGTGAAACAAACCGTTTAATCGACCTTGCTCGTCAAATTAGCAAAAATCCAGACCCTCGAGAATATGACCAAATGGTTTCCACAGGTGAACAAGTGTCTATTTCTTTGTTGGCTATGGCATTAAAAGAACTTGGCGTGAATGCAAAATCAATGACGGGTGGTCAAGTTGCTATTCGTACCGATGATGCTCATACAAAAGCCCGTATTCAGCACATTGATGATAATCAAATTCGCAATGCGTTAGATAATGGTATGGTTGTTGTGGTGGCTGGTTTCCAAGGTGTTGATGACCATGGCGATATTAACACTTTAGGGCGTGGTGGTTCTGATACCACAGGGGTTGCTTTAGCCGCTGCCTTGTCTGCAGATGAATGTCAAATTTATACAGATGTTGATGGCGTTTATACAACTGACCCTCGAGTTACCTCAAAAGCCAAAAAATTAACGAAAATTACCTTTGAAGAAATGCTTGAAATGGCGAGTCTTGGCTCAAAAGTGCTACAAATTCGTTCTGTTGAGTTTGCAGGCAAATATCAAGTACCTTTACGGGTGTTATCAAGTTTTGATGAAAATGTTGATGGCTCGTTTGACGAACACTTTAGAAAAACCGTAGGCACTTTAATTACAACAGATGAAGGAGATACCATGGAACAGCCTATTATTTCAGGAATTGCATTTAATCGTGATGAAGCAAAAATCGTTGTGCGTGGCGTTGCTGATAGACCAGGGGTGGCATCATCGATTTTAACACCTATTAGTAATGCTAATATTGAAATTGATATGATTTTACAAAATTTATCAAGCAATGGCACAACTGATTTTAGTTTTACGGTTAATCGTGGTGATTATGATAAAGCATTAAAAATTTTACAAGAAGAATTAGCGGATATTGGTGGAACAGAGCTGGTAGGTGATAATAAAGTTGTCAAAGTGTCGCTAGTGGGTGTGGGTATGCGTTCGCATGCTGGTGTTGCTAGTGCAATGTTTCAAACATTGGCAGAAAACAATATCAATATTGAAATGATTTCTACCAGTGAAATCAAAATTTCTGTCATTATTCAGGAACAATATCTTGAAAAAGCAGTCAAATCGTTACATACTGCCTTTGGTTTAGACCGAGATGATGGCGATAGTAAAGTCGCAGGTTTATAGTAACATTGACAATAACATAAGGAGTGTGACCAATGTTAATCTTAACTCGCCGAGTTGGCGAAACTTTAATGATTGGCGATGAAGTCAGCGTGACTGTTCTAGGTGTAAAAGGTAATCAAGTACGTTTAGGGGTAAATGCCCCTAAAGATATTGCTGTTCACCGTGAAGAGATTTATCAACGAATTTTGCATGAACGCTCAGTACAATCACACATGAGCCATTTAGAACATGGTGGCGGATTGCATCATTCCTTTGATAGTTTTGATGATGATTATTTTAATCGTTAATAAATAAATGATAAGTGAGGCTGTTATGAGTATCAAACAAACTGATGTCTCTGCTTTATTAAATGGTGTTGAACAAAAAGCCATTGATTTTGCTCAGGTGCTTGAGTTTATTGATGCCACTCATCATTATACCCCTGTGAAATTTGTTAATGGGCAAATACACAATCAGGCAGGCGAAAACGAAGGTAGTTGTAAAGTTTTTGGTTTTGCCAGACTTTATCAGCTTAATCAAGTTGATACTTTAAAACTATTTGCCGAACATTATGATAATGTTTTACAAAATCCACAGGGAACAAACCATGCCAATATTCGCAATTTTCAAAAATTTGGCTGGCAAGCGTTTTTAATGGAGCATAATCCATTAACCAAAAAATAGTTATCTGATAACTATTTTATCGTCACTGTCTGCACCTCATCAGTTTGGTGTGGATAGTGATGGTCATGTCCAATATCACAACCCTCTGCTTCTTTTTCTGGACGATGAATGTAGCCAGTGCGTTCGGTAACTGGTAGATTTTCATATTCCCATATCATGACAGCTTGAATACAAGTTTCTTTTTGTTCATTGGTCAAACGTGTGCCATCTGCCCATTTACCTAATGCAATGGCAGTGCGAAATTTTTCAACAATATCAGGAGTTAAAGCATTTAATACAGCTTGTTTATTCATAGTTTTATCCTAATCACAGTTTTATTCTAATCACTTAGTGCAAATTCTTCAGCATGTGTGTTCCAGCCTAATTTTGTACGACATGCCTCATAAAAATCTACATTTGGTGGGTGTAATAGTGTTAATTTATGTGGGTGCTTTAAAATAACTAATCGTTGATTTTGGTTAAGTGGTACAGATGGTTTGCCATCAGCACTGACCATAGGCTGTGTGCGGTTATCTTTATGAATACGAATTTTAATTTCGCTGTTACCGCTAACCACAATTGGACGACTTGACAAAGTATGCGGGTGCATTGGCACAAGACAAATAGCGTCCATACTTGGGTGAATGATAGGTCCACCACCTGATAACGCATATGCTGTTGAGCCTGTTGGTGTGGAAACTATCAAACCGTCACTGTGCTGACGGTAAACATTGAGCTCGTCAATTTTTAATTGAAAATCCAACATATGTACCGACTTGCCTGCATGTAAGACAATGTCATTTAATGCCATATCTTCATAAATCACATGACTACTTTGGCGAATTTCCATTTTTAATAAAAAGCGGTGGTCAAGTTGATAATTACCATTGAGAATTTGGGTTAATTTTTCATGAATATCGTTTGGATTGACATCTGCTAAAAATCCTAATCGTCCTCGATTAATTCCCAAAACAGGTACACGATGTTTTGCTAACACTTGAGATGCTTGCAACAGTGAGCCGTCACCACCAACCACAATCACTAAGTCACATACGCCTCCCAATAAGCTACGTTCAACGACTTGTACTTGTCCAAGTTGAGCGATGTCTAGCTGTGGTAAACGGGCAGTTTGATGGTCGATAATTAAAGGTAAATTTTGTTTATGGAAAAAGCGACACAATTGATAAATCGTTTGTAAAATGCTCGGTTTATTTGCTCGCCCCATAATGCCAATATGATGAAACGCTGGATTACGGATTTTTTCAATAGTCATAATCGCTAAAATTGAAAGGTAAACAGCTTTGCATTTTAGCACAATTTTTGCATTTGTAAAATAGGGGTAAAAATAGCGACTATTGAAACGTTATTTATTATCCCCATTAACAATTAAGGTTTCAGCAAATATTTTAATCGCCTAATTGTTTGAGAAAAATTACTTATTTGTACTAAAAACTACTAGGCAAAGTATAAAAAATTTGCTAAGTTTAAGTACGTTTTCATTAAATTATGATTTTAGGAATTTAACACATGGCAAATCCAATTATATCTCGTACCGAAGTAGCAGTCGGTGGTACGCCGATGACCGTTCAAGGGGTGGTGCGTAAAACTGCCTTTATGCTTGGTTTGGCGACACTATCTGCATTGATGTTTTTCTTTTATGGCATGATGACGGCTGTATCATCAGGATTTATTTATGCAATTTCCATTGGTAGTTTGATAATTGCAATGATTTTAAGCTTTGTCATTATTGGCAAACCCCATTTGGCAAAAACGCTTGCTGTGCCTTATGCTCTACTTGAAGGGCTGTTTGTTGGGGCTATTTCATTGGTGGTGACGCAATTTTTTCCAACAGTTGCTTTAACTGCTTTAACCGCAACATTTGTGACGGCTAGCGTCATGTTAGCATTGTACCGTTCAGGTGTGATTAAAGTGACTGAAAAATTCCGTTCGATTTTGTTATCAGCCATGATAGCGATTTCATTAGTTTATGTGGTGCAAATCGTCATGAGTTTGTTTGGAAGTTCAATTCCAGTGCTGTTTGATGGTGGCATGTTGTCTATTGGTTTTAGTCTTTTTGTCGTGATTATTGCCTCATTTAGTTTATTATTAGATTTTGATAATGTTGAAAAAGCCTATCAAGCTGGTGTCAGTAATGAATATGAATGGGTATTTAGTGTTGGCATTTTATCAACGTTAGTTTGGATGTATATTGAGTTTGTACGTTTATTAGGCTATTTACAAGATTAATAAACAATGGCTTTTAGATATTACTAAAAATAACCTCTTGCTATCTATCCACAAGAGGTTATTTTTTTATATCATGTTTTCATTATGAAATATTTAATAGGCGTTTAATTTCCATCGCAATACTTTGTACATCAGTATAGTTATTTGGTAAGGTTAGCGTCATCAGTTTATCAAAACTAAACGCTTTATCTACTTCTAACATAATATGGGTTTGATTTGGTGTTGCCACAAAAGACACTTCTACTTCATTGATGGTGTTAAAAAAGCCTGATAGTTTAAACTCTAACTCCTGATAACAATCCACACTTGAAGCAAAATTTGACGCACGCAGTCGCCCTTTTTCTACATCTGCGGTGTATAGATGAAAACCGCACAACTCCATTGCCTGAATAAAACTTTGCATAATTGGTGTTGGTAAAATGTGTAAATAATCATTATCTTTAGCATCAAATCCCCAATCAACATCTAAATGGGTATGAACCCAAACTTTAGTTTTATTTTGGCGTTGGCATCGTACCTCTGTAATTGGCGTTTCAAAAGGAATTTGGAATGAAAAAGGTACTTGATGTTGTTGATGGGCAGGTAGTTCAAATGCTCCGCTAATTTGTATTTGCTGTAAACAAACGTCCACATTATATTCTGTATCGTTAGTCTCTACTTCTGCTGAAGTCATTAACTTGAGGGATAAGCCATTGATTTTTTTGGTCGATGTACCACCATTAAAATGAATAACTCCAGATAAAGTTTGACCTGGTTGTAATGTTGATGATGATAAAATGGTATCAACTTTTATACCAGTTGTTATTCCTAAACTTGATGCTAATTTTCCAAACATAAAACCCTCTACTGTTACTGAGCGATTAGAAAAATTAATGAATGTTTCATTTGTAGTATAACAAGAAATAATGACAAAATCACGCTCGTTTAATTCTTAACGCATTTAACACAACCAGTAACGAACTTAATGACATACCAAGCGCCGCCAACCATGGTGGAACATAGCCAAAACTTGCAGGTAACAATACAACCATATTGTAGCCCAATGCCCAACGAAAGTTTTGATTAATGATGGCTTCAGTTTTTTTAGCGACTCGGTAGGCATTGGCAACAGTTTCAATTTTTCCATTTAAAATCAAAGAGTCACTGGATACCTGTGCTAAATCTGCTGCTCCTGCCATTGCTGTAGAAATATTAGCACTCGCCAGCACTGGGGCATCATTGATACCATCACCAACCATTTGTACAATGGCTCCTTGATTTTGTAAAGCTTTAAGATGTTTGACTTTTTCATCAGGGGTTAAGCCATTATGCAGGGTGGATATTTGTAGGCTTTTTGCGACAGTTTTTGCTTGTTCGCTTGGGTCACCTGTTAATATCAATAATTGTAAGCCTTGATTTTGTAAATACTTGATAGTTTCAAGGGATTTTTCTCGCAACTTGTCATGAAAATAAAAATGAGCCAGTGGTTGCCATTCATGATTAATTAACTGGCTTAATGTAACGCTAGTACTGGCTTGATATTGTTGTAAATTTGCTCGTTGATGTTGTTGGATACCTTGCGGGCAGGCAAATTGTTCATGCCCTAAACGAAAACTTTGTCCGTCAATATCCGCCATCAAGCCACCACCAACGACATGGGTTAAATTTTCGGCTTTGGGTAGATGTAGTTGTCTAGTCATGGTTAATAAGGCATGAGCGATAGGGTGGCGATTGCCAATTTCTAAACTGCCTGCGATGGCTAATAATTTATTTTTATCAGTCATATTAGTTTGAATGGGTTCAATTGCCAATAAATTTGGTTGCCCATACGTCAGCGTACCTGTTTTATCAAAAGCAATATGGGTAATACTGGCTAATGTGGTGACGGTATGCCCTCGAGTGACTAAGAAGCCATAGCTTGCCAGCCGATTGGTTGCTACCGTTAAAGCGATGGGAGTTGCTAAGGATAAGGCACAAGGACAAGTCGCGACCAAAACAGCAACAGTTATCCATAAAGCTTGGGACGGGTCAATAAAATACCAAATGCTAAATACAACGACAGCTAAAACCAATACCCTAGCTACAAACCAACGAGCAAGTTTATCGGCTTTTAATGCCAACTGTGGTTTTTCGCTTAACGCTCTATTCATCAAACGGTCAATCATACCCATTTGACTATCATTTGGTAAAGCAGTTACTTGCATGATAAAAGGCTGACTGTCATTTTGGCTGCCACCAACAATGTTATCACCTAAATTTTTCGTAATTAAATCACTTTCACCTGTCAATAAGCTTTGAGAAACGGTTGCTTTTTCACTTAATAAAATTCCATCACTGATGACATTGCTACCTGCATCAATACGCACAATATCACCAATTTGTAACGACTGGGCAGAAACAAAATTTTGTTGATTTGTATCGGTTTCTAAAGAATGGTAAAAAGCTTGTTTATATTTATCTGACAACTCTTTAATAAATGATGTTTGTTGAGAAATTGTTTCATGTCCAAGTTTTGCCACCAATAATGGCTCAACCACAACTAAATCATTTGCCATATTTGATGCTTTTAAGCGGGCATTATGTTCAACAAATCTACCAGCCAGCAAGAAAAATATTAACATACTGACGGAGTCATAGTAGGTTTCCCCTGTGTTAGTCATTGTTGCATATAAGCTTGTGACAAATGTCACCACTAAGGCGATACTAATTGGTACGTCCATATTGACTTGTTTAGCTTTTATCGCTGTCCAAGCTGATTGAAAAAATGGCAAACCTGACACAAAAAATACTGGCACACTGACAAACAATGACACCCAACGTAAAAACTGTTTATCAATAACGTCCATGCCTTTATATTCGCCAAAATACAACGCCACCGCAAACATCATTGCCTGCATCGCCCCTAAAGCGGCAATCCCTAACTGAAACATCAATCGCCGATTATATCGGGTGAGCATTGCCTCGTGAGTATCTTGGCGATATGGTTTTGCATCATAACCAATTGTTTGAATAGTAGATAAAATCTCACTAATGGCTAATTTGTTTTCGTCCCAAATGACTCGCATTCGCTGATTGGTTAAATTCACTTGGCATTGTTCCACGCCATCAAGTTTATCTAAGCGACTTTCAATTAACCAAGTACAGGCTGAACAACGCAAATTATTGACTGATAATTCAGCAACACTTTTCCCCTGTTGTTGATACACAAATTGTGATTTTACTTCGTCATGGTCATATGCTTGTAACCGATATAACTCACTTGGTAAACTTGCCGTTCGGCTGATTTCGCTACGGTCAAGATAATATTGTTCTAGCCCTGCCTCGACAATGCTTTGACCTGCCAGCTGACAGCCTAAACAACACATTGCCCGTTTTTCCTGTAAAATCACTGCAAAAAAAGGCTCTGGAGGCAGTGGGTCGCCACAATGAAAACAATGCCCATCAGCGGGTAAAATCAATTCATCATGTTGATTATCATGAGAGTTGTTATCATGGTTGTTGCTATATTTCGCCGTCATTCGATATCATTCCGCAAAACAGATGGTAAATTGTAACAGTTCCAGATTGAATTTTTTAGCATTTTACGTCATTATACATTGTCTTTGTCTTTTTAGTTTAGCTAAGTGTCTGTTGAATATTACTGATATATATTGATTTACCATGATAACTTTAAAATATTTATTTGTTTTTTCTGGTAAAAATATTCAATAAACGCTAAGGATTAAATCAACTTGCCAAATCAAAGCTATCAACAGAAGTTGCAAACAATGATGTTGCGACAACAAAAATTGATATATCCATTATCACATCGCCAATCGGGTGGTTTTGTGATGAGTTTTATTGCCGTGGTGTTAATTATCGGTTCATTGCTGGTATTTAGTGTATATTTGATTTATCAGGACCGTGTCATTACGAGCAAATTTGAAAGTAAACGCTGGAATATTCCTGCAAAAGTTTACTCTAAACCATTGGAATTGTATCAAGGGGCACAGTTACGACCACAGGATTTAGAAAACTGGTTATCGTTATTAAATTATACCCCTACGCAAGATTTTCAGCAAAAAGGTACATATCAAAAACAAGGGTTGCAGTACACTATTCATACACGAGCATTTAATTATCATCAAAGTGATAGCGAGCCATCACAAGTCGTTAAATTTCATCTAAAAGATAATCGCATTGAGAATATTCAAAGCACTCAGCCTAATATTTCAGGAATTGCACGTTTAGAGCCAGTTTTAATTGGAGGTATTTATCCTGATAATAATGAAGACCGCATCGTGTTACATTTATCTGATATTCCTCAACCGCTGATTGATGCGTTAGTTGCTACTGAAGACCGAGATTTTTTTGAGCATCATGGCGTGTCTGTTCGCAGTATTTCTAGGGCAATCGTCAATAATGTGACAGGCGGGCAGTTGCAAGGTGGTTCAACGATTACACAACAATTAATTAAAAATTTTTATTTAACCTCTGAGCGTACTTTAAAACGTAAAGCCAATGAAGCGGTGATGGCAGTTTTGTTAGAGTTACATTATTCTAAAAAAGAAATTTTACAAACTTATATGAATGAAATTTATCTTGGGCAAAATGGTAATCATTCAATCAATGGTTTTGGATTAGCATCACAATTTTATTTTAACCGCCCATTGAATGAATTACGCATTGACCAGCAAGCGATGTTGGTTGGCATTGCTCGAGGTCCAACATTATATAATCCATTTCGTTATCCCGAAAAAGCCTTAGAAAGACGAAATACAGTTTTACATAATATGCTGGTAATGGGTAAATTATCGCAAGAAGATTACAATATTGCTATCACTCAGCCGTTAGATGTGGTGCAAACGCCAGCATTAGGTAAAAGTAAATTTCCAGATTTTTTGGATATTGTAAAACGAGAATTAAATAAAACTTATTATCCAGAAGATTTAAAAAACGAAGGGCTACGCATTTTTACTACACTTGACCCTAATATACAAATGTCTGCAGATAATGCGGTAAACCATATGTTGCCTCAGCTACGCAAAAGTAATCAGCAATTATATAATTTACAATCAGCATTAGTAAGTGCAAATCCTCGTACAGGCGAACTAGTAGCAGTCGTGGGTAGTGGTGATAGTTTTACAGGTTTTAATCGAGTCGTTGATGCAAAACGTCAAGTAGGCTCATTATTAAAACCAATTATTTATTTGATGGCATTAAATAAAGGTGAATATAATCTAGCAACTGGCATCAGTGATGACCCTATTACCGTGAATGTTGCTTTAGGTGAAACATGGACACCTAAAAATTATGATTTTACCAGTCATGGTGTGGTACCTTTGACGACTGCTCTTGCTCAATCTTATAATCAATCAGCAGTGCGATTGGGCATTGATATTGGTATTCCTCAATTTAATCGTCAATTACAACGTATGGGGATTGAAAAAAAACTGCCTACTTATCCTTCAATATTATTAGGAGCGGTATTGTTATCGCCGATGGATATGCTAAATGTTTATCAAGTGTTAGCATCAGGTGGGGAAAAACGTCATTTACATACGATTCGTGCTGTGGTAGATAGTCACGGACGATTGTTGCCAAATCATCTGCCTAAACCTAGCCAAGCCATTGAACCTGCCGAAGCATTTTTAACTAACTATGCGATGCAACAAGTGGTGAAACAAGGGACGGCAAAGTCTGCTTTAGTGTTGGGAGAGAGCTTAAATTTGGCAGGCAAGACAGGCACAACAAATGACTATCGAGACGCATGGTTTGCAGGCTATAGTGGCAACTATGTTAGTGTTGTATGGGTTGGTCGTGATGATAATCAACCAATTCAGCTATCAGGGGGAAGCGGTGCATTGCCAATTTGGATTGATTATATGAAACGTTTACAGCTGACCCCTGTACAATTAATTCAACCAACAAATATTAATTGGTTTTGGCTAGAAAATGGCACAGGTAAATTGTCACATGAAAGTTGTGAAAATTCTGCTTATTTGCCGATTAATGTTAGCCACACATTACCAGAAGATAGTAAATGTTTACAAAACTTACGCCAGCAACAACAAGCCCAAGCTCTCGCCCAGCGTCAAGCCGAAGAAAAAGCCTTACTGGAACAACGCCAACAACAACGTATGCAACAAATCGAGCAAAACCGTCAATCACAATCAACGCAACCAACATTAGAAGAACCCGCGGTCAATGTTGGTGAAGAAAAACTACTGACACCTGAACCACGTTCTGAACGCTGGTTAGAACAGACAACGAATAATTGGTTTAATTAAACATAAGGAAAACGATATTATGGCATGGCAACAATTGCATATTCAATGTGAAAAATCACAAAGTGAAATGACAGAAACTTTACTATTAGAAGCAAACGCCCTAAGCATTAGCCTTGACGATGCAGGCGACCAACCTTTGTTTGAGCCATTACCAGGCGAAGCACCATTATGGGACGATGTGATTATTACAGGATTATTTGAAACAAATGTTAATCTTGAAGAGCTAGGACAAGAGATTGCCCAAAATGTTGTTGCAACACGGGTCTGGGTCAGTCAGGTTGATGACAAAGATTGGGAACGTGAATGGATGAAGCACTATCAACCAATTGAATGTGCCAATAATTTATGGATTGTACCAAAATGGCTCACACCACCAAATCCTAAAGCAATTAATATTTTAATGGACCCTGGTTTGGCATTTGGCACGGGCTATCATGCAACGACTCGACTATGTATTGACTGGCTAACAGAACAAGATTTGGCAAATAAAGTTGTGATTGACTATGGTTGTGGTTCTGGCATTTTAGGCATTGTTGCACTACGATTAGGAGCAAAACAAGTGTATGCTGTTGATATTGACCCACAAGCAATTTTAGCTACCCGTCAGAATGCCGAAAGAAACGAAGTTGCTCAACAGTTACAAGCATTCTTACCAGAAGAGTTTCAAACATTTTGTCAAACAAATGCTATTTTACCTGTAGATATGATAACGGCAAATATTTTAGCAAAACCATTAATCAGTCTTGCTCCATACTTTGCCACATTAGTTAAACCACAAGGACAAATTGTTTTAGCAGGCTTAATTGAAAATCAAGTTGATGATGTTAAACAAGGCTATCAGCCATTTTTTAGTATGGATAATGACTTTACCTATAAACAACAAGAAGATAGACATTGGCATCGCCTATCTGGTAAACGATTGTTGTAATTGCTCATTAACTTGAGTAAAATTTAATTGATATTTAGTTAATCTATCTATTACAATAATGGATTACTCTGAGATTGAGCGTTTAGGAATGTTATGAAAAGTTTTCAAACTCAATGCCCACATTGCCAACATACATTTATGATAACTGAAAGCCAATTAGCGATTAAAAATGGCTTGGCTCGCTGTGGGAATTGCCGAAATATTTTTTCAGCCATTGATAACCTAAGCTCTCCATCTCAACAACACACTAACAGACCCACGGCAGTACCTACCGTTGATAGACGAAAAGAAGAATATACTTTTATTCCAAATGATGAAAAATTATCATTAGAAACAAATAATCAAGATATATCCAATAACACTCAAGAAAAACAAAAATCTATCACGCAACCAAAACCTGTTAAATTAGACATGGAAATTATTGATAATTTTGATAACCCAAGTTTAGTTAATCAAACATCAGTATCCGCCAACATTAAAAATAGCAAAAAAAATATTGATAATGACCATTCTTGGATAGAAAAATTATTAGAAGAAGAAAAAGATAATGAAAAACATGCTTATATTGAAGATAATAAATTAACGCCAATTCATGCAGAAACGAATTCTGTCAGTTCATTATTGGAAAAATTTGGCGTTGCCTCGACTACTGAGCCATCGCTAAAACAAGATGAATATATCGAAAAAATATCACAGCGTTTTAATCAACAGCAACCAACTTCTCAACAGGCAGTTGAACGAAAAGCACTTGGTATGCAACTGGTATGGCTATTAGGTTCGATACTATTGGTATTTTCATTGTTTATACAATATATTGTTTTTAATATTGATAATCTGATAAAAAATCCTGATACTGCCGAAAAATTAATTAACACTTGTCAAACTCTCAAATTACCATGTAATTTACCAAGCACTGACCTAACTGTCATTCATATTAAAACGATTAGTGTAAATGCAAAAGGTAATCAATCTGATGTAATTTTTACACTATCAAATCAATCAGATATTCGCCAATTATATCCAAACTTAAGAATTCGCCTATTAAATAATACAAATACCATTGCCCAGACTGTTATTTCACCCAATGAATATTTAGACGTTTCAAATCAACAACTTATGCCAAAACAAATAAAACCTGTTAAAATTCGTTTAGATTATCAACGTAATAAATTTGACCAAGTCGCCATTGAAAGCTTTTATTAAACCGATAAATAAATTGACAGTGAAAACGTTATGCTAACTCAATCAGATTTTCCCCCATTAAATACCCCCACTACAGAGACGAATATCCAATACCGAATTGAGCCTGTCGAAATTCATTATTCACAACACCCCTTATCTCACCATGTTGAACAGAGTATTCGTCAATATCTTGCCAATTTAGACAATCAAGAGCCTAGCAATATATATGAACTTATGCTTCAACAGCTAGAAAAACCATTATTAATGGTAGTTTTAGAATATACCCAAGGTAATCAAAGTAAAACAGCACAAATTTTAGGAATTAATCGTGGTACTTTACGCAAAAAATTAAAAACCTATAACTTGCTGGGCAAATAATTTTTTATTTAAGATAAATTGAGTTTATTCGCTAAAAAATATTCCTTATTTATGCTAAAATTAGCATTTTTACTGAAGATGATAGAAGAAGTTAAATTATGAGTCAGTCTTTTGCTTTACTTTCTGTTTCTGATAAAACGGGTATCGTTGATTTTGCTAAAGGTTTGTTGTCGTATGGGTTTGCGTTGTTATCCACAGGAGGCACTTTTAAACTATTAAAAGATAATGGTTTAGCGGTAACAGAAGTTGCCGAATATACAGGTTTTGCTGAGATGATGGATGGACGGGTAAAAACTCTACACCCTAAAATTCATGGAGGGATTTTGGGTCGCCGTGGCATTGATGATGCAGTGATGCAAGCTCACCATATTGACCGTATTGATATTGTGGTAGTAAATTTATATCCATTTGCTCAAACCATTGCCAAAGCTGATGTTACTAAAGCTGATGCAATTGAAAACATCGATATTGGTGGGCCAACAATGGTACGTTCTGCGGCTAAAAATCATGAATTTGTCAGTATTGTTACTAATCCTGCAGATTATGCGATGGTTTTAGCTGAATTAGAAGAAAATAAACAAATTTCTGATAAAACTCGTTTTGATTTGGCAGTTAAAGCATTTGAACATACTGCTCATTATGATGGTATGATTGCTAATTTTTTAGGTAGTCGTTTACAAGATTTTGATAAGCCTGAAAAATTCCCTAGAACCTTTAATGTACAAATGGATAAAGCTCAAGATTTACGTTATGGGGAAAATCCACATCAACAAGCTAGTTTTTATGTAGAAAAACCGCCTGTGAATGGACAATTAGAAGCAAGTATCGCCACTGCTCGCCAATTACAAGGTAAAGAATTATCTTATAATAATATTGCCGATACGGATGCTGCGTTAGAATGTGTTAAATCATTTGATACTCCTGCCTGTGTTATTGTAAAACATGCAAATCCTTGTGGTGTCGCAGTTGATGCAGATTTAACACAAGCTTATCAAAAAGCCTTTGCCACTGACCCAGAGTCGGCGTTTGGTGGAATTATTGCGTTTAATCGTGAATTAGACGTAAAAACCGCCAAAGCCATTGTAGAGCAACAATTTGTTGAAGTGATTATTGCTCCAAGTGTTGCTGATGGCGTATTGGATATTACCAAAACCAAGAAAAATGTACGAGTGCTGGTGTGTGGTGCATTGCCAAAACCAAATGAACGCTTTGCCCAGTTAGATTTTAAACGAGTAACGGGTGGTTTGTTGGTGCAGGACCAAGATTTAGGCTTAATTACTCTTGATGATTTAAAAGTAGTCACAAAAATTCAGCCAACGCAAGAGCAATTAGAAGATTTATTGTTTACTTGGAAAGTAGCTAAATATGTAAAATCAAACGCAATTGTATATGGTAAAGATAAACGTACAATTGGCGTTGGTGCAGGACAAATGAGTCGTGTTAATTCTGCTCGTATTGCTGGTATTAAGGCGGAACATGCAGGTTTATCAACAGTTGGTGCAGTGATGGCATCTGATGCGTTTTTCCCATTTCGTGATGGTATTGATAATGCGTCTGCGGTGGGTATTAAGGCAATTATTCAACCTGGTGGCTCAATGCGTGATGATGAAACGATTGCCGCTGCAGATGAGCATGGTATCGCTATGGTATTTACAGGTATGCGTCATTTTAGACATTAAATATTAACGATAACTTAGATGAAATATAAGGCAAACAACAGTGATATAAAAAACACTAAGTTTGCCTTATATGGCTAATCTAATTAGTGAACAATTTGACCAAACTTTCCATGACGTACGTCATACATGGCTTGTAAGATTTCTTCTTTATTGTTCATGACAAATGGACCATGACCAACAATCGGTTCATTTAAAGGCTCACCTGTCAAAATCAATAATTTTGCCTCGTTATTCGCTTCGATTTTTACATCAGCACCACCTTTTTCAAAAGTAATCAATTCGCTACGCCGAGCAATATCATTATCATTAATTTGTACTGTGCCATCAAGCACTAAGATAATCAAATTATGACTTTCTGGTACGCTAAACGTATAATCTTTACCTGCATTTAAACGTACGTCCCACATATTAATTGGGCTAAAAGTAGTGGCAATACCTTGCGTGCCTGCCAATTGTCCCGCAATAATACGAGCTTGACCTGCACCATTTAAATCAACCACAGGAATATTTTTACTTTCAATCGCCTGATATTTTGGTGGGGTCATTTTATCTTTGGCTGGTAAATTCACCCAAAGTTGTACCATTTCAAACATACCGCCTTCCATTGAAAAACGTTCTGAATGAAACTCTTCGTGCATTAGCCCAGAACCAGCAGTCATCCATTGAACATCACCCGTGCCAATAATACCGCCACCACCTGCCGAATCTTTATGAGCAACTTCACCTTGGTAAGCAATGGTGACAGTTTCAAAACCACGATGAGGATGTTCGCCAACACCTCGGAAATCGCTTTTACGATTACCATCAAAATAACGTGGGGCGTTATAATCCATTAGCAAAAATGGGTCAAGATTTTTATGGGTTTCTTGGTAATTAAACATATTATGAACATGAAAACCATTGCCCACCCAATGTTTTTGCGGTGCAGGATAAACTTGAGCGACATTTTTCATAACTATAACTCCAATAATTTGAATAATTCATTTGATGAGGCTATTATAAACCAAATTATGTTGCAATAAAGAAGGGGTTTTGCAAGGATATGTTCTAAAAATAGAACGTTAGAATATGTAATTTGCGGATAACAATTCTATTTTTTATCCTAAGTGAATGTTACAATAGACTGATTTTATTGAAGCATTATATATTAACCGAAGGTAGCACAATGTATTCTTTTAGTTTTTGCAACCCAACCCGTATTGAATTTGGTCTAGATAAAGAAAAAAATATTGGGGCATATATGCAGGAGTTTGGCGTTAAAAAAGCCTTGATTGTTTTTGGCAGTGATAGAGTGAAGCAATCAGGATTATTTAACGATGTAACAAATAGTTTAACCACATATGGCATTGACTTTATTGAATGTGGTGGTATAAAAAGCAATCCTGTGTTAAGTAAGGTAAATGAAGGCATTGAACTTGCTAGAAATTTTGGAGCTGACTGCATATTAAGTGTTGGTGGTGGCTCGTGTTTAGACAGTGCCAAAGCAATTTCGGCAGGTGTCATGTATGATGGCGATGTGTGGGATTTTTTTGTTTATAAAGCTAAGGTAAAAAATGCTTTGCCTATTTTTGATATTATTACGCTGGCTGCAACAGGCAGTGAAATGAATAATACTAGCGTCATTACCAATGAAAATACTAAGCAAAAATATTCATTTAGTGCATTTCCTGTGTATCCTAAAGTATCAGTCATTAATCCAAGATTACAAGCGACAGTTAGTCGCGATTATTTAGTTTATTCAGCATCAGATGTTATTGCCCACTCAATTGAAGGATATTTTACCGCAACAGTACAGCCTGAATTAATCAATCTACAAGTTGAGGCAAATATAAAAACAATTATTAGAACAACTGAAATTTTATTGCGTAATCCTGATGATGATTTTGCTCGAGGTGAGTTTGCATGGGCTGCAACAATGGCGTTAAATGGTTTAACTTACGTTGGTACACATGGTGCAAAATTTCCAAATCATATGTTAGAACACGCTTTAAGTGCAATTTGTGATGTGCCTCATGGTGCAGGATTATCTGTGGTCATGCCAGCATGGCTGACTTGGTGGAAAAATCAAAATTTGCCTCAGTTTGAACGTTTTGCTAAACAAATTTTTAATTTAGACAGTGCAGAAGCTGGGATTGAAGCATTAAAAGCATGGTTTGATAAAATTGGTACACCAACTAAATTATCACAACTTAATATTGATGAAGCAACGTTAAATCAAGTCATTGATAATGCTACTCAAAATGCGATTGATTGGCGAATGAATGATATTTATGATAAAACTGCGATTACACAAATTTTTCAATTAGCTAAATAATCGCAGTGAGTTAAATAGAATAAATATTGGTTTTTGTAAGTTTATCAATATGATTTGATTAACAAAAACCAATTTGTTTTATATTAGCCATAAACCAGATTTTTAGCTTTACCTCTAAATACCCAATAGGCAAAAATACTATAAGCAATAATCATTGGCATGGTAATTCCTACACCAATCAATGTAACAATCATGGTTGGTGTGCTTGCGGCGGCTTGAGTAACGGTCATTTGGTCTATCACGACATAAGGAAATAAACTAATTGCCAATCCTACGCCTGTAAAAATCATTGCCAACACACTAAAAATAAAAGGTTGCCATGTTTTATTTTGTTTAATGGTATCACGTTGTAATAAACGTTTTGTATAAATCAAAGCAAAAGCTGTGATACATGGAATAGGGGCTAAAATAAACATATTTGGCAAACTAAACCAACGATTAAACACCGTTTCGCTGACATAAGGCGTTGCTAAAGATAATAATATCAAACAGATAACCACAGGATACCACGCTTGATTTGCCCATTGACGAGCCTTTTCTTGTAATTGCCCTTCAGTTTTGACCAATAACCATGTTGCTCCAAGCATAACGTAAATCGCTGGTGCAGATAATGCAATACCAAAAGAAAATAAATAGTCCATCGTACCCGTTTGAAAGCCTGTTACATAACGTCCAAGCATCCACCCTTGCATAAAAGCAATGATGGTTGAAGACACATAAAACGCCGTGTTCCACAAAGGCTGATGTTGTGGGCGAGCTTTGACCCGAAAATCAAACGCCACACCACGCACCATAATGGACACCAACATAAAAGTAACAGGTAAATACAAACTACCCAAAATCAACGAGTGAGCCGATGGAAAGATAATAAACAGCACACCAACCACTAAAACCAGCCATGTTTCATTTGCGTCCCAAAATGGGCCAATCGATGCGACCATGGTATTTTGTTCGGCTTTTTCTGCACGGGGCATTAACATTCCTACGCCCAAATCAAAGCCATCTAAAATGGCATAAACCATGACACTAAATGCTAACAAACCTAAAAATACATAAGATAAAATTGTATGCCAATCCATTACTGTTCCCCCTTAATGTTGTTCATCTGCTGTTTCTGCCATATGCTTAATCACTGTTACATAAGCCAGTAACAGCACAGCAGAAAAAATCGCATACAACATAAATGACAACATAATATGACTACTTGGTGTAATTTTAGTCACAGCATCAGAGGTGCGTAATAAACCATACACTAAAAATGGCTGACGACCAATCTCAGTCACATACCAACCAGCCAAAGTCGCCACCCACCCCGAAAACGTCATCGCAGATAATGCCCATAACATCAATGTAGGTAACTGTTCAACTTGATATTTGGCTTTACGATAACGATATAAACCATACCAACTGACCAATAACATCAATACGCCTACGCCCACCATCACACGAAATGACCAAAACATCGCCATGACAGGTGGTTTATCTTCAAACTCATTTAAACCCTTTAACTCACCATCAGCTTTATGCGTTAAAATCCATGAAGCACCATTAGGAATGGCAATGGCAAAATCATTTCGTTGTTCTTTTTCATTAGGTAACGCAAACAATAATAACGGAGCTCCTTTTTCAGTATGCCAAACCCCTTCCATTGCGGCAATTTTTGCTGGCTGATGTTCTAAAGTATTTAAACCGTGCATATCGCCTGCTAAAATTTGTAATGGGATTGCCAATGCCCCCAAAATTAGACCAGTTTTTAAAACCTTCGGTGTTGCATTGTTGGCTTTTTTCTTTAATACTTGCCACGCTGATAACCCTGCGAGCAAAAAAGCTGCCGTTAGCGTTGAAGCCAGTAACATATGAGCTAAACGATAAGGAAAGGAAGGATTAAACACAATTTCAAACCAGCTAACCACATGAATGACACCATGAGCATCAACACTCACCCCAGTTGGCGTTTGCATCCATGAATTTAATGACAAAATCCAAAACGCTGAAACGGTAGTGCC
>JBHAEG010000045.1:0-7840 GCA_041855445.1 Moraxellaceae bacterium
GGTATCCAACCTAAAGATTTACGCTTTGCTTTGGGGTTGTTGGTTCGCCAGTTGAGTTTTGCTTTTTTAAATTGTTTACGGCTTTTGGTGTGAGTTTCATTGATGGCTTGAATGGTCTGACTATGTAAACCTAATTCAACATTAGCACCTTTGGTGTATTCGTTTAGGTCATAAGCACTAAAGAACTTACCAGTTCTTTGTAGGTGTTTGTAGCTCAAGTCATTCACATAGTTCCACACAAAATTAACCGAACCGCTTAAACGGTTTAGTTGGCCTGTGTGTTTGTCTCGTATGCGTAGCTTGAGTGTTTTCATATCGTTATGGTAGCATATTTTAAGTTATATTTGAATATCGACCGCCGTAAAACTCCGCCCTAAAGTGCGGAGTTTTACGGCGGATTGGATAAAAACTTTCACCAGCTTTTAATTTTTCGTTATAATGAAATCTTTGCTAACAAACTACGATGACTATCTTTTATTACTTATCATGAATATTCAATATCTTTCAAATGCCGATTATCAAGCGACCCATGATGCCATGTTTAATAAAACATTACAGCGAGTTGAACAAAAAAAGCAAGGAATAATAACACCTGATGAAATTTGGGTTGTTGAACATAATGATGTTTATACGCTTGGGCAGGCAGGCAAAGAAGAGCATATTTTACAACGTAATCAAACCCCTATTATCAAAACTGACCGAGGCGGACAGGTGACATGGCATGGTAAAGGTCAGTTAGTTGTTTATTTTTTATTTGATTTAAATTATTTAGGTTGGGGCGTGCGTGATTTAGTTAGTCATGCAGAACAGGCAATTTGTGATACATTAAATCCGTATTTAACACCCAATTTTTTTGCCAAGCCTCGCAAAGATGCTCCTGGTGTGTATGTCTTTAATCAAGATAAATTAGAGTTAGGGAAAATTGCGTCATTAGGTTTTAAAATTAAACATGGGTTTAGTTATCATGGCATTGCAATAAATTTAACGTGTGATTTAACGCCTTTTTCGCTGATTAATCCTTGTGGGTATGCAGGCATGACCATGCTACGTTTAGCAGATTTTGCAAATATTGATTATCAAATGGTAACTAATGAATTATTATCACAGATTAGCCAACGCCATCAAGGGAAAATTTCTTTATAAATTTTTAAGGTAATTCATATAATGACAAATACTAATTTACCACCTCATATTCGCCAACTGGTTGAAAAAAATAATTTTGTTATTGCAATAAAGACGCTTGCCCAAGAACAAGGTATTAGCCTAGAGGAGGCTAAAGCCCAAATTGACGCTTATGAAAATCAACAAAAATCACAATCCAAACCTACTGATGATTTTCAGCCTTTGGTACAAAGTCTGGACAATCATTTAAAACAACAAAATATTAAATTACCATTATTACCATATTGGGCAAAACGGTTACTCATTTTACTATTTATTATATTGATATTTGGTATATTTACCTATCAGCTTTTTTATTGATAATCTCTAGCAAAACATCATATAAATTGTTAAAATAACGTATTTTATGCGATGGTTTAAGGTAATTCATATCATGCCAAATTCCTCTCAAATTTTCACATCTCTTGAGCAAATTCCAACTCCTTTTTATTTAATTGATAAAGCACGTTTACAAAAAAATATGGAAAAAATTGCTCGATTGCGTGAACTTTCAGGAGCAAAAGCATTGCTAGCATTAAAATGCTTTGCAACTTGGTCAGTGTTTGATTTTATGCGTTCATATATGGACGGTACCACCTCATCATCATTAAATGAAGTGCGACTAGGCTACGAAACATTCGGCGGAGAAACCCACGCTTATAGTGTGGCTTATTCAGATAATGAAATTCTTGATGTTATTCATTATGGCGATAAAATTATTTTTAATTCGTATAGCCAATTACAACGTTTTGCCAATACTGTCAAGCAACAAAAACCTGATATGCCAATTGGCATTCGTTTAAATCCACAAATTAGCAGTTCATCATTTTTAATCGCAGACCCATCTCGCCCATTTAGTCGTTTAGGTGAAACAGATTTAAGTATTTTACAAGCATGCCTGCCTACTATTTCAGGCGTCATGATACATAATAATTGTGAAAATGCCAGTTTTGAAAAATTTGATGCAATGTTAAAGCAAATTGAACAACAATATGCTGATTTTTTACAACAATTGTCATGGGTTAGTTTAGGTGGAGGCATTCATTTTACGGGTGAAGATTATCCTTTAGAAAAATTAGCTCAACGACTAAAACAATTTAGCCAAACTTATGGTGTACAAGTTTATTTAGAGCCAGGTGAAGCAAGCATCACCCAGTCTACTACGTTAGAAACTACGGTTCTTGATGTATTAAAAAACAAAAAAAATCTAGTCGTTGTGGATAGTTCCATTGAAGCACATATGTTGGATTTATTGATTTATCGAGAAACTGCCCCATTATCTGCCATAAATGGACAAGTAAAAAATCTAACCAAACATGAAACTGATGACAGTACCATCTTTTGTGGTAAGTCTTGTTTAGCTGGTGATATTTTTGGTGAATATTTACTTAATGGACAAACATTACAAATTGGCGATAGAGTATCTTTTGGTAATGCTGGCGGTTATACCATGGTAAAGAAAAACTGGTTTAATGGTGTCAATATGCCTGCCATTGTCATTCGTGAACTTGATGGACAGTTACGTTTAGTACGCCAATTTGATTATCAAGATTTCAAAACTAATTTGTCATAAATTATTTGATTAAATAAATAATTTCGTTAATAACAAGGTGTTATTAACTTGTCGGGTATGTGGGTTTTTCTCTGGTCTTCCTTTTTAACCCATATACAAAACATCTCACCGTGCTATTTAGGCCAAGTAAATCAATCTGGCAGGCACATAAGGAGGATTATGCTATCATGACCAAAAAAAACGTGTTAATCATCGGAGCTGGGGGCGTGGCTCAAGTTGTCGCCCACAAATGTGCAATGGCAAATGATATTTTGGGCGATATTCATATCGCTTCTCGCACAAAATCTAAGTGCGATACCATTGCTCAAAGTGTGATAGAAAAGGGCAGTTTTAAACACCCTGCAACACTACACACCCATGCCGTTGATGCGATGGATAGTAACGCAGTGGCGAAACTTATCCAACAAACTGGGGTACAAATTGTCATTAATGTTGGCTCTGCATTTGTTAATATGACGGTGCTTGAAGCTTGCATTCAAACAAAGGTTGCCTATATTGATACTGCCATTCATGAGGACCCAACAAAAATCTGTGAAACACCGCCTTGGTATGCAAATTATGAATGGCAACGCAAAGAAAGATGTAAAGAAGCAGGCGTTACTGCTATTTTAGGTGCTGGATTTGACCCTGGTGTCGTCAATGCTTATGCACGTTTGGGCGTTGAGTATTTTGACAAAGACAGTGTGACTGATATTGATATTATTGATATTAATGCAGGCAGTCATGGTAAATATTTTGCGACCAATTTCGACCCAGAAATTAATTTTCGTGAATTTACGGGCGTGGTGTACTCTTGGCAAAATAACGCATGGCAAACTAACCAAATGTTTGAAGTCAAACGCACTGATGAGTTACCTGTTGTTGGTGTACAAAACAGTTATTTAAGTGGTCATGATGAAATTCATTCATTATCAGCGAATTTAAATGTACCAAATATTCGTTTTTGGATGGGATTTGGTGACCATTATATCAATGTATTTACTGTGTTAAAAAATCTTGGACTCTTATCCGAACAGCCTGTGAAAACCGCTGAAGGGCAAGAAGTTGTGCCATTAAAAGTGGTCAAAGCGGTATTACCTGACCCTAGTTCACTTGCCCCTAATTATGTCGGAAAAACTTGTATTGGTAATAAAGTTAAGGGTAAGAAAAATGGGGTTGAGGGCGAAATTTTTATTTATAATGTCGCCGACCACAAAGAAGCTTTTGACGAGGTAGGCAGTCAAGGCATTTCTTATACAGCAGGCGTTCCACCCGTTGCTGCGGCAATTTTGGTTGCTCAAGGCGTGTGGGATATCGCAACAATGGTAAATGTAGAAGAATTAGATGCCAAGCCATTTATTAATTTATTAAATGAGATTGGTTTGCCAACACGCATCGTTGATGAACATGGCAATGATAGTGCTTTAGTATTTTAAAAATTAACTACAGAATATCTCATCATATCACACCTCTAAAATAATTGAATTTTAGAGGTGTTACTATCAATCATGAATTAAAATCATTTGCTTTTTTTGTAATTATCCCCATATTGGTGTAAATGTACAAAATTGAGCAGTCACTATGAGCCAAGCCAACATCACCTCTAATGAAAAAATTTATTTAAAAGATTATCAGCCCCCTGTTTTTACTGTTGAAAATATTGATTTAACTATTCAGTTATTTGAACAAGATGCCACTGTTAGTGCAACACTTATTTTACACCGCCAACATCAGGGAGATTTGATATTATTTGGACGTGAATTAACATTACAACAGCTATATTTAAACGATAAATTATTGATAAAAGGTAAAGATTTTCAATTAGATGATGAAAAACTGACTATTTTTAATGCTCCAGATACTTGTAAAATTTTATCAACTGTTACTATCATTCCTCAAAAAAATACCAGTCTTGAAGGGCTATATCAAGCAGGCGAGGGCGATGATGCGATGTTTGTCACTCAATGTGAACCCGAAGGTTTTCGCAAAATTACGTTTTATCCAGACCGTCCCGATGTGCTAGCGACCTTCAGTACTCGTATTGAAGCTGATAAAAAATATCCAACTTTATTGGCAAATGGTAATTTAATTGAACAAGGGGAATTAGACAATCAGCGACATTATGCAGTTTGGCAAGACCCCACCAAAAAACCAAGTTACCTATTTGCGTGTGTCATGGCAGATTTGGATATCTTGACAGACCATTATACTACCATTGAAGGGCGAGACGTATTACTTGAAGTATATGCTAAATCAGAAAATATCAATCAATGTCACGTTGGTATGCAGGCATTAAAAGATGCTATGGCTTGGGACGAACAACATTATGGGCGTGCATATGACCTTGACCGTTATATGATTGTCGCTGTAAGTCAATTTAATATGGGGGCAATGGAAAATAAAGGATTAAATATTTTTAATACAGCTTGTGTATTATCTAGCCCTGAAACCACAACGGATAGACGTAATTTTAACGTAAAAAGCGTGATTGCTCATGAATATTTTCATAACTGGACGGGTAATCGTATCACTTGCCGAGATTGGTTTCAGCTATGCTTAAAAGAAGGGTTTACTGTATTTCGTGACCAATCATTTTCTGAAAGCCTACATTCACCAGCAGTGCAACGAATTGATGATGTTGCCGTGTTACGAGCCCATCAATTCCCTGAAGATGCAAGCCCATTAGCACATCCACCCCGTCCCGACCATTTTGTTGAAATTAATAATTTTTATACAACAACGGTGTATGAAAAAGGGGCAGAAATTGTGCGTATGATAGCCAATACTCTAGGCAAAGAAAAATTTCGACAAGGTACTGATGAATATTTTCGCCGTTATGATGGACAAGCAGTTACCGTTGAGGATTTATTATCAGCATTAAGCATTTCAGGAACTTCTGTAGAAAACTTTTTAGATTGGTATACGCAACCAGCAACACCTGTACTTTCTGGTAAATTTAACTTAGAAAATCAAATACTTAACATCACTTTAACTCAATCAATTCGCAAAGTCACTGGTTATCCAGAACCAAAAAACCTGCCAATTCCTGTCAAAATGGCGATTTTTAATCGACAAACAGGACAATTAGTCATTGAAGATTTACTCTTATTAAATCAAGCTGAACAAACCTTCCAATTTCATGATATAGATTTTGACCCTGTTATTTCGCTATTGCGGGATTTTTCAGCCCCTGTTCAGTTAAATTTTGATTATAACGATGACGATTTAGCATTTTTAATGCAGTATGAAACCAATGGTTTTAATCGCTGGCAAGCAACTCAGTTATTAGTCAATCGTATTTTATTACAGGCTCATGCCATTGAACCATATATTCAGGCACTACGCCAAAGCTTGCTTGCCCTTGCTGTACAAGACCCAATGTTATCTGCCCGTTTGTTAGATATACCAAGTGAAAGAGAATTAGGCAGTGCGATTTTCCATAATTATCACCCCCAAATAATAAAACAACAACGTGATAAATTAAAACAAGCCGTTGCTTTACAGTTAAGTGATATTTGGCAGACTTGTTATCAAAATTTACCAATCAGTAAATATGTCGATACTGCAGAAGCGATGGGCATTCGAGCATGGCGAAATGTGGTACTAGATATGGCATTGACAGCTAAATTACCTAAAGCCAATACATGGGCTGTTGAGCAATATCACCAAGCCACTTGCATGACTGAACGTTTAGGGGCATTATCAGCGATTGTGCAATATAATTTACCAGAAAAATCAGCTTTATTAACAGACTTTTATCAAAAGTTTGCACATGATGAGTTAGTGGTGGATTTATGGTTTAGTGTCCAAGCCAGTGATGAATTGGCAAGTGTTGCGGATATCTTTGCTTTAACCAAACATCAAGATTTTGATTTAAATACGCCTAATCGAATACGAGCGGTGTTAGGTGGATTATTATCGCAACCAACAAAACTTTGGTCGCAACAAGGTATTGAACAATTTTTAGCAATGATTGAAACTTTGGATAAACGTAATCCATTGCTTGCCTCTCGTTTATTACAAGGCATTTCAAACTGGCGAACATTAACTGATGAGCTAAAACAGCCTGTAAAAACCTTACTGGAAACCAAGCAAGCAAACATGAGTTCAAAAAATGTGATGGAAACACTGCAAAATTTATTAGCAGATGAGTAATTTTGATAAAGCCCTTGTTTTTCATGAAAACATACCAATATTAATCAAATCAAACTGATTACTAAGGAAACAGATATGAGCCGTTTAACCGTTAATAGTGTTGAAACCGCCCCAGAAGCATCAAAAGCCCGTGTTGAAGCTGTCCAAAAAGCCAATGGTTTTATTCCAAATTTAATTGGTGTTTTAGCAAACTCACCACAAGCAATTGAAATGTATCAAGAAGTTAGCAAAATGAACAGCCGTAATAGCCTCACTGCCGAAGAAATCGAAGTGGTGCAAATTACTGCAGCAGCCCACAATGGTTGTGATTTTTGTGTCGCAGGTCATACGAAAATTGGTACCAAAGTGTTAAAAATGCCTGAAAACGTATTAAATGCGTTACGTTCTCGCACAACAATTGAAGATAATGAAAAATATCAAACACTTGCCCAATTTACTATGCAACTGATTGATAATCGTGGTAAAGTCAGCGATGCACAACTACAAGCAATGAAAGATGTTGGCTATACTGAACAAAATATCCTTGATGTGGTGATGGGTGTTGCATTAGCGACTTTGTGTAACTATGCCAATAACGTTGCTCAAAATGATATTAATCCAGAATTACAAGCATTTGCTCCAAATAAATAACATCTTTTATTTTTATGTTGTCAAATGCTTTACCAGTCAAAACCAACGTTTTGTTAAACGTTGGTTTTTTTGTTGAGCTGAATTTACAATCCAAGTGCAACAAAAAAAGAAGTACTCATCAACTAGAATATAATTTTGTTTCCACACAAAAACCACTTCCAAATGATGAGTACTTCCTACCAACATCTTACAATAAACGAACGAGAAAAGATAATGATTTTACTCGCACAGGGCAAAAAACAAGCAGAAATTGCCAAAGCATTGGGACGTAGCTCCAGCACCATTTCTCGTGAGCTGAAAAGACATGCTCTAGAAAGCTACAGTGCAACGAGCGCACAAAAC
>JBHAEG010000046.1:0-56083 GCA_041855445.1 Moraxellaceae bacterium
AATTAAATTAAATTAAATTAAATAAACATTGGGCAAGATACTGATTTTTGCCCAATTAATGGTGAGCTATCCCATTGTTGCACAGCTTGTTTTAACATAATTTCTGGACGGTCTAACGCAACGTTGGGTTGTTGTAATAATGATAAAGCAAGCTGTATCAGTTTTGGGGCAGGATAGGGACTAATTGGTTCAGCAAGCGTTTGTTTTGATAACTTCTGCCCTTGATTATTCACTAAAACTGGTAAATGATAATATTCTTTAATACATGGTAATTTAAGATAATTAATTAATGCTAACTGAGGTATTGTTAAAGGCAAAATATCCAATCCTCGAATAACTTGATTAACCCCTTGTTTTGCATCGTCAATTACTACCGCTAACATATAATTTATCATACCATTTTTACGCTGTATGACAATATCGCCTATTTCTTGCTGTGGATTAGCACATTGGATACCTTGTAATTTATCAATAAACATCATGTCATAATTTGGCATTATCAAACGAATTTGTTGCTGTTGTCGTGATAATTTTTTATGTAAACATAACTGTGGATAGCGATAACTCGTTAATTGATGTTGTTGATTATATTGTTGTAAAAACTTGCGACTACAATCACAAGCATAAGAAACTTGGGTTAATTGTTGATGTAAGATGTCTTGATAATCTGTCACATGTTGCGATTGATAATAAACTTCACCGTCCCAATGCAATCCTAATCGCTCTAAATCAAATAAAATTGCATCAGAAAATTCGGGACGACAACGCTCCCAGTCAGTGTCTTCTATGCGTAATAACCACTGACCACCTACCTGTCGAGAAATACAAAAACTGGCAACTGCCGTTATCAAAGACCCTAAATGCAGTCGCCCAGTTGGTGAAGGTGCAAAACGCCCAATTGGTAAATTTTTATCAATACTATCGTTAATAATAATTGAATTAGGCATGACCCCAGTTTTGTTTTTCTTTCATTTCTGCCAATGTTTTACAATCGATACACTGTGTGGCAGTTGGTCTTGCCTCTAAACGGCGTAGCCCAATTTCAATGCCACACGTTTCACAAAAACCATAATCACCATTTACCATATCTGCCAAAGATTTATCGATTTTACGAATGAGTTTTCTTTCACGGTCTCGAGTGCGTAATGCCAATGCAAACTCTTCTTCTTGTGTTGCACGGTCGTTAATATCAGGCATTGCAGTCGATTCGTCTTGAATATAGGATTTTGTTGTTTCTGCTTCTTCTAGCAGTTGTTCTTTCCACATTAATAGTATCTGCTTAAAATGCTCAATTTGAGCATCTGACATATATTCTTCACCATCAGCAGGCTGATAAGGGGTAAAAGTGAACTCTTGTTCAATTTTTGCCGTAGCCATGACCTTATTCCTCTAGAATAAATTTAGATTAAATAAAAGTTACATAGTATCTAATCTTTTTACGCCTGTTTCAAGTTTTCCATCGTTATATAACGTTATCCATCGAAATCCAGCCTGATTTTTTTTATCCAGACAAAAATTTTGTTCAAATGGTTTAAACTGAACGCTAGTTGCAGGCACACTATACATGGATATGTCGCCATTGCGTAAATGATGTTCTTGATGTACATGACCGACAATGACTGCTTTTAATTTTTGTTGATAAACAGAAACAATTTTCCAAAAATCTTGATGATTTTTCAACATATGATTGTCAATCCATGTAGAGCCGACAGGTAAAACATGATGATGGTTAAAAATAATACATGGTTTTTTAGATTTTTTTAAAGAATTATCTAACCAATTTAATGTTTCTAAAGGAAAAGACCCATATACTTTACCAGGAACACTGGAATCTAAAAATAATAAATTCCAATAAGGGGTTTCAACTTGATGACAATCAACTAAACGTTTATCAGCAACTACAGGTAAATGTTCCCTTTGTTCAAACGGCAAATGACAATTTAACTCATAAGTAACATCATGATTGCCCGCAATACATAAAAATGGGCAAGATAATTTTTTTAATTTAGTAAAAACTCTATCATAAGTTACTGGCGTTGGCTCGTGTGCTAAATCACCAGTCACCACCACAAAATCTATGAATGGAAAATCTTTTATAATGTTATCTAAAATGATGTCAAAAGAACGCTCGTATAATTTACCTCGAGGGTCATTTGATGGATATTCAAATAAATGTAAGTCACTAATTTGAACCATCGTTAAATGATTTATATTTCTTTGTGATAATGTCGTAAACGGCGTGACCAAGTTTATTTTCCTTACTGTATTTAAAAACCACAAAACATCCTAAAATATGACAAAATGGATAAAAAATTATTTGGTTTTTCAATTATTTATTTAACAATGACTGACAGGTCTGACAAATACCCGAAATTTCTATCACACTTGACTGAATTGAAAATTGCGTCTGTTGAGTAATATGGCTTAATAAATCATGTACTGCATTGGTACTAAATTCTTGGACTTGTTTACAGTTTTGACAAATCAAAAAAGCAGCAATATGCTGATTGCGAGGGTGGCAACAAGGAATAAACGCATTTGCTGAATTTAACTGATGAATAAAACCATGTGCTAATAAAAAATCTAAACTACGATAAACTGTTGGTGGGGCTATTATTTTTTTTGTTGATTGTTGTTGTAATTGAGCTAACAATTCATAAGCACCAATAGGGGCTGTGGATTGCAAAATTAGACGATATACTCGCTCTCGCAATGGGGTAAAACGCAAACCTTGTGTATGGCAAGCTTGTTTTGCCAAAAAAATACGTTGTTCAATGTCATGCACTGAATGAGTATGTAAAGTGTGGCAATGTTCCTGTGACGGCGTATCTAAATGAGCTTGCATAACAACAAAAAAATCAAGACGGACAGGGTCTTTATTGTAACAGAACTCGATTTTAACGCCAATACTCATAATAAACCTTAACAAAAATGAACAAAAAATTCATTTTCTCTTAATATTGTGTAATATATTATCGTCATATATAATAGCTCTTTTTATTTTTTTCAACTAAATTTTAGCAATGACTCAGCCAGCCCAGCGATTTCATGTTCAAGCCACCAAGTTAGCAAAAATCATTCGACAGCAGACATGGATTTTATTTGCGATTACTATGTTTAGTATGGCGATAGACTTTTTGTTACAAGATAAACTTTTTTCAATGAGTAAAAATATATTGTCAGGCGGATTAGTGGCTTGGCTTGGCTATTATATCTTTACTAAAATTGCCTTACGACAATCTGGCTACCGTTTTCGTAAACAAGTTGTACATAATTTTTATATTGGACAAATGGTAAAATGGCTCATTGTATTAATTGGGTTTGCAGTGGTATTTAGTCAGGTTCAACCTTTAAAACCAATTTGGGTTTTTGTTGGTTTTTTTATTTTACAAGTCACTAATATTATTCTCACTTATAAAAATAGTTAAGTAAAAAAACGGCTTGTCACTCACCCATATAAATGCGTACAATGGACGTTATTTATAAAAACAAGAGTTATCTATGCCAAATTTATTAACAGAAAATGAACTGATGGCAGCCATTGATATTGGTTCAAACAGTTTTCACCTTGCCATTGCTCGCCTTGACCATGATGAAGTACGAAAACTTGCCTCAATGTCCGAAAAAGTACAGTTAGCAGCGGGACTTGATGAAAATAATTATTTATCGGAGGAGGCTCAACAACGTGGGTTGGATTGTTTGGCTCGTTTTATGGGACGATTAGATGCAGTATCTGCCCATCGTTTACGCATTGTGGCAACCAATGCATTACGCCAAGCCAAAAACGCTGATGAATTTATAAAAAAAGCCAACGCTATTTTACCAAAACCGATAGAAGTCATTGCAGGACGTGAAGAGGCTCGTCTAATTTATTTAGGTGTATCACATACCAATGCTGGCACGGGAAAGCGTTTAGTCATTGATATTGGCGGTGGTTCAACAGAATTTATTATTGGTAAAGGATTTGAGCCATTACTCACTGAAAGCTTACAAATGGGCTGTGTAGCTTATACAAAAGCTTTTTTTAATGATGGTGAAATTAGTGAAAAAGCCTTTAACAAAGCGATATCATCAGCACGCAAAGAAGTATTAGTCATTAGCCGTAATTACCAAAAAACAGGTTGGGATAATGTCACGGGTTCAAGTGGTACAATTAAAGCTGTTAGACAAATTTTGATTAACCTTGGCTTGGCTGATGCTAAAAATCGAATTACTTATCAAGGCTTAAAAGAAATTCAAAAACAACTACTAAAAGCTAAGCATATCAATCATATTAATTTTGCTGATATTAAAGAAAATCGTAAAGCGGTCTTACCTGCTGGCGTTGCGATTTTATTAGCAATCATGACAGTTTTAGGGATTGATACCATTGATTATTCTGATGGGGCGTTACGTGAAGGCGTGATGTATGATATGCTTGGACGTTTTAGCAGTGAAGACGTACGCGACCGTAGTGTCATGGCATTGATGAACCGCTACTCTGTAGATAAAAAACAAGCCAAACGTGTGGTTAAAACCAGTCAAGTATTATTCAATCAAATGAAAAATCGTTTACAGCTAAGCGAAGAAGATGCCGACTTATTACGGCGAACGGCTTTTTTACATGAAATTGGTTTAGCCATCAGTCATAGCAGTTATCACCGTCATAGTGCCTATTTACTGGCAAATTCAGATATTGATGGTTTTTCTCAAATTGACCAACATCACATGGCAAAACTTGCCCAATATCACCGCCGAAAATTAAAACAAGATGGACTGGACGATGTTAAAGCTGTTGGTGGCGATAGTTTAGTTTATTTATGTTTATTATTACGTTTAGCAGTTCGGCTACATTATAGCCGTAGTAAACAAGATATTCCTGAAATCCAACTTGTCGCTAATGACAAAAACCATTGGGAAATTCATTTATTATCAGATACAAACAAAGGCAATACTGCCTTAATTATCTCTGATTTACAAGATGAAATTGAGTCCTTTCAACGTTGGGGCTTTAAGCTAACAATACATTAAACCTGAAATGAATAGATATGTAAGGAAAATTTTATGAGTGTTTGGGAAAAAGTTCAACTTGCACGCCATGCCAAACGTCCATTATTTTTAGATTATGCCCATCAACTATTTACTGAATTTGACATTTTGCAAGGTGACCGAGCGTTTGCTGATGACAAAGCGATTTTAGGTGGATTGGCTCGATTTGATGGACAGCCTGTCATGTTAATTGGGCAACATCGAGGCAGAAGCACTCGGGAACGTATCGAACATAATTTTGGTATGGCAAACCCTGAGGGCTATCGCAAAGTTATTCGATTGGTCAAAATGGCAGAACGTTTTAACTTGCCAGTCATGACCTTTATCGATACACAAGGTGCATATCCTGGGGTCGGTGCAGAAGAACGAGGACAAGCACAAGCGATTGCTGAAAGTTTAGCGGTTTTTTCTGCACTCAAAGTGCCAGTGATTGCCACAGTCATTGGTGAAGGTGGTTCAGGTGGGGCGTTAGCAATTGGCGTTGCTGACAAAGTTAATATGTTAGAAAATAGTATTTATTCAGTCATTTCTCCCGAAGGCTGTGCCTCAATTTTATGGAAAACTGCTGAAAAAGCCCCTCAAGCCAGTGAAGCTTTACGTCTAAATGCTGATAATTTAAAAGCATTGGGGTTAATTGATGAAGTAGTGGCTGAAGGCGATGGCGCCCATATTGAAACCAATACAGTCATGAAAAACTTAAAAAATACTTTAAAAAATCAGCTTGACGAATTAATACAACTTGACGATGACCAACGATGCGAACAACGTTACCAAAGATTGATGACTTTCAACAGTCAGCTATCTTGTCAAGCGTAAAACAAAGTTTTCAACAATATATTGAAAAAAACTCTGTTTATTCACAAAAAATCTGGTTAGCATGTAGTGGTGGACGAGACTCTATCGTGCTACTATACGCATGCTATTTATTAGCACTACCTATTCATGTCATTCATATTAATCATAAAATTCAACTAACAAGTGATGACTGGCAAGATTTTGTTGAAAAATTTTGCCAAAATTTAAATATACCTTATATTAGTAAAACTTTACAATGGCAATCCATCACGAATATTAACGAACAACATGCCCGCCAAGCTCGCTATCATACCATTAGCCAAATTGTTGAAGAGCAAGCTATTCTTGCTTTGGCTCATCATGCTGATGACCAAGCAGAAACGATTTTAATCAATCTATGTCAAGGCACTGGTTTAGCTGGTTTATCAGGAATGCAACCATTTAAAAAACAACAAGAATTCAGCAAAACTTTATGGCTATGGCGACCATTATTAAATGTCAGCCGTGAACAAATTAGTCAGTTTGCCTATCATTATCAGCTTGATTTTGTTGATGACCCGACCAATATTGGCGATAAAAATCAACGTGCTTGGTTACGACAATCAATCATGCCATTATTAAAAAGTAGATTTAATCATTTTTTAGCAAATGTTCAACGAACCAGTCAAAATATTTATGAAGCTCAACAATTAGTACAGCAACAAATCGAACAAGATTTGATAAGTTGTCAATTTATTCATCATTGGACATACGGTCAAAAATGCTTATATATCAATGAGCTAAAAAAACTTGAACAATATCGCTGTTTTGCATTATTACATTATTGGATAAAAGATAAACAAAAATATGCTCCAAATCGTCAATTTATTCAACAAGTTTATCAATTAATCCAGCATACAAACAGTGAACATCAAACTATTTTACAATGGCAAGGACTGCATATTCGCCGTCATCAACAAAAGTTATATTTTTTATCTCAAGATTATGTAGAGTTATTACAAAAATCTTCTGTTAAAAATTTAAAATATGTTATTAACAATAATCAACAAACATTTTTTATTTTACAAAAAACCTCAACATATCAATTACAGCTAATTAATTTTTACAATAATATTCATTTAGAAAAAATCATTATTCGTCCTGTTTTACATGGAGAACGTTTTCAACGATTGGGACAAACATTTCATGAAACGTTAAAAAAACTTGCTCAACGTTTTCATATACCAAGCTGGGAGCGAAGTTTGGCATGGGTCATTGAGGATATGAACCAACAAAAATTAGCGATTTTATTGCCACAATTAGCGATTTGGCTTCATGATGCGTCTTTTTATCAGATTAATTTACAGCAACCTTGTAGCTGGCAGTTGCAGTTTGTAAAACAAAATCCCATCAAAAAAACTTTGAATATGTGCTAGACTTAGCAACCATTTTATTTTGTCTTAATTTTAAAATCTTTAATTTTCTCGTATTAGGAAACAAATATATGCTAACGCAGGTAACTTCATCAATCGCTTTTATTGGTGGTGGTAATATGGCTCAGGCTCTTATTGTGGGGTTGCTAGCAAAAGGGCTGTCGGCAAATCAGTTACACGTTGTTGATACAGATTTACAAAAATTACAAATTTTTGCCCAGCAAGGTATTCATACTTATTTGGCTGATGATGTGGCTTTGGCAATCAGTCAGGTGGATACGGTAATTTTGGCGGTAAAACCACAGGTTTTAAAGCAAGTTTTATTACCATTAAAATCTTTTTGGCAAAATCATTTAGTCATTTCAATTGTAGCTGGCATTGCAACAGATAGTTTACAACAGTGGTTAGCAGATAATGTAAGTGTAGTACGAGCTATGCCAAATACGCCTGCAATGGTGCAACAAGGGGCTACTGGTTTATATGCGACAACGAATGTTAATCAAGCACAAAAACAACTGGCTGAACAAATTTTATCCGCAACTGGACTGGCATTGTGGGTAGATAATGAACAATTATTACATAGCGTTACTGCGATTTCAGGGTCAGCTCCCGCCTACTTTTTTTATTTGTTAGAACATATGATTGCTACAGGGCAAAAGCTCGGCTTATCACATGAACAAGCAACTGCTTTAGCAATACAAACGGCGATAGGGTCAGCAAAAATGGCACAAATCAGTGCCGATAGTCCAGCCCAACTTCGCCAAAAAGTCACATCACCTAACGGCACGACACAATCCGCCATTGAAACAATGCAAGCCAATCAAATGGATAGCATTATTGAACAAGCAATGCAGGCGTGTTTTGAGCGTTCACAACAAATCAGCAAAGAATTTGGTTGATAATTGTCGAAAATTTTAGCAATATTAATGAATTTTTGTTAATAAATGAGGTTGTAAAATTACATGAATTTATGGTTGGGAAGTATATTTGATATTGTCATTGGTTTTACAATGCTATTGATATTTTTTCGATTTATGTTGCAATTTGCAGAAATTACCGAAAAAAATCCCTATGCAAAACCTGCCTATCAATTAACAAAAATTGTTGATGTATTTGGGCGAATTTTCCCTACAATTGGTAATGGTCGTATTAATACTTCAGCATTAGTATTAATGTTTATTTTACGATTATTGTTTTTGTGGGGTAGTGCTGGTTTAATTGGCAAACAATACACACCTTTAGAATTGTTTTTTATCAGTAGCATTTCGTTAATCATTGACTTTTTACGAATGTGTCAATATTTGATTTTTGCATCATTTATTATTAGCTGGATAGTATTATTTAGCAATAGTTTACACCCAATGTTAGCCATTATTGCCCAACTGAGTAATCCAATTATTGCCCCATTTCGTAAATTTATTCAGCCCGTGGGTATGTTTGACCTAGCACCGATGATTGCATTTTTTGTGATTATACTGGCAAAAGAAAGTATTGGTATCATTGCCAGTAATATTTTAACAATGTAGTTATACTAATTTATGACTGAATAATAAAAACGCTTTGGAATTCTTTGCCCAAGTGGATTACTTGGGTGAGGAATATCCGCCACTGTTAGCACCTGTTGAACCCAAATATCCGCACACTGTACCGCTACTGCTAAACCATCTCCCTGAGCCAAACGCCCTGCAATATAACTGGCTAAGCTACAACCTGAACCATGATATTCACCCATTAAACGAGGCAATACAGTTTTATAAACTAACTCTACATTATCCGCTTGTTTTTCATACAAAAACTGTTCAATACTATCATTTTGATTATCATGCGAAGTTTTAATCAAAACTGACTTTGCCCCACGCTGACACAAATCAAATGACGCTTTATGTAAATTATCAATTCCCGTTAAATCCCGTAATTCATGACTATTTGGCGTGACAACACTAGCAAAAGGCAATAATTGAGAAAATGCTGTCACTAATGTATCTTTATCACCTAAGCTACCGCCACTATTTGCCACCAAAACAGGGTCGAGAACATAAGGCATATTTTTAGCAATTGTTCCACTGGCAAACAACTCCGCCAACATCGCAATATTATCAGTTGTACCTAGCATACCTGATTTAACCGATTTTACAGGCAAATCTTGTAATACAGCCATTGCTTGAGCTTTTACCAAATCAGCAGAACAAGCTTCAAAACTAAAAACTTGCTGAGAATTTTGCACCGTTATTGCTGTACAAGCAATGCTTGCATGACTACCTGCCTGCCCAATCGCTTCAATATCTGCCTGCAAACCTGCCCCACCCGATGGATCTAATCCTGAAAAACATAACACTGTTGGTCGCATTGTCATTGACATTATCCTTTCTAAAAAAATGATAGCATGGATTATTTTTGCATAAATTTAAAGAAAAGTCTTGCATTTATCCAAAAAATCGTTATAATGCTTATCTGTTTAATTGTTTCGGTGATGTGGGTGAGAGGCTGAAACCACGTCCCTGCTAAGGACGCATACGGGAAACTGTATCGAGGGTTCGAATCCCTCCGTCACCGCCAGCTACTACGATGTAGTAAATAATTAAAAAAAGTGCTTGACAATATGAGATTAATCCATATAATACACCGCACTAAATGATATTTAGTTTAAGCGCCCGTAGCTCAGTTGGATAGAGCATCAGGCTACGAACTTGAGGGTCGGGAGTTCGAATCTCTCCGGGCGCGCCACTAAATACAAATAAATAATCGCCAGTCGCATGACTTTTGGCGGTTTTTTTATGACTAAAAATTTTCTTTCAGGGCATTTTGCGGTACAATCTATTTGTCTTATTAACTCTCAAAGCCCATTTATGACCAAACAATCTTTGCAAACACCAACCGAAACCCCTTCTGAACAGCCTGTTGTTGCCAAAGTGGGCAGTCGTTTAATCGCTATTTTATATGATGGAATGCTAATTTTAGCATTATTATTTTTAGTATCACTCATTTTAGTGATGCTAGGAACAAAACTATTATTAGATATTGGTACAACTTCACAAGAAGCCCAAGTTTTACCTAATTGGTATCAAAATTTTGTATTAACACCATCATTAGTTGTCACATTAATTGGTTTTTATGGCGTATTTTGGCGACGTGATGGACAGACGTTGGGTATGCAAACATGGCGATTAAAAACTGTCAATCATGATGGTAAATTATTAACATGGGGACAAGTGGTAAAGCGGATTTTATCCGCTTGTATTGTACCTGTTTTGTGTGCATTGTTTGCCATGGTGTTTCATGGTTCTCGTGGAGCAATTTTATTAAGCGGGTTTATGGGATTTATTTTTAATTATGGCTTTTGTTGGTTTAACCGCCGAGGTTTAGCGGTGCATGACTTACTATCTAATACCATGACCCTAAAAATGCCCAAGTTTAACCATGAAGGTTTATTTGCCTCGTTTTTTGGTAAAAAATAATTTCAACAAAATCAATGTCTTTCAACAGGCTGTTGTAACATTTCAGGTAATGGCAATATTGTCAAACCATGATGAGCGATATCATCAGGACGAGCAACTACTAATGCCTGAAAGCCATTATCAGTTGCAATTGCATTAACTACTGAAATTTTATCAATATTTTCTCCCGCTACTGGCACACTACCCGCCCCTGCGACACGATGTAAATAAGCTTTTGGACTTGCTTTAAAATACAATCGAGCGACAATCTCTTGCCCCAAATAGCACCCTTTATCATAATCTACACCGCCTCGCTGATGTAGTCGCAGTTCTTGCGGTTGCCATAAATTTTGGGTTGCCTGTGTTATCCAGTAATTACCTGTTTCAATGCTAAGCTGTTGCCATAATTTAAAATTTTCTTCTGTATTATCATCACTAAAAACAGGCTGTAATTGATTAGTGTGCTTAATCACTTTAGCAAAAATTGCAACAGGTTTTGATAGATTGATTTTTGAAAAAGCTCCATATTTTTTAATATGCTTTTCAAATAACTCTACACAATCTTCACTTAATACAATAGCAAAACTATCATCTAATTTTTTTAGCCACAGCCCAAATTCAACTCGACCTTTTAAATTACAAATTGCGGTTGCTTGATAATCTGTACTAATTTTTTTTACATCACAAGTAATTTGCCCTTGTAAAAACTTTTCAGCATCAACACCTGTTAAAATTAACTTACAAAAATTCATTATTTTTTATCCTTGAAACAATCATTTTCAATAGTATGCGATAAACTGAATAAAAAAAGCAAAAGAATTTCGTAAAATCAGGTACAATATACATGATGTTAAGTAAAATTGAGAAATCTATGAGTTTACCAGCCTGTCCAAAATGTCAAGAAAACTATACTTATCAAGACGGTGATTTGTTCATTTGCCCAATGTGTGCTTATGAGTGGCAAGAAAATGATAACTCTGATACCAATCCTGTCATTAAAGATGCTGTTGGCAATGTGTTACAAGATGGTGATAGTGTCACGGTGATTAAAGATTTAAAAGTCAAAGGAGCATCTAGTTCTATTAAAGTTGGTACAAAAGTTAAAAATATTCGTTTAATTTATGATGCACCTGATGACCATGATATTGATTGTAAAATTGATGGTTTTGGTGCAATGAAATTAAAATCTTCTGTAGTGAAAAAAGCTTAAAATGCTTGTACTTAAATAAAAAAGCTTGTCAGCGTCATTAATCCCATTTATGATAAACTATTTTTATAAAATTTATAAATTTTGTGAGTAATGCCTGTTATGACTGTGCAACTACCACCATATCGCCCCATACGTCGCCGTAGTGGTATTAAAGTGATGTTTGCTGCTATTCACGCATTATTTATGCGTGAATTACAAACCCGTTTTGGAAGTTATCGACTAGGCTATCTATGGGCACCACTTGAAGTGATGCTACAAATGTTAATCTATCTACTGGTCTTTGGTGCAGTAATGAACCGAGTTTTGCCAGGTATGGATTATTCATTATTTTTATTAGCAGGAATTGTGCCATTTTATATGTTTCAACGCATTGTTAGTCGGTCAATGGGTGCTGTTGAGGCAAATCGTGGTTTATTGATGTATCGTTCAGTACGACATATTGATGTGATTATTGCCCGTTCGTTTTTAGAATTGGTGATTTATTTTTTCACATTTTGGCTATTGTTGCTGATTACTTGCTTAATGAAAAATTTAACAATTAGCTTTGAGCAGTTAGAAGTGGTGTTATATTGCTGGACAACTTTGTTTTTATTTAGTTTAGGGTCTGCATTAATTATGATGATGATTGGTCATTATGGTGGAGAGATGACCAAAATTGTCAGTATTGTGTTTACCATGTTATATTTTTTATCAGGGGTAATGTATTCTATCCACGTTGTGCCTGAACCGTATTTCTCTTATTTACTATACAATCCAATTATTCATAATCTTGAACTCGTTCGTCATGCAATTTCCCCTGCATACACTGTCCATCATATTGATTTTGGTTACTTTTTAAAGTGGATGTTGGCTGTCGATTTTTTAGGATTGCTATTGTATAAAGCGTTAGAAAAAGATTTAATCCGCAAACGTTAAAGGTTAGATAATATGATACAAGTTAAAAATATTTCTAAATCTTTTATGACCCCACGAGGTCGGCACTACTTATTTAAAGATTTAAATCTAACAATTGAAGACAAACAAAGTGTCGGGTTATTGGGAAGAAATGGTGCAGGTAAATCAACTTTATTAAATATTATTTGTGGTTTAGACCGTCCTGACTCAGGCGAGGTGATTACCAATTCAACTATTTCTTGGCCTGTGGGCGTTGCTGGAGGTTTCCAAGGTAGTTTGACAGGTCGGCAAAATGTGCGTTTTGTATGCCGTTTATATTCAAGTGGTCCATACATTGAAGAAAAAATCCGCTTTGTTCAAGAGTTTGCCGACTTAGGTAAATATTTTGATATGCCTGTACGCAGTTATTCATCAGGTATGCGGTCACGGCTGACATTTGGGCTAAGTTTTGCTTTTGATTTTGATTATTATATGGTTGATGAGGCTGGAGCGGTTGGTGATGCCGCTTTTCGTAAACGTAGTGAAGAAATTTTACAAGCTCGCCGTGAACAGGCAGGGTTTTTAATGGTATCACATAATTTAGGTGAAATTGAAAGAAATTGTGATATTGGCATTGTTTTGTTAGACCAGACGGCAAAGGTTTTCCATGACACCAAAGAAGCAGTTGAGGTATATAAAGAATATGTCCACCAAGCTAAAAAATAAGTTAATTCAACTCGCCATTTTTTTTGGCTTAGTCATTATTCCTTGGGGTGGAATTATCACATATACCCTAGATATCGCCCAGCCTCGCTACACGAGTACCTCTGAAGTCGTTGTTAAGCAAATTGGCGAAACCAGTGCCACAGGTACAGGTCTGGTTGCATTGCTTGGTGCAAATAGTACCAGTGTTGAAGATGCGAACTATCTGACAAATTATATTTTGTCACAAGATATGTTAAAAACTTTAGATAAAAAATTTAATTTTAGAAAAGCCTTTCGCCCAACAGGTAAAGACCCTATTTATGAATTAAAAGAAAATCCAACCCAAGAAGAGTTACTAGAATATTTTAGAAAACGTGTTAATGTTAGTTTAGACCAAACAACGCATATTCTATCAGTCACCACTCAAGGTTTTAGTCCAGAATTTGCCTTAAATTTAAATAAAGCAATATTAGAAGAAAGTGAAAAATTTGTAAATAATATTTCCCACCAAACCGCTAAAGACCAACTAGACTTTTCAGAAAAACAGCTCAAAGATGCAACAGCTAAACTAAATGAAGCAAAAGCTGAGTTACTGAACTACCAAAATAAAAATGAAATTCTAGACCCTACCAGTCAAGCAAAAGTGCTAAGCAGTTTAATTGCAGGACTTGAGGCAAATTTAAGCAGTTTACGCACCGAAGAGCGACAATTATTAAGTTATTTAAATCCTGAAGCCCCTCAAGTAGTCTCGTTGCGTAGCCAGATTGTTGCAGTTGAAGAACAAATTGCTCTTGAGCGTGCTAAATTAACTTCACCTGAAAATAATCGCTTAAATACTAAAGCGTTACAATTTGAAGAAATTAAAGCAAAAGTCGTTTTTAATGAAGATTTATATAAGTTATCCTTAACATCATTGGAAAAAGCTCGTTTAGAAGCTTTTCGTAAAATGAAAAACTTGATTGTTATTACTTCGCCATATCAGGCAGAAGAGGCTTTATACCCTCGCAAAATATATGTTATTGTGACATCTTTTGTATTTTTATTAATTTTTTATGGCTTTATGCAGTTGATTATGGCGGTTATACGAGACCATCGTGACTAAAAGGTTAATGACTATGAAATTACTGCTAACACAAAAAAATACATGGCGACAAGCTTCACAGATTTTTGCCTATGTCACTGTGATGGGTGTTACACCTGTTGCGATGGCAAATACAACTTCCTATCTGTCAGAACAAGATAGTGTGACTAATACCAATATCTCAGGTACAACTGCATTACAAAATAATGCAATGGCAACCCAAGAGGCGATTAATGCTGCCAGTTTGCCTAGCAATCCTGTTTTAACCACCACAGGCAACTATCAAAGTGTGTCCGACCGTAGTAATATGTTTGGTGCTCAATTATTTAGAGGAGCGTTTGCCAACACGTCAGGTGCAAATTTTAATAGTAGTTATGTTATTCAACAAGGTGACAATATTCAATTGCGAATGTGGGGTGCCTATCAGTTTTCCGCAACAATGACAGTGGACCCTCAAGGTAATATTTTTATTCCAAATGTAGGGCCTGTTAAAGTCGCTGGCATTCGTAATGGTAACTTGCAAGATGTAGTTAAAACAGCGATTGGTAAGATTTATCGTGCAAATGTTGGTGTTTATGCCTCACTACAAGAAGCATTACCTGTCAGAGTGTTTGTTACAGGGTTTGTTAATCAACCTGGCTATTATGCTGGGGTAGCAGCTGATTCAGTATTATCGTATTTAGATAGAGCAGGTGGTGTAGACCCTAATCGAGGTAGTTACATTGACATTCAAATTCGCCGTCATGGTCAGTTAGTACAACAGGTGAATTTATATAATTTTTTATTGGCAGGTAAATTAGAACCTTTTTCTTTTGAAGATGGTGATGTCATTACAGTTGCTCCACAAAAACAAACTTTTAGCATTCAAGGCGAAGTAAACAACCCTTATACATTTGAATTTGGGGTCAATAATTTAACTGTTGGTGATGTACTAGGTGTGGTAGGTGTGCGACCTGATGCCACTCATATCAGTATTACTCGCAGTGCAGGACGGGCTTTAACAAGTGAATATTATAGCCTTGATAAAGCAAGAAAAATTCAAGTTCATAATGGTGATAAATTGGTCATTACTGCCGACCGTTATGCTGCAACGATTGCTGTACAGGTGCGAGGAGCTCATACAGGTAATGGGGCAGTGATTTTGCCGTATGGCTCACGTTTAAAAGATGTCTTTACCCAGTTACAGCCTAGTCCAATGGCAAATATGTCTGCATTAAAAATCTATCGTGAAACTGTCGCTATACAACAAAAACAAAATATTAATCAAGCATTAGACCGCTTACAAGAAATGTCTTTAGCGACCCAGTCTATCACCAAAGAAGAAGCTTCTCTACGACAAATTGATGCACAATTGATAGAAAAATTTATCGCAAAAGCTCGCCAAGTTAAGCCAACAGGACAAATTACGGTGTTACCAAACGCATGGCAAGACGTAATTTTACAACAAGGAGATATTATCGAAATCCCTGAACAAACTTCGGTAATTACCATTAATGGTGAAGTACGTACGCAAGGTGCATTGACCTATCACCCTAATATGACTTTGGGTGAATACGTTGCAAAATCAGGGGGATTTAACGATAATGCAAATATCAAAGAAATCATTGTCGTCCGACAAAATGGCGAAAATATTGTCACAAATTCTGAATATATTATTCAACAAGGCGACCAAGTCATGGTTCTACCAGCCGTAAAAACCAAACAGGTGGAGATTGCTCGTGGTTTATCACAAATTTTATATCAAATCGCGATTGCAACTCGAGTTGTACTTAATTTATAAGTAACACTTATGAAAAAAATAACTATTCATTATGGTGTGTTAGGCAAAGGCTTATTACAGAATAATGCGTTGCTTTTACAATTTTTACAAAGTTATCAACCTAAACATTCACTGGATATTTCTCTGGTGAATGATAGCAAAAAACGACAACTTGATGTGATGCTTGGCTGGGGACGTAAAAAAAGCTTTTATCGGGCTAATCGCTTTGCCAAACAGCAACAACTTGCAATGCTGACATTGGAAGATGGTTTTTTACGTTCGTTAGATAGTGGCACAGCCAGCCGTCATGCTTGCTCAATGGTCATTGACCCTATTGGTATTTATTTTGATGCAAAAGCTCCTTCTTTTCTTGAACAGCTTATTGTTAATAGTCGGTTATCTCAACATGACATTCATCAGGCTAAACATTACATTCAGTTAATCTTACAAGAAAATCTATCAAAATATAACACCACCGCCAAACAAAATACTTTAAATTCAATTATCATCAATCCCAATATCAAAAATATTTTACTCATCGACCAAGTGGCTGGCGACCAATCTATCACTGGAGCAGGAGCGAGTAAAAAATCATTTGCAAAAATGCTAAATGTTGCTCAACGTCATCACCCAAATGCCCAAATTTGGATAAAAGCTCACCCCGCAGGTAAGCAAGGCTATTTAACAACATTAAAGTTACCTGATAATGTTCGACTAATTCGCCAAGCTGTTAATCCAATTGAATTCTTACGGCACATGGACGAAGTTTATACGGTCAGCTCACATATGGGATTTGAGGCGTTAATGCTTGGTAAAACAGTACATTGTTTTGGAGTAGCATGGTATGCAGGCTGGGGCTTGACCAATGATAATTATGCTCCTGAAAAATGTTACCAAAAAGCCTATCAACGGCGAGGACAACAACGCAAGCAAACCAGCATCGAAGACTTATTTTTTGCCTGTTATTTACAATATAGCCACTATTGCGACCCTGCCACAGGACAATTTTGCCAAATTCATCAAGTTATTCAATGGCTAATAACTAATCGCCAATGGCGAGATAATTTTCCAAAAAATATTACATTATATCAAATCAGCTTTTGGAAAAATAAATTTATCCAACAATTTTTAGCAACTAGCCAAAGTGAATTATTTTATAAACCCAAAATTGAACCTCGTACTCTATTAAGTTCTAAACATTTTTTCTATCCAAAACATCACCCATTTTTAATTTGGGGATTAGCAAAAAAGAAAAAATTATTAGATAATTTAATAAACTTTCAAAAAAATCCTGAAATTTGGTGTTTAGAAGATGGATTTATACGTTCAAATGGTTTGGGTGCGAATTTGATTGCCCCATTATCTGTGGTGATGGACAAAACAGGCATTTATTACAACGCCGTAGAACCCAGTGATTTAGAACATTTATTAATTCATCAACCTGCCTTAACTAAGACACAACGACAAAGGGTGCAACATTTAATTGAAAATTTATTAAATAAAAATGTTAGTAAATATAATGTTGGACAACATCAACAGTTACAGCTAAATACCCAACAAAAATCACATAAAATTTTAGTGGTAGGACAAGTAGAAGACGATTTATCAGTACAATATTGTGCCAGTGATATTAAAACAAATCTTGATTTACTGAAAACTGTTCGACAAAAAAATCAACAATCTTTTATAGTATATAAACCTCACCCCGATGTTCAGGCAGGCTTACGAACAGGAAAAATTAGCGACGAGCAGATGCAACAATACGCTGACTTAGTCGTTACTGATATTAGCTTACCGATTTGTTTACAAGCTGTTGATGAATTACATACGATAAGTTCATTATCAGGATTTGAAGCGTTATTGCGTAGTAAAAAAGTCGTATGTTATGGGTTGCCATTTTATGCAGGCTGGGGTTTAACACAAGATTTGGCACAAAATATGCAGTCTCAACAAACTTTGATAAGACGACAACAACGCTCAGCATTAACGCTTGAGGAACTTGTCTATCATACCCTAATTAGTTATCCTCTGTATCATTTACCACATGGTTATGGTTTAGCACAAGTTGAAAATGTTATTAATCATTTATATCAAAATACTGATAGTCAGCCATCTGCCAACTTATCAGAAAATAAATTTGTTCAACAGGCGAAAACGAAATTTATGCAACAGCGTCAGCGATTTTTGCAATATGTCAAAAAAAAATCATGACTGTGTATGTCGTATCCGTTTAAAGTTTATCATTAAAGAATTTGCATTGAGGATTTGTTATGGTCGCTTCATTACGACATTTATTGACGCACCAACACATATTGTTAATACAAGGGAAAATGGGGTCTTTTTTTAGTCGATTTGCCAGTTTTTTAATGAAACAAGGCATTATTGTTAGCAAAATTAACCTCAATGCAGGCGATGCGTTTTTTTATCAGCATCATGAACGGGTGTTTAATTACAAAGATAGTTTAGATAAATTTAATATTTTTTTAAAAAACTTAATTAATAATGAACAAATTGATGCTGTGGTATGTTTTGGTGACTGCCGTCCGCATCACATGATAGCGTCAAAAGTCTGCCAGCAGGAAAAAACATCATTTTTTGTTTTTGAAGAAGGCTATCTACGTCCTGACTACATCACATTCCAAGAGCATGGCATTAATGGCTATTCTCGTTTAGATGTTAGCAAAATTGAAGAGTTACAAACAGCGAATGACACACCGTTATTTACAGATAATCGATTTTATCGATTATGTTTTTCAGCAATAATTTATTATATTATTGTACAAGCAAAACGCCATGAATATCCACATTACCATCATTACCGAGATATGTCGGCATGGCAAGAGGCTATGACTTGGCTTAAAGCTCCTTTTGTGAAATTTAAAGGTTATCTGTCTGATAAAAATCTAATGAACCACTTAGAGGAAAATCTTAAAAATCAATATTTTGTTGTATGTTTGCAGGTGTATAATGACTCACAAATCACCTATCATAGTGACTATCGAGATATTATCGAATTTATTGATGAAGTGATAATAAGTTTTGCCAAATTTGCTCCAAAAAATTATCATTTAGTGTTTAAACATCACCCACTGGATAGAGCCCACCGCCGATATGGAGACATGATTGCCGAAAAAGCTAGACAACTTGGTATTGCAAAACGTGTTCATTATGGCTGTGATATGCACTTACCAACATTAATTAAACATAGCTCAGGTATGGTAATTATTAATAGTACAACAGGTTTACAATCAATCTATCATCAAAAACCCACTAAAGCCATGGGGCGAGCAATTTATAATATTGAAAAACTGACTGACCAACAGCCATTGGATAGTTTTTGGCAAAATCCAAAAAAACCAGACCACCATTTTTATTTAAAATTTCGTGAATATTTAATTGAGCAAACCCAACTCAATGGGTCTTTTTATGGTAAATCTCCATGGCGGGCGGAGTTTTTAAAAAATCCTGTGGGTGTCAAAGTAACTCATTAATTCGTTATTTAGTAGCAAAAATTTTACAATTCAAATTTTATATTAGGCGATTACTAAAAAATACGCTACAATATTCCTATTTTCCCTAAAATTTTAATGATTATATCAGTAGGTAATTGTGACCGCTTTAACCAATATTCGTAATTTTTCTATCATTGCCCATATTGACCATGGCAAATCTACCCTTGCAGACCGTTTTATTCAAATGTGTGGGGCTTTGCAAGACCGAGAAATGCAGGCTCAAGTCCTTGATTCAATGGATATTGAGCGTGAAAGAGGCATTACTATTAAAGCTCAATCAGTAACATTATATTATAATCACCCAAATGGTGAAAAATATCAACTAAATTTTATTGATACCCCTGGTCACGTTGATTTTTCTTATGAAGTATCCCGTTCATTAGCAGCGTGTGAAGGAGCATTATTGGTAGTTGATGCCGCTCAAGGTGTCGAAGCACAATCAGTTGCAAACTGCTATACCGCGGTTGAACAAGGTTTAGAAGTTTTACCAGTATTAAACAAAATTGATTTACCTCAAGTAGACCCTGAACGTGTTATTCAAGAAATTGAAGATATTATTGGTATTGAGGCAATAGATGCTCCTCGTGTATCAGCAAAAACTGGGGTCGGTGTTGATGAATTATTACAAGCAATTATTGAACGCATTCCAGCCCCAACAGGCGACCGTGACGCACCATTACAAGCATTAATTATCGACTCATGGTTTGATAATTATTTAGGTGTTGTATCTTTAGTACGAGTATATCAAGGTACGCTTAAAAAAGATGATAAAATTTTTATCAAATCGACTAAAGCATCTCACCCTGTCACTTCAATTGGGGTATTCACCCCAAAATCTTTAGAAACCAATCAGTTAGAAGCAGGTGAAGTCGGGTTTGTCATCGCAGGCATTAAAGATATTGGTGGGGCTCCTGTCGGTGATACAATTACCCATGCCAAAACACCTGAAGTATCTAGTATTCCTGGCTTTAAAAAGGTAAAACCACAAGTGTATGCTGGATTATTTCCTGTGGATAGTGCCGATTTTGAAAGCTTTCGTGAGGCATTACAAAAATTACAAATCAATGATTCGGCATTATTTTTTGAACCTGATACCTCTGATGCGTTAGGGTTTGGCTTTCGTTGTGGCTTTTTGGGTATGCTTCATATGGAAATTATCCAAGAACGACTTGAGAGAGAATATGACCTTGATTTGATTACGACTGCACCGACTGTTATTTATGAAATTAAAAAACGTAATGGTGAAATCATTCAAATTGATAATCCATCAAAACTGCCTGATGTAGGAACGATTGATGAGTTTCGTGAGCCAATTGCCCGCTGTCATATTTTAGTACCACAAGATTATTTAGGCAATGTTATGACCTTGTGTATTGAACGGCGTGGTATTCAGGTCGATATGAAATTTATGGCAAGTCAAGTTCAGCTAGTATTTGATATTCCGATGGCAGAAGTCGTCATGGATTTTTTCGACCGCCTAAAATCGGTTTCTCGTGGTTTTGCCTCACTAGATTATAGTTTTGAACGTTTTGAAACGGATAAATTAGTACGAGTTGATGTTTTGATTAATGGTGAAAAAGTTGATGCGTTAGCGATGATTTGTCATGCTCAACAAGCCCGTTATCGTGGTAATCAATTAGTTGAAAAGATGAAGGAGTTAATCCCTCGTCAAATGTTCGATGTAGCAATTCAGGCGGCGATTGGCAGTCAAATCATTGCCCGTAGTACAGTAAAAGCTTTGCGTAAAGACGTTTTAGCCAAATGTTATGGCGGTGATGTTTCTCGTAAGAAAAAACTGTTGTCAAAACAAAAAGAAGGTAAAAAACGCATGAAGCAAGTAGGACGTGTAGAAATTCCACAAGAAGCGTTTTTGGCGGTGTTAAAAGTTGATAACCAATCCTCATAACCTCAATAAGGACAGACAATGGATTTTGATTTTAACTTAATACTTGTGCCTGCCACACTGATTTTAGGGGTGATTTGGCTATTAGATAAATTAGTGTTAAAACAACGTAAACAACGAGGTGCAGGTAAAGAAACGGTTTTTGTACGTTGGGCGTATGATTTTTTTCCTGTACTTGCGATTGTATTGGTAGTACGTTCATTTTTAATTGAGCCATTTAATATTCCATCATCATCTATGGTGCCAACTTTATACACGGGCGATTTTGTGGCGGTGAATAAATACACTTATGGTATTCGTTTGCCATTAATTAATCGTGAAGTTATCGATTTAGGCTCTCCACAACGGGGCGATGTGATTGTGTTTCGTTATCCCGATAATCCAAAGATTTATTACATTAAACGAGTCATTGGCGTTGGTGGTGATACTGTTAGCTTTAATCAAGGACAGCTGAGCATTAATGGTGAAGCAATTCCAACTCAAGCCATTGATTTTACAGCAGATACTACAATGGTTGAACGTATGTATCCTGCGGGACGCACTGAAGCTGGACAATCCATCTCTGCAGAACAAGCCCGTCAGCAAGGTATTAGTGAAGAAACATCTGCTAAATATGTACAAGAAACCCCAAGTCCAGAACATCAACATTTAGTACGTTATTTAGATGATAAAGTTTGGTTTCAATATGCAGGATTTTTACAACAAAACTCACCAAATTTTATGAGTTCACAAGGGCAACAATGGCAAATTACTGTTCCACAGGGTCAATATTTTGTGATGGGAGATAACCGTGAACGCAGTGCTGATAGCCGTTTTTGGGGGTTTGTACCAGATGATAATGTAGCGGGCAAAGCGGTATATATTTGGATGCACAAAGAAACTGGCTTAAATATACCAACATTTTCTCGCAATGGTGCTATCCACTAAAACGTTTATCCATTTAGAATAGCATTAGAACCTGTTGCTGATTGACGAAATATTGTAAAATTGCTTAAATACATAAGTAATAACAACTTAAAATTTCGAGGTGTATTAATGAACATCACATTACCAAGTCAGCAACGTGGGGCGAGTGTCACTGGTGTTGTATTCTTGATTATTACTCTAATTGTTGGAATAAAACTAGGTTTAGCGATTATTCCTGCCTATATCACTGATTACCAACTGACTAAATCTTTGACATGGGAACTAAAAAAAGCCAATGATAACAAAGATAGTCCAAAAGTATTTATTGCAAACGTCAGTAATCAATGGAATATTAACGGTTATTCAGAAAAACCTGAAGAAATTTTTACTATTACTAATAATACTGAAGGGGCAATGTCCATACATAAAGAATATAGCAACACTGCTAATTTTTTTGCTAATGTTGATATTATCACCCATTTTAAAGGCGATATTACCGCAGAAGACGCTAAACTTGCTAAACCGTAATTTAACTAAAACAAATATATGATGACAAAACAGCTGGTCTTAACTGATATTCCTCAGTTTGAACTGAAAAAATTGCCACCACAGGCACGACAATTGACAGCCCTATTTTATCAAATGGGCTATCATTTTCAAAACATTAATCTACCTATTTTGGCATTAATGCACCGTTCTTATGATGGGCAATATAATTATGAACGTTTAGAATTTTTAGGTGATGCTTTACTTGGTGTGGTGATTGCCGAAGCATTATTTCAGCGTTATCCTGACTATGATGAAGGGCGATTAACCCGTATGCGAGCAACTTTGGTACGGGAAACCTCGTTAGTCATTATTGCCCAACAATTAAAACTATCTGATTATCTTATTTTGGGAGTTGGCGAGCGTAAAGGTGGTGGTCGTCATCGTGCTTCAATTTTAGCGGATAGTGTTGAGGCATTAATCGGAGCGATTTATTTAGATAGTGGCAGTTTTGAGACAGTAAAAACCTGTATTCTCAATTGGTTTGCCGAATTACTACAGCAAGTACAAGAACAAAAAGTATTAAAAGACGCAAAAAGTCGTTTACAAGAGTTATTGCAAGCCCATCAATTCGCCTTGCCACGTTATGAACTGCTAGAAACACAAGGTAATGCTCCTGAACAAATTTTTACAGTTGCCTGTTATGTTGATGATGTGACAGATTGTCAAACTATCATTCAACAAGGCGAAAGTCGCCGAATTGCTGAACAAAAAACCGCAGAAGCAATGCTTCAACAACTCATATCACTATTACCAACTTTACCTTAAATATTTTTTTATACGAGATATAATTATGACTCAAAAAACTGACAATGACCATGTCATCGCTGAATTTTTTAATCAACAACCCAAAACAAAGCCTTTAGCTGATAATTTTCGTTGTGGCTATGTGGCGATTATTGGTCGCCCAAACGTTGGTAAATCAACATTAATGAACCATTTATTAGGTCAAAAATTATCCATTACCTCTCGAAAACCGCAAACAACTCGTCATCGCATTACAGGCATTTTGACTAACGAACAAATGCAAGCAATTTTTGTTGATACACCTGGTATCCATGCCAAAGAAGTACGAGCTATTAACGAACGTATGAATAAAACCGCAACTTCGGCGTTAGTTGATGTTGATGTCGTGTTATTTGTCGTAGATAGTTTAAAATGGGTCAGTGATGATGAATTAGTGTTTGAAAAAATAAAAAGCTTGTCTGTACCTGTCATTGCCGTCATCAACAAAAGTGATACTATCAAAGACAAAGGCGAATTATTACCATTAATTGAAAAACTTTATGCAACGCAAGCGTTTGCTGATGTTGTGCCTGTTTCAGCATTACGCCAGCATAATTTACAACAGCTTGAAAAAGTCATTGAGAAATATTTACCAATTTCCGAACCAATTTATGATACAGAGCAAATTACTGACCGTTCGGAACGATTTTTAGCTAGCGAAATTATTCGAGAAAAAATCATGCGAACATCAGGTGATGAAATTCCGTATGATTTAACAGTGCAAATTGATACTTTTAAAGAAGAGCCAGCCCACCAAGACCCTAAAACAGGCAAATGGCGAAAAGCCTGTACTTTTATTGATGCGACTGTTTTTGTTGAACGACAAGGGCAAAAAGTGATTATTATCGGCGATAAAGGTGAAAAAATTAAACAAGTTGGCATTGATGCTAGACAAGACATGGAAAAACTATTTAATAAAAAAGTGATGCTTACTATTTGGGTAAAAGTCAAACGAGGCTGGTCTGATGATGAACGGGCTTTAACCAGTTTAGGCTACTAATCCATATGATATAACACTGATGAATATACGCCAAAAAGTAGAAAATAATCCAAATTATATCAATAAATTACGAAATTTGCGTGTCATTGTTCTGGCACTGTCTGCGTTTATTTTTATTACAACAGAATTTATCCCCGTTGCATTACTGTCAGATATTGCCAATAGTTTTGCCATGCCTGTTGAACAAGTGGGATTAATGATAACATTATATGCGTGGATTGTGTCATTATTATCACTGCCTGCAATGCTAGTCACAGCTCAGATGGAAAGGCGTAAGCTACTCATTTATCTATTTATTTTATTTATTGGTAGCCATATTTTATCGGCAATTGCTCAAAATTTTATCGTGTTACTTATCGCCAGAACAGGTGTAGCATTGGCTCATGCGGTATTTTGGGCAATCACTGCCTCACTGGTGGTGCGAGTCGCCCCTCGTGGTAAACAAACACAGGCACTAGGCATCTTGGCGATGGGTAGTGCATTAGCAACAGTTTTGGGTTTACCATTAGGTCGAGTCGTTGGACAATATGTCAGCTGGCGAGTGACTTTTGCCATGATTGGTGTCATTGCAATGCTGGTAATGGGATTATTATGCTATTTATTACCTCGCCTGCCTAGTAAAGACGTTGGCTCTTTGGCGAGCTTACCAAGTATTTTAAAAAATACAGCATTGATAATCATGTATATTTTAACTGTCTTAGCCGTAACCGCCCATTTTACTGCCTATAGCTATGTTGAGCCTTTTATAAAACAAATGGGTTTTAATGATAACTGGGTCACAGTAATTTTATTAATTTTTGGCTTAGCAGGTATGCTGGCAAGCGTCTTATTTAGCCGTTATTATGAACGTTATCCAGATACATTTCTATTTGTCGCATTATTAGGATTGTTATTTTGTTTAGTATTGATGGCACCACTTGCAAATATTTCTTGGATTTGGGGGATATTAGCATTTACTTGGGGGATATCAATCACAGCCATTAGTCTGGTATTACAATTACGTGTGTTAAAACTTGCTCCAAAAGCCACCGATGTTGCTATGGCAATATTTTCAGGTATTTATAATATTGGGATTGGAGCAGGAGCGTTATTTGGTAATCAAGTGATTATTTATCTAGGATTACAGCATATTGGATTTGTTGCTGGTGGTATTTTATTATTTGCATTATTAATATTTATTATTTTTTCTAAAAAATCTAGTTATTTATGATAAATATAATTGTGAATTTTTTATAATTTACAGTTAAAAAACTAACGCCTTTTATTTGATAAAAGGCGTTATATTATTTAATTCATTAAATTATGGACGTTCAGGTTTTGGTTGCGGTTTTTTATTCTCTTGTTTGTTATCCATTGGTTTTTTTACTGGTGGCTTTTTGTTTGTTGATGGTTTAGGTGGTGCTTTTTTATCCATTTGTTTTTTAGATTGTGGTTTTCTATTGGCTTGTTTTTTAGGTTGTGGTTGTTTTTTATCCATCTTTACAGATGGTTCGGCTGGGCGTTGATTTGGATTTGCTTGGGCTGTCGCCATGGTTAGACCAAGAGCCGTAAACATGATAGTTATTGTTGTCATCATTTTATTCATGAGATTTTTCCTAAGTGAGTTAATGTTGATGACATTATCATATCAAGACTTTGCTAAATATTTATCAAAGTCTTGCTAAAAAATGTAATTTACTGTGGCAGATTAATAAGTAATATTGCATAAATCTACATTATTTTTCTATGAAAATAATAAATGTGCCATTTGAAATGTATTGTAATGTGCCTGCACAATGTCAGTAATATTTTCTGAATAACCACCACCCATTGATACAGCAATTGGAATTTGATGATATTTTGCACATTCAAATACAAATTTATCACGAGCTTGACAACCTTCTAAAGTCAAAGCCAATTTGCCTAATTTATCTGTCGCTAACACATCAACACCCGCTTGATATAACAACATATCAGGACGAAAATCATAAATTAATTTTGGTAACGTTTGACGTAATATCGTTAAATATTCTAAATCGCCTGTATTATTGGCAAGTTCAATATCTAAATCTGATTGTTGTTTACGAAATGGAAAATTTTTCGCACCGTGCATACTAAAAGTAAATACTTGTGGATTATTTTCAAAAATCTTTGCCGTGCCATTGCCCTGATGCACATCTAAATCAACAATCAAAATTTTGCTGGCTTGTTCTCGTTGTAACAACAGATGACTTGCTACAGCAAAATCATTAAAAATACAAAATCCTTCGCCATGGTCAGCAAATGCATGATGTGTACCACCTGCAATGGTCAAAGAAACGCCAAACTGTTTAGCAAATAACGCACATTCATAGCTGGCATGAGCAATATAACGCTCTCGCTCGACTAATTCAGGTGTCATATCAAAGCCAATCGCTCGAATTTGTCGTGTAGGTAGTGTTTGATGTTTAAGATGTGTCCAATAATCAAGCTGATGAGTTGTTAAAATTTCTGTTTCACTCAGTTTTTGTGGCGTAAAAAAATTATCAGCCAAAAAAATACCCTCTGCTAGTAGTTTTTCTACTAATAAAGGGTATTTTTGCATTGGAAACCGATGTTTTTTAGAAGTTTTATATTCAAAAATAGGGTGATAGGCAACTTTTAGCATGGTAGATTAAAGAAACATTAAAAAATATATATTATAACCAAACCAAAATAATTATATTTTAAAAGTTTCTTTTACTTTAAGTAGCTATACTCATTCTATTTTTTAGGTTTTTGCTGTTTTTGTTTTGTTGCTTTTTTTGCTTTAGCAGGTGCTTTTTTGTTGGCTTTTTTCGCTGGTGCTTTTGCCGTTTTTGCTGTAGGTTGTTTCGGCTTTTTATTAGGGTTTGCGTAAGCACTACCCATTGATAAGCCCAAAGCAGTGAGCATCACTGTCATTGCCGTTAAAATTTTTTTCACGGTATTATCCTCAAGTTTAACATGTTTAAATATTGCTTATTATAAAGATTAATTATTAATCGTTTTTGAAACGATTGCTAAAAAACGTAAAAACCTGTGACTAGTTACAGATTAATATTGCTTAAATTCAATAAAATCATGTTTTTAGCAATAAAATTGATAATCAATAACTAACGAGAAATATTTGGGATTTTTTTGTAATAAAGATAAATTTCCTTGCCAACCAATAGCGTCAAAGCAAATAAAAATGGCATGATATAATACATTAAACGAAATACTAATAATACACCTACCATTTCTGCCTTTTCAACGTGTGGTAATGCACCCATCATGGTCAATTCAAATACGCCTAATCCACCTGGAACATGACTTAAAATCCCAACAGCTATCGACTGAATAAACGCTGAAAATGTTTCTAAAAAGGTGGTTTGTTCATGGCTTGGTAATAGTAAATATAATACTAAAGCAACTGTACTTAAATCAAAAATAGAAATTAAAATTTGCTGGATTAAAATTTTTGCAGGTGGTAAGTCAAATCGCCAACTTTTTATCAATAAGTGTCTGCCTTTTTTGCCTGCATAAATTACTAAGCCAACAATGGTCACTAAAATGGCAATGCCTAATCCTTGTACATACATTGAGTTATTTAAAAACTCTAATGGGTGATTTAAGCTTCTTAATAATAAAACTGTCATTTCTGGACTGATTGCCAATGAAATACCAATTAATGTACTAATACCAAATGTGAACGCCATCGATACTAACCAAACAATATTGGCAATTTCACTTGAAGATAAGCCCGATTGTCGATAATAGCGATAACGTATACCTGTTGCGGTGATTAAATTTGCCCCGACCGTGTGGCTAACTGCATAAGCAGTAAAAGCGGTAAACGCAACTTTACCATAATGCAATTTTTTATTGACTTGGCGTAACGCAATAAAATCATATAGCGTTAATAATAGATAGCCAAAAGCGACCACAAAAAACGCAATAATTAAATGGCTAATTGGAATATTGCCAATGGCTTGTAAAACTTCGGTGTAATGAATAGTTTTTGTTAAATGGTATAACGCTTTGACAGCAAGTGAAAAAATAAATAAAGCAACTAACGCAAGAACTGCTTGCCAAACCAACGACAACCATTTTGATTTCATAAATATCCTAAGATTTTAGTGCAACAAAAATTTATTTTACCTTATCATATTTATCTAAAAAAATCTTTTTTTTAATCGGGAAAATAGCCTGATAGTAATTTGTACCGCACGACATCATCTAACGCCTCATCGATAATCCTACATAGCTATTTTTTTTTTTCAATGTTAAGATAATCACTTGCCTTAAAATTTATGACACATAACAATGCAAAATTATGGTGGTTCAATGCAAATTATTTATATTCACGGCTTACATAGTGGTGCTAACGCTGAAAAAGGACAACTTTTAAAAAATTTTTGTAATCAATATTTTCCGCAAATTAACGTTATTTGCCCAGATTTAAATCTATCACCTGACAAGGTGCTACCTTTATTAATCGATTTAGTAAATAAAAATCCAAATACTGGCATTGTTGGTAGTTCCTTGGGCGGATTTTTTTCAACGTTAGTCAGCAAAGAAACAGGGTGCAAGGCAGTTTTACTCAATCCAAGTACCAATCCTGCGAAAAGTTTAAAACGTTTTGCCCCAGAAAATTTTGATGAATTAAGTAACGATAGCATTTTGCATACAACAGCGGGCGGTTGGCAAATGACCAAAGCTGATATTTTATGGTTTGAAAAAAATCGTTTAGAAAAAGTCAGTAATCCTGAAAAATTTTTAGTGATGTTAAAACAAGGTGATGCCTTGTTAGATTATCGTGTTACAGAAAATTATTTTAGCCAGTCACAAGATGATAAAAACGGTCAAAGTCATATCATTATTGAACCAAATGGCGACCACCCTATGAGTGATTTTGCTACAAAATTACCCCAAGTTATTCAATTTTTATTTGCATTACCAACCATTAAATAAAATCAACTATTTATCAAGGTTTGCTAAAAATGATGAGTGACTATACTACGGAAAAGCTTGAAGTTTTAGAAGGATTAGAACCTGTCCGCCGTCGTCCTGGCATGTACACGGATACATCTCGTCCTAATCATCTTGCCCAAGAAGTTATTGATAATTCGGTCGATGAGGCATTGGCAGGTTTTGCTAAAAATATCAAAGTAACATTACATTTGGACGGTTCATTATCTGTAGAAGATGATGGACGTGGTATGCCAACGGATATTCACCCAGAATTTCAGCAATCGGGTATTGAATTGATTTTAACACGACTACATGCAGGCGGAAAATTTTCTACAGAAAACTATCAAGTATCTGGCGGTTTACATGGTGTGGGGATTTCTGTTGTGAATGCGTTATCTCGTCAAGTTGATGTCACAGTGTGGCGAAACGCTCAAGAATATCACATGAGCTTTCAAGCAGGCGTTGCCACGACACCATTACAACAAACCAGCAGTAGTAATAAACGTAAACGTGGGACACAAGTACAATTTTGGGTTGATGAAAAATATTTTGACAATCCAAAATTTTCGATAAAGTCTTTAAAGCATACTTTAAAAGCCAAAGCGGTATTATCCGCAGGTTTAAAAATTACCTTTATCGATGAAATTAATCAAGAAACAGAAATCTGGCAATTTACTGATGGATTGGTAGAATATTTAACTGAACAACTGGGCGATTTAGTCACATTACCAGAAACACCTTTTTACTACAGTTATGAGCCTAAAAAAGAAGAGCGAGGCGGTGTAACATTTGCCTTGTCGTGGCTGCCCGAAGGTGGTACACCTATTCAGGAAAGTTATGTAAACTTAATTCCAACTGCTCAAGGCGGTACTCATGTTAATGGCTTAAGAACTGGTGTATTAGAGGCTCTACGAGAGTTTTGCGATTTACATAATTTACTACCTCGTTCTGTTAAACTAACTGCAGAAGATGTTTGGGACGGAATAAACTTTATTTTATCATTAAAGTTTATTGAACCGCAGTTTTCTGGACAAACTAAAGAACGTTTATCGAGTAAAGAAGCAGTTAGTTTAGTACAAACTTTGACTAAAGATGCGTTTAGTTTATGGCTCAATCAAAATCCAGAAATTGCTAAACAAATCGCTTTATTAGCGATTAATAAGGCTGGAAAACGATTAAAATCTGCCCAAAAAGTCGAACGTAAAAAAATCACACAAGGCCCTGCGTTACCAGGGAAATTAGCAGATTGTCGAGGTAATTTGCGAGATGGTGCAGAGTTATTTTTGGTAGAAGGTGACTCGGCAGGCGGGTCGGCAAAACAGGCTCGAGACCGTCATTTTCAAGCAATTTTGCCATTACGAGGCAAAATTTTAAATACTTGGGAAGTGTCGCCAGATACTGTACTATCCAGCCAAGAAATTCATGATATTGCGATTGCTATTGGTGTAGACCCAGAATCTGACGATTTATCTGAATTACGTTATGATAAAATTTGTATTTTAGCCGATGCCGATTCAGATGGTTTACATATCGCCACGTTAATTTGTGCATTATTTGTACGTCATTTTAGAGCGGTGGTTGAAGCTGGACATTTATTTGTTGCAATGCCTCCTTTGTATCGGGTGGACATTGCCAAAGATGTATATTATGCGTTAGATGATGATGAATTAAATGCTATTTTAAGAAAAAATCGTCATAAAAAACCTCAAATTACCCGCTTTAAAGGTTTAGGGGAAATGAGTGCAGAACAATTACGAGAAACGACCATGCACCCAAACACTAGAAAATTGGTGCAGTTAGATTTAGATGATTTACAAAGCACTTATAGCATGATGGATATGTTACTTGCCAAAAAACGTTCTGCTGACCGTAAAATATGGTTAGAACAAAAAGGTGATTTGGCAGATATTGTGGCGTAAACAATTATCATTGGAAAATACATGGCAAAACGCAATTTTTTTGATTTTTCGACCGCATATGGTCAGTTGATTTTATTAGTTTTTTTGCCTATTTGTGTCTTATCGTCAGTTGGGGCGGTGTTGGTGCTAAATGATACCAGCCAAGCCGCCCGTAATATGCAACAAGCCAAAGCTGATACATTGTTAAATCGATATGAAACGTTATTACCAACGATTTTACGAGATTTAGAAAAAATTAAAAATAACATTAATAAAAATACTGAAGATGAACAGCTGGCTATTCAAACAATTTTACAAAATAGCGTTAAAGACCCACATTTACAAGGGGTGACTATTTTGACTGCTGAGGGAATAATTTTAGCAAATACTGCAAATGGGCATTATTCCGAAATTCTACAAAATCAAAAAATCATTCAAGACCAGATTTTATTTTATCAATTAATTCATAAAAATCAGCCAATCGATTATCAAGATGGCACTTTGTATGGTAAAAAAATGTTGTTTGATGAAGACTATTTACCTGCAAAATCTGCCCCTTTGACATTGTGGCTTGTGGTAAAAATGGATAATGAGCCGTTAAAATTAGCCCGTTATCAGGTATTATTAGCATTAGCGATTACAGGTTTATTAACATTATTGCTGTTATTATTGAGTTTAAATATTTATGCTCGGCGTTGGATTGCTCCTATTTATGAGATGCGACTACATTTACAACGTACCAATGCCCATAATTTATATAAACCAATGTTGATAGAATCAACAGGTGAGCTAAATCAGTTACAACAAGATTTGGTAAAAACTTTACGCCGATTACATACGAGTTTTCAAGAGTTAAAAAATCACGCTGAACAAACTGAAGATGATTTGCGTCTGGCATTTGATGAAATGGAAATGCAAAATATTTCTATTCGTAATTCTCGAGATGCGGCAATTTCTGCCAGTCAAACAAAATCTGCTTTTTTAGCCAATATTAGTCATGAATTACGCACGCCATTAAACAGTATTGATGGGTTTATCAATTTACTATCTCGCCATGCAGATTTGACCGCTGAACAAGATTTGTATGTGCAAACTATTCGTAAATCTTCCGCTCATTTATTGGCATTGGTTAATGATGTATTAGATTTTTCTAAAATAGAAGCGGGAAAGTTAGTATTAGACCGTCATGAATTTGATTTATATAGTTGTATTTATGATGTGGTTGATATGTTGTCGCCATTGGCAGCAGAAAAAGATTTACAGTTAGCAGTATTTTTTTATGATGATGTACCTCGTTATCTGGTCGGTGACGCATTGCGTGTAAAACAAGTTTTAACAAATTTAGTCAATAATGCGATTAAATTTACAGATGATGGCGAGGTGGTCGTTCGAGTTAGCCTTGATGAAACGCATGATGACCGTATTTATATTAGTATACAAGATACAGGAAAAGGCATCAGTCCAGAGCATCAACGTTTATTATTTCAAAGCTTTTCGCAAGGTGACCCATCGATTACTCGTCAATATGGTGGTACGGGATTGGGTTTGGTCATTTCTAAACAATTAACTCAATTAATGGGCGGGTATATTGGATTTTATGATAATCAAACTGAACAACAAAACGAACTCCAGCCCAGTTTTCAAACAAAAAAAGGTTCAACCTTTTGGTTTACGCTACCAATTTTATTTAGTGAAAGCCAACAACAAGATGTTTTAACAGATAGATTAACATGGAATTTACCTAGTGTATTTACGCCTGATGGCTATCCTGCCAGCAATATGGGCGACCAACGAATGCACATTTTAGTATGGATAAATCACACAGCAAGTTTACAAGTCCTCAAAGGCAGTTTACGCCCATTACCTGTAGATATTATCACCGCAACTTCATTGGCAAGCTTATTAGAGTCATTAAAAGAAGTGGGCAATCGATTTGATTGGGTGATTGTGGATAACGGCACACAAGAAGACACCACCTCATTATTAAAACAAGTACGATTACATTATGCAGGAAAATTAGCATTATTTGGTTATCAAATTAATCTAAATAATGAAATTATTTCTCGTTATCAAGCAAAAGCCTTATATCAGCCATTAGACCGCCGACAATTATATCAATTATTGGATAATGATAATAAATCAGCTTCAGAAGTGGTATTACCAAAATGGCATGGATTTACAGTGTTAGCAGTTGATGACCATTTACCGAATTTATTAGTTTTAGAGGCGTTATTGGCAGAGCTTGGCATCGATGTTGTCACGGTAAATAGTGGCTATGATGCGATAGAATATATTAGCTTAACTAAAACTAATCCTGAAAAATCGGTTGATTTGATTTTTATGGATATACAAATGCCAAGAATGTCAGGACGAGAAGCCTCTGAACAAATTCGTAAAATCGAAACAAATGATAAACATATACCAATTGTCGCTTTGACGGCTCACAGCTTATCTGATGAACGAGATAAACTATTAGCATCAGGTATTGATGATTACATTGGTAAGCCAATTAATCAAGCCCAATTATTACAAGTGTTACAGCGGTGGCTCGGTAAACAGGGCAATACAACTACCAATAGCCTTTCTAATTTAACAACGCAACAATCAATCCATGATGCTGAAAAATCACAAACGACTGTAAAAGCAAACCAATCTAATCATGATTTGTTAGTAATTGACTGGGAAGATGCGTTAGTTCGTTCGGCAGGTAAACCTGACCTTGCAGGCAATTTATTAATGATGCTAATTGAGTCGATTGAACAAGAAAAAACCGCATTATATCAAGCATGGCAAAATAATGACCGTCAAACTCTTGCCAATATTGCCCATCGAATTTTAGGGGCAAGTCGTTATACAGGTGTACCAGCATTACGACAAGCCAGTCAAAATTTTGAAGATAAATGTTTATTAAATGTCAATCATATTTCGCCTGCTCAATTTTCATTATTATCGCCACATTTTGAACAGTTAATTCAAGCGTTGGATAATTTACAACAAATTGATTTATCGCCATGGCCTCAGCTTAAATATGCCAGATTAAAAGAGCAAGATATGACTTGGAAAATGATTTAATAAAAAAGGTAGTCTAACGCTACCTTTTTTAATTTGACTTTTAATAGAATTAAATAATTATTTAACTCATTACTCCCATTCAATTGTAGCAGGCGGTTTACTCGATACATCATAGGTGACACGAGATACATCTTTGATTTCGTTCATAATACGATTTGAAACAGTTTCGATTAATTCATAAGGTAAATGAGCAAATCGTGCTGTCATAAAATCAATCGTTTCTACTGCCCGCAATGCAATCACCCACGCATAACGGCGACCGTCACCAACGACACCAACCGATTTAATCGGCTGAAACACGGCAAATGCTTGAGCTGTTTTATCATACCAGCCTGATTTTTCTAATTCTTGCATAAAAATTGCATCGGCTTGACGTAAAATGTCGGCATATTGTTTTTTCACCTCACCTAAAATCCGTACACCTAACCCCGGTCCTGGAAATGGGTGACGATAAATCATTTTGTGTGGCAAACCTAGTGTTATACCAAGTTTTCGTACTTCATCTTTAAACAAGTCTCGTAATGGCTCAACCAATTTAAACTGTAAATCATCTGGTAAACCACCAACATTATGATGACTTTTAATGACATGAGCTTTGCCTTGATGACTTTTTGCTGATTCGATAACATCAGGATAAATCGTGCCTTGTGCCAAAAACTGAATGCCTTTGTCTTCACCTGCCAATTCTCGAGCCGTATCAGCAAACACATCAATAAAAGTTTTACCAATAATTTTGCGTTTTGCCTCTGGGTCTGTCACGCCAGCCAACGCCGTCAAAAATCTATCTTCAGCATCAACTCGAATAACTTTGACCCCCATATTTTCAGCAAATACTTGCATAACTTGGTCGCCTTCATGTAGACGCAATAAACCGTTATCAACAAATACACAAGTTAGTTGGTCGCCAATCGCTTTATGTAATAAACCAGCAACGACTGAACTATCTACCCCGCCTGATAATCCAAGTAAAACTTGTTCATCACCGATTTGTTCTTTTAGCTGAGCCACTCGCATATCAATAATATTATCAGGTGTCCACGCATTCGCACAACCACAAATTTGATGAACAAATCTTGATAAAATCGCCTCACCCTGTAAACTATGAGTCACTTCTGGGTGAAACTGTAAACCATAATATTTCTTTTCATTGTTTGCCATACCAGCAATAGGACAGCTTGGCGTACTGGCAGTAATGACAAAACCTGCTGGTAATTTGACTACTTTATCACCATGACTCATCCAAACATGAAGTTTTTTTGGTTCATCTTCAATATTGTTTAATAAATCACATGCTTCTTCAATCTGAATGGTCGCCGAACCAAATTCTTGTACATCGCTAGCTTGCACTTCCCCACCAAAACGGTCTGCCATGGCTTGCATACCATAACAAATACCTAATACGGGTACATTTAATTCAAACACAGCATCATTAATTTTTGGGCTATTATCAGCATGAACACTTTCAGGCCCTCCCGACAAAATGACCCCTTTTGCCCCAAAATCACGAATACGCTGAGCATCAATATCATAAGGATACATTTCACAAAATACCCCTGCCTCACGCACACGGCGAGCAATTAGCTGACTATATTGTGAACCAAAATCAAGAATTAAAATACGGTCTTGTTTAATTGAATTTGTTTGTGTCATAAAGTACACCCATCTAAAAAATTTTGCCTATTTTACCAAGTTTACCAGCATTTATTGTTAATATTCCGCAAACAATTTGGATAAATCATTGTTTTACTGCCATTGTGACCGTATAAGTTTTACCTTGTTTAACTTTTTCAGCATTACCAAAAACTTCAGTAAACGCCCGTTTCATAAATTGACGTAATCCATTAATTGTCACAACATAAAATCGCCCACCTTCGGGCATCGCCTGATAAGCATCTAATAAATATAAATAATGTTGTTCCTTGCCTACTTTGGCAGGCAAGTTTGACATGACCAGACTAAATTTTAATGACTTATCCACATCATTAAACCCATTTGATAATTGAACTTTGGTATTAGTTAAGTTATTTTTAATACAGTTTTTTTGTGCATACGCTACAGCGACAAAATCTTTGTCAATCAATAAATGTTGTCCATTTGGGCATTCTCGGCTCGCCGTCATACCTAATACACCATAGCCACAGCCCAAATCTATTGAATTATCATCATGCCGAAAATCAATATAATCTAATAACATCAAACTACCTTCGTCTAATTTTTCAGGAGAGAAAATCCCCCATGTACTCGTAAAATCAAACGGCTTTCCCAACACTTCTTGCTGAAAATGGATATCTTGTCGCCATTGTTGAGCTTTGGCAAGTAGTTCGATTGAGGGTTGATACAACATAATTTTTCCTAAATTTACTATTAAATTATAATAACTTTAAATCACTTTTGAAAATCGGTTAGTATATTTTTGAGCTAAATAACTATCAAATACCATCGCCACATTTCGCCCAAGCAATCGCCCTTTAGGTAAAATCCGAATACCTTTAGCGTCCATATCAACCAATTTATCAGCTTGCATTTCGCCTAGTGCCTGAATTTCATGAATAAAATAAGTTACCGCATCAATGCTAAATTTACTATTCACATCTTTAAAATCAATATAATCATGACATAATAAATTCATAATCACATAACGGCGTAAACGGTCAGGCAAACGAGCATGAATACGTTTGATTGCAGGCAATTGTGACTGATTGATAAGTGACTGATATTCCGCTAAATCTGTAGGATTTTGTAAATAATCATCGCCAATTTGACTGATTGATGACACCCCAAAACCTATCAAATCACAGTTTCCATGTGTGGTATAGCCCTGAAAATTGCGATGTAACTTGCCTGCCCGTTGAGCAACAGCCAATTCATCATCGGGCTTTGCAAAATGGTCAATACCAATATATTGATAACCTGCCTGTAATAACATATTTATCGTATCACCCAACATATGTAACTTATCAGTTGGACTAGGTAGATGCTCTTCTTTAATCTGGCGTTGGGCATTAAAACGCTCTGGCAAATGAGCATAATTAAATACTGACAATCGGTCAGGTGAAATATCAATAATTTGCTGGATAGTATGTTTTAATGTTTCTGGGGATTGATAAGGTAAACCATAAATTAAATCAATATTAATTGAACGAAATCCTAATGCTCGAGCTTCTGCCATCACTTGACGAATAAGCTCCTCTGATTGGACACGATTAACCGCAATCTGCACCTTTTCTTCTAAATCTTGCACACCAAAACTTAATCGATTAAAACCTAAATCCCGTAAAACTTTCAATGTATTAGGTCGTAACTCTCGTGGGTCAATTTCAATAGAAAAATCAGCCGTTGGACTATCACTAAATTTAAACTGTGTTTTTAAAAAATTCCACAATTCAATCAGTTCATCATCAGTTAAAAATGTGGGTGTGCCACCGCCTAAATGTAATTGTTCAACAATAGGTTCACCTTGTAATAATGCTTTTTTTAAGGTAATTTCTTTAAATAAATATTGTAGATAATCACCAGAATTGCTATTTTTTTTTGTAATAATTTTATTGCAAGCACAGTAATAGCATAAATTCCGACAAAAAGGAATATGAAAGTATAACGATAGTGGAATACGAGCATCTTTGTTTTTTAAGATATTTTTTTCGACATTTTCACCAATTGGCTGAAATTCCAATGCCGTTGGATAAGAGGTATAACGAGGGCCTGAACGATTATATTTTTGTATCATCGCTTCATCAAATAGATGGGTTTGTGGATTATACTGATAAGCAGGATTGGCATAAGGATTTTCATCGGCAATAATAGGACGTTCGGTAAAAGGCTGGTCAGTGTGCATGAGTTTTCCTGATGGCATATTTTACTAAAAAGTTTTGTCATTATAACATAAGCTGTTACGGCTTTTGCCAAAGAGATGGGTTGTATGTCGTTTGCTCAAGTATTTACTCGTTCTATTGTGGGACTAAATGCCCCAAGCGTAATGGTTGAGGTACATTTATCACAAGGACTACCTGCACTGACTATGGTTGGTCTTCCTGAAACAACCGTTAGAGAAAGCAAAGACCGTGTACGTTCAGCAATTTTAAATTCTGGTTTTACTTTCCCTAATCGGCGTTTGACTATTAATCTTGCTCCTGCCGATTTACCTAAAGATGGTGCTAGGTTAGACTTGGCTATTGCCATTGGTATTTTAGTCGCTAGTGGGCAAATTGATAATAGCCATATTGCAGATTATGAGTTTATTGGTGAATTGGCTTTAAATGGTGAATTACGCCCAACAACAGGTATTTTAGCAGTTGCCAATGCAATAAAATCAACGCAACGTCATTTAATTTTGCCAGAAAATAATGCTGATGAGGCGGTAAAAATTAAAGAAATTAATGTCCTGCCCGCCAATCATCTAAAAGCAGTTTGCCAACACTTATCTGGTAAAAATCTATTAAAACCTGCAGAATATAAAGCACCGTATCATGTCCATCGTTACTCTGTTGATTTAGCAGATGTTAAAGGACAATTTCAAGCCAGACGAGCTTTAGAAATTTCTGCCAGTGGTGGACATTCATTGTTATTTTGTGGTTCTCCTGGTACAGGCAAAACTTTACTTGCTTCCCGTTTACCTAGCATTTTACCGCCATTAAATGATGATGAGGCGTTACAGGTGGCAAGTATTTATTCTGTGGCAAATCATCATTATGAATATGCTAGTCGCCCATTTAGACAGGTACATCATACCACTTCGGCAGTAGCATTGGTGGGTGGTGGCTCAAGTCCAAAAGCTGGCGAAATTACATTAGCACATAAAGGGGTTTTATTTCTTGATGAATTACCAGAGTTTGAACGAAAAGTTTTAGAAGTTTTACGCCAGCCATTAGAAAGTAAACAAATTGTTATTAGCCGAGCCAATGGGCAAACTACCTTTCCTGCTGATTTTCAGTTAGTGGTCGCAATGAACCCTTGTCCATGTGGCTATCATGGTGACAAATCAGGGCGTTGCCATTGTCGTCCTGAACAAATTAAACGTTATCAGGAAAAATTATCAGGACCATTGCTGGACAGAATTGATTTACACGTTTCTGTTCCAGCATTACCTTTTAATGATTTACAATCAGGGGAAAAAGCAGAAAGTTCGGCAACTGTCCGAGAACGTGTTATCAACGCTTATCAACGACAACAACAACGCCAAGGAAAATTAAATAGTCAATTAACCGTTAATGAATTAGATAATCTGATTAGCTTGGAAGCTAGCCAAATTCAACTATTACATATGGCACAACAACGGCTGAATTTATCAGCTCGAGGCTATCATCGGGTGTTGCGAGTCGCTCGTACTATTGCAGATTTAGCAGATAGCGATACTATCACCACACCCCATTTGACAGAAGCGTTAAGTTATCGTTCTCAACTTAATGTTGGTTAATAGTTAATAACGTTGGTTAATAGTTAATACAAAATCTACTAAATCAGTAAAATTTTCAAAAGTATGGGTTGGATTTTCTAAACGAATATCCTGCCCGTAGTTATATCCATAAGTCAAAGCCAATGTATCAATATTAGCATTATGCCCAGCTAAAATATCATTTTTAGAGTCACCAACCATATACGTTTGTTGTGTTGAAAATCCTAATTGTTCACAAACATACAGTAATGGTGTAGGGTCAGGTTTTTTCACAGGTAAACTATCCCCCCCTAACGTTAAACTAAATAAATTTTGCCAATTCATTGCCGTAAATATTGCAGGTAAAAATTGGGCGGGTTTATTGGTGACAAGTGCAAGGGTAAAGCCAGCCTGTTTTAATCGTTGTAACCCTTGAGATACACCTTCATAAGCTTGAGTATTTACACAAGTATGTTCAGCATAATGTACAAAAAATCGCTGTAAGGCTTGTTGAACTGTCTGTTCAGACAAATTAGGGTCTAAAACATCACCGCCAGATAATGCCCGTTCAACCAGTTTTTTTGCACCATTGCCAACCCAATGTCGTACTGTATCTTCGTCAAATGTCGCTCTGCCCAATTCAGATAACACCGCATTAGTGGCATAAGCAAGGTCTGGCACACTGTCAATCAATGTACCATCAAGGTCAAAAATTAATAATTGTTTATTTTTCATAGGCTATCTACTTTATTTCTATCTTTAATTGGCAAACTATTGATGACGTTGTTCAACAATTAATGAATCTATACCATTATTTTGTAAGCGTAATTGAGCTTCTGCTACCATTTGCTGATTAGTCATTGGACGAGAAATTACTTGATAAGTTGAAGAGCCATTTTGTGTTTGTTTTTTCACTACTTGAGCCTCAACACCAGCCATCAACACCTGAGCACGGCGTTTATCTGCATCGTCTGCATTATCAAAACTATTAATCTGTAAAATATAAGTGATATTTGTTGGATTTTCATTGATAGATGCTTTGCCACTATCAACATCAGCTTGTGCACTTTCCGACAATTCGTTGATTTTATTAGTCATTTCATCAGGCTGATTTACTGCTGTATTAGTTGCATTATCTGCTACTGCTTCAGGATTACTATTGGTTTCAGTATTTGCTGTTGTTTTCTTATTGTCGGTTACTACGACATCTGGGGTGATTGTTTCTGGAATGACAACTGGAGTTTCTTCAACCATTGATTGTGTTGGTAAAGTATTTACCGTATCACCTTTTAACAAATCATAAAATTCGTATTCAGGTTGTGCCTCTGCAGGTGTTTTTTGTTCAATCATGGGAATTTCTTCAGTTGATGTCACTTTACTTTTACCCTGATTGAACGGGTTCCATAAATACATAAAAAAACCAATGCCTAGCGTCAGCACAGCTCCCATCAGCATGGCAGCAAAAATTGACATACTATCGGTTTTTTTGGCTTTCGCTTTTAACATGGTTTTCTCCTATGTGATTAAATATTAAAATATTTACATACTGGTTGGGGCTGTTAGACCTAGCAACGTTAAACCATTTTGAATTACTTGACGTACGGCTTTTGACAAACGCAATCTTGCCTGCATCAATTGCAAATCCGCCTCAGTAACAATATCCCCTTCTTTTGGTAAAATACGATTATTATCATACCAAGCATGAAACAAACTCGCCAACTCTTTGAGATAATTGGTCAAAATATGTGGCTCATAATGAATTGCCGACCATTGTAGAGTTTCTGGATAAGCATCTAATAAATCAATTAAATCTGTTTCTGCTGAAATAGTCAATAATTGTTGATATTTTTTACCTAAACTATCATCTACACTAAAACCTCGTTCTTCTAGTCGTTCTAATACACGGCAAATTCGAGCATGAGCATATTGGATATAATACACGGCATTCGTTTTATTTTGTGATTTTGCCAACTCAAGGTCAAAATCAATATGTTGTTCAGGTTTACGAGCGACATAATAGAAACGAGCTGCATCATTGCCCACCTCTTCTCGTAACTCACGCAAGGTTACAAATTGTCCTGAACGTGAAGACATTTGCACTTGTTTATCACCTCGCCATAAGCTAACAAATTGCACTAAAATAACGTCTAAACGATTTGCATCATAGCCTAATGCTGTTAAGGCAGACTTAACACGGGTAATGTACCCATGATGGTCAGACCCCCATACATCAATAATCTTATCAAATCCTCTATCTAATTTATCTTTATGGTAGGCAATATCTGAGGCAAAATAGGTCATTTGCCCATTGGCACGTTGCACAACTCGGTCTTTTTCATCGCCAAACTCTGTCGATTTAAACCAAATATTGCCATCTTTTTCATAAAGATAGCCTTTTTCTTGTAAAATCTGTAAGGCAGGAGCAATTTTATCTTGTACTGATTTTTCACTAAACCATTGGTCATAATAAACACTAAAATCCATTAAATCATCTTTAATGTCTACTAAAATACTGGTCAATGCTGTTTCATGAAAAATTTGATAATTATCTTGTAAGTAGGCTTTTGCGTTATGAATGAGTCCATCAATATGAGTTTCTTTATCACCAGAAACTAGCTGTTTTTCACCTTGATTATCAACTATATACACTGCATCATCAGGGACATTTTTTAGCATATCCTGCCAAGATATGACAAATTGTTTTGCATATTTGTCATAAATTTGTTTAGCAATATCTTTGACATAGTCCCCTAAGTAGCCATTACTTGGAAAGCTCACCAGCTCACCACACAATTCCAAATAACGCAAATAGGTACTTGTCGCCAAAATATCCATTTGTCGCCCTGCATCATTCACATAGTATTCACGTTGAACCTGATAACCAACCGCTTCTAATAAATTTGCAACACTCATGCCAAAAGCAGCCCCACGACCATGACCAACATGCAAACTTGAGGTTGGATTTGCTGATACAAATTCAACTTGAATTTTCTTACCTGCAAATGTGTCTGATGTACCAAAATCCCCTTTTCTGGTCATAATATTATCTAATACCACAAAACGAGCAGAATTATTTAAGAAAAAATTAATAAATCCTGCCCCTGCGATTTCTACTTTTTGCACATTTTCATTGTCGGGTAAATGTTCAACAATCATTTGAGCCAATTGTCTTGGGTTCATTTTTGCAACTTTTGCTGTCACCATCGCCAAATTACTAGCAAAATCGCCATGTGACTGGTCTTTGGTGCGACTTACTTGGCTATTATTCACCCAATCATTTGGTAAAATTTGATTTTCTTTCAAATGATTAATTGCAACGTTTAATAAACTTTCTATCGTTGATTTTTGTTCCGACATAAAAAATCTCTTTAAAAAAACTAATTTTTTGCTACATATCTATATTGACTGCTAAATATAGCAACTTTTGCTGTTTTTTTCATTAGAAACTTGATGAATTATTGATGAAAATCAAGCAGGAAAAATAGAGTTCTGTTATAATAACGTTACTTAAAAAAACAAACAAAAAATGACTTTTTCAAGTCAATAGGTTTTCGTATGCAAGCAACGCCCAATTTTTCAGATTTACTACTACTAATGGCACGATTACGCCAAGAATGCCCGTGGGATAAAAAACAAACCAATGAAAGTTTAATGCCTTATCACATTGAAGAAACTTATGAACTGATTGAAGCTATTCAAAGAGGCGATACACAAGATATTAAATCTGAATTGGGCGATGTACTTTTACAAGTTATTTTTCAAGCACATCTATATGCTGAACAAGGGGTTTTTGATATTCACGATGTGATTTTAAGTTTACAAGAAAAATTAATTCGCCGTCACCCACATGTTTTTGCAAAAGAAATTTACACCACTGAAGAAAAGGTAAAACAACGTTGGGACGAAATAAAAGCAATTGAAAATCAAGGTAAACCCAAACGACTATTGGATAAAGTAAAAGCTGGGTCTGCCTTAATGCAAGCCTGCCAGCTACAAAAAGTAGCAAGCGATGTTGGCTTTGATTGGAATAATGCTCAAGAAGCAATGACAAAAGTCGATGAAGAAATCCTTGAGTTAAAAGAAATTTTACCAACAAATACAAATCAGCTCAGCATTGAACAAAAACAAGAGCTAGAAAAAGAACTTGGCGATTGTATTTTTGCATTAGTCAATGTGGCACGAAAACTAAACATTAATGCAGAAATGGCAACATTAGCCACCATAAACAAGTTTAAAAATAGATTTGCTTATATTGAAGATGAATTAACTAAACAAGGCAAAACACCTGAAACCAGCACATTATCAGAAATGGATATATTATGGGAACAGGCAAAAGATGCAACAAAAAATTAATCAATCAATATTACACATCATATTAATCATTACCCTACTATGGTTGAGTATTGATGTAATGGCTAAGAATATAAATTGCCAACATTTATCAGCAGAACAGGCTTTTTTGCAAATTTATCCACAAACATCTATTAACAAAACAAATGTCAATCATTTAATTGATTTAAATACTGCCAGTGAAGCCCAGCTAGTACAATTAAACGGCATTAGCAGTAAAAAAGCCCAAGCTATTATTTTATATCGAGAAATGATTGCTCCTTTTGAACAAATTGATGATTTGGCAAAAGTTGCAGGTATTGGCAAAGCGACTGTCGAGAAAAATCGACATTTAATTACAGTTAATAAATGAAACGAAAGTTTATTAAAGCTGATAAAAAAATTTGAAATACCACTAGCTTTTTAATGAATTTCGTTTGATAATAGCCACTAAGGAAATAGGGGTTTTCAAATTGAGTAAAGCACAAGAAAATGAAAACCTCCTGCAAATAATATCGCATTTATCATGTTCAAGGAGCAGTACAATGGATAATGCACAACTTCAAAGGGTTATTAATCACCCTGATTTTCAGGCGATGGCACAAAAAAAGTCTAAGCTTGGCACGATGTTTTCAATTCTCACATTATTTATCTACTTTTCCTATATTCTGCTGATTGCTTTTAATAAGCCATTGTTTGCTATTCCAATTTCAGCAGGAGCAACAACGACAGTTGGTGTTGTACTTGGTATTTTTATCATTGTATTTTGTGTGGTCATTACAGGTATTTATGTGAGCAAGGCCAATGGAGAATTTGATACTTTAACCAAAAAAGTGGTTGATGATATCAATAATGGCAAGATTTAACACTCACAGGGACGTGAGTTGTAATATGTTGTAACAATATTTTTTAAACAAATTAACTTTGAAAATGCACATGGAAGGTGTGATATGTTTACGGGAAATCTACCCAAAAACTTAAAAAATATTGGCAAACTTGCCAGTATTGCAATGCTTGGTATGATGGCACATATGCCAGCATGGGCAGAAGCTTTAACAGGTGAAGTAAAAAAACAGCCTGTTAATATGTCTGCCATTATTATGTTCTTAATCTTCGTATTTGCAACATTAGGTATTACTTATTGGGCATCAAAGCAAAATAAAACTGCCAGTGACTTTTATACGGCAGGTGGTGGTATTTCAGGCACAAAAAATGGTATCGCAATTGCAGGTGACTATATGTCGGCAGCCTCATTTTTGGGGATTTCGGCAATGGTTTACACAAATGGTTATGATGGTTTAATTTATTCCACAGCGTTTTTAGTCGGTTGGCCAATTGTACTATTTTTAATTGCTGAACGTTTGCGTAACTTAGGTAAATTTACTTTTGCAGATGTGGCATCATATCGTTTTGAACAAAAACCTGTACGGATTTTCGCAGCTTCAGGAACACTGATTGTTGTTTCATTATACTTAATTGCTCAAATGGTTGGTGCAGGTAAATTAATTGAGTTGTTATTTGGTCTAAACTATACATGGGCGTTAATTATCGTTGCTGCGTTAATGATGGCATATGTATTATTTGGCGGTATGTTAGCAACAACATGGGTACAAATTATCAAAGCCGTATTGTTATTATCTGGCGGTACATTCATGGCATTGATGGTGCTATACCATGTAAACTTTAGTCCAGAAAATCTATTTAAAACTGCAACCCAAATCCATGAAAAAGGTACTGCTATCATGGCACCAGGTGGCTTAGTGAATAATCCTATTGAAGCGGTATCACTTGGCTTAGGCTTGATGTTTGGTACAGCAGGTTTACCACATATTTTAATGCGTTTCTTTACTGTACCTGATGCAAAAGAAGCTCGTAAATCTGTATTTATTGCAGCAAGCTGTGTTGGTTATTTCTATGTTTTAACATTTATCATTGGTTTTGGTGCGATTGTATTATTAACTAATAACCCACAGTTTTTTGAAACTGTCGTAAAAGATGGTGTTAGCAAAATTGAAATGGTTGGCGGTATCAATATGGCAGCTATCCATTTATCAAATGCAGTTGGTGGTAACTTATTCTTAGGCTTTATCTCTGCTGTAGCGTTTGCAACTATTTTAGCGGTTGTTGCTGGTTTAACGTTATCAGGTGCATCTGCAGTCAGTCACGACTTATATTCTTCTGTTATCAAAAAAGGCAATGCTTCACATGAAGAAGAGTTAAAAGTTTCTCGTATTACTGTTGTTGTATTAACTATTTTATCAGTTGTATTAGGTTTATTGTTTGAAAAACAAAACCTTGCATTTATGGTAAGCTTAGTATTTGCGGTAGCCGCTTCTGCAAACTTCCCTATCTTATTATTAGCGATGTTCTGGAAAGGCTTAACAACTCGTGGTGCAATCATTGGCGGTTTCTCAGGCTTAGCAATGGCAGTTATCTTAATCGCTTTAGGCCCTGCAGTTTGGGTTGATGTACTTGGTAATAAAGCACCATTATTCCCATTCAAAAACGTAGCTATCTTCAGTATGCCAATGGCATTCTTGATGGCGTGGGTTGGTTCTATTACTGATAAATCTCCTCGTGCCTTAGTGGACAAAGAAGGTTATGATGCTCAGTATGTTCGTTCATTAACTGGTATTGGTGCAGCAAAAGCGTCTGACCACTAATAACACCTTGTTTCATAAAATACCATTGGTTAAACTAGCCAATGGTATTTTTTTATTTTATCTAATTTTTATCCAATGATTTTTCTATATTCTTTTTGATACTATGATAATGTAGTTCTGACTGTGAGTGATATGGCACAAGCCCAGAAGGTACAAATTGTCTTGCCCGATGAACATGACTTATCGAATCATCAAAAAAGATATGCGGTGCAAAAGTTTTTAAGACACTCGTTTTTTCTAATCCACCTAAAAAGAATGCCAAATCAACATTCACGCCCCACGCACGCAACGTTTTAATTGCTCGTAATTCGGCAGGGGCGTTTCGTGCAGTCACCAAAGCAATACGAATTGGGGGTTTTTTCATTTGTGATGGTAAACGTTTTTGTAACTTTGATAATTTAATCAAAAATTCAGCATAAGGCCCTTTATCCATTGGCGTATCCTGCATTTGATGTTCTCTTGCTAAAAACGCCTGCAAACCCTTTGTCTGAAAAACAAGCTCACTTGTATCATCAAACAATACCGCATCACCATCAAAAGCAATACGTAACTGCTCTGTATCTAATGTCGTCATATCAATTGGCGGAGCATCTAAAATAGCACAAGCACACACCCCAGCATCGGTCACTTTTTGGGCATCTTCATGATTAGTCGTTAAAAATAAATCCACATTAAAATCAGCGACATATTCTGCCACGCCTTCACCTGAAGTAAATGCCGAACGGGTAATCGGTAATTGATGACTACGAATAGCATTTAACACCTGAATTCCTGTATCGGGACTATTTTTTGACATAATCACCACCTCTACTAAAGGTGAAATGATATTATTTTCAGTTTCTTGTTGAGGCTGATAACGATTTAAATTGAGTAACGCCTTAATCAATGGATAACCTGTGCCTGTATTTAATGGCTCATCTTCCCGAGCAATCATATATTGTCGATATTCATCAATTGCTGTATCAGGATTATTTGCCATCGCTTGCTGAAAAAACGTTTCTGATGCAGATAAATCAAACAATGCTGTTGCAGAAATCGCTACAATTAATGTATTAGAAAAATCAACTGCCATCTTATACCTTAGTTTCTCAAAATGATTTGAATTATTATAATTTTTTTGTTAAGCTAATAAAGCAATTTTTGCATTTGTTCAATATATTTTATTTCTGACCTGTCCCTATCGCCACGCTTGCGATAGTTGTTTATGACCTATCCAAAATTAATTTCTGATAAATTTCAAATCATTAACTCTAAGTTGCCACCCATTATCGAAAAAACAGGACAAAGCCAAACTTCATTACCAGATGGCAGAAAAGTTTTTATCGGTGGTACATTAGCAAGCAACGAAAAATCTTCTACTTATCATGATATTATTGTCAAATATCCTGATGATGAATTACAGATTATTCATTACTCACCGCATATTTTTCCATCTATCAGCTTTCATACAGCGACCCTTGTTTCTGATAAAATTTGGATAATTGGTGGCGTGAATAATTTACATAAATTTACTTCACAACATACCTCTGTTTATCAACTAAATATTCATAATTTCAACATTCAATATGTAGAAATTCGTAATAATATCAATTTAATCGCTCAACATACAGTCACACTAAAAAATAATCAACTGATTGTCAGTACAGGCAAAGTGTGGCTAGATACGGCGATGATTTGGTGGGAAAATATCGATACATGGGCATTAAATTTAACAACTTTTATCTGGAAAAATATCACAAAACGGCGATGGCAATGTTTTGCTGTAAAACGTAAAGACCATGATTTATTACAATGTAGACTTTTGACCGGTGATTTATTGGAGCAATTATTTAATCCGCCCATTCGTCATGAGGTCGTTCCCCATATATTGTATCATCGACCTTGTGACAAAATGATTATCATTGATGATATTAAAATTCGATATGTCACTGAGGCTAATAATGTTCAGGTGTACATTGAAGGCATTTTATCTGAAGAAATTGTAGAATTATTACAAGAAAATTTACGGCATAAGCTCAGCAAAGCTGAAAATTTTCCTTGTGATATTCATGTTTTAATATAAAAATAGGCAGTGTCAAATGCACTGCCCATCAGTTGTATTATCAGTCAATATTCCAATAAAATTTTAGAGTTTTTTCCATGTCTGGCTACGGCTAAATGGACCTAGATGTCCTTTTAGTGTCAATGTTGTACCAGACAAAGTTGCAGTTAATTTGTATGATTTACCATTAACAGGGTCAGTAATTGTGCCACCACTATATTTGCCATTACCATCTGCTTTTAGTCCTGTAATTACAGTTCTATCTACAAATTTTTTAGCTTTTTCAGTGTTACCTGCAATAATTTTGCCAGTCAATACGCCATTTGCTTCAGTAATTTTTACTTGAGCTTTAGGCTGATTATCTTCATAGGTTTGCCATGTGCCAACCAATGGGTCTGCTGCCATAGCAGTCACACTCAAGGTCGCAACAGTTGCACCTAATAAGATTGATTTCATTGATGTTTTCATAACAGAGTCCTTTAGTTACCTGCTAAAAAAATTATTTTACGGCTTACCATTATAGCGGAATTGAATTTTGAATAAATCTTTTTTTAACTCAAATATGCTATATTTTAGTTACGTTTTCTTTCTAAACCGCTTCTTGAACACTTGCTAATTTTTTGGCTGTAACTCGATAACTTGTCCTTTTACATCACGAGTAATATCCGCCATTAATGCCACATATGCTCCCATTAAATCTTCAGGTGGAATAAGTGTATTAGGATTTTCACTTGGGTAGGCTTGGGCTCTCATCTGAGTACGGGTCGCTCCTGGATTGATACAATTAAAACGTAAATGCGTTGTTTTATGGGTTTCTTGGGTGAAAATATCACTCATGCCCTCAACAGCTTGTTTTGATAAGGCATAAGCCCCCCAAAATGCTCGCAATTTTGTACCAACGCCACTACTCGTAAAAACGACTGATGCAGTTGGTGCTGATTTTAATAATGGTAATAATACTTGAGTCAGCATAAATGTCGCTGTAAAATTTACTCGAATTACTTTTTCAAAAATTGTCGGGTCATACATTTCTAACGGTGTTAATACACCTAAAATCCCTGCATTATGCAATACACCATCTAAATGCCCAACTTCTTTTTCTATTAAAATTGATAATTGTTGCATTTCTGTAAAGCTAGCACTTTCAAGGTTCATGGGAAGCATAGCAGGCTCAGCACCGCCAAGACGTTCAATTTCATCATAAACTTCTTCAAGTTTACTAACTGTCCTACCTAATAATAAGACTGTTGCTCCATATTTTGCATAGGTCAAAGCTGCAACTCTGCCTATTCCATAACCTGCCCCTGTAACCAGAATATTTTTACCTGCTAAACAGTTAGGTTCTGGAATAAATTGGCGAATTTGTTCATGCGTTAAAGTCATCTGAATTTCTCACTGCCTGTTTAGTTTTTGTTGAATTGTTTTTAATACAACATATCAAATAAATTAAAAAATTGTGTTGTGAGTACTTTAACAGAACTTTGTTATAAAATCGATGACTTTTAATTAATTAAAAATTATCCACCTACTTTTATTTTAGATGGATAATTATCAACAATTTTTCCCATTAGAAGGCTGTACATTAAAAATCCCACTGATAACCTAATGTGTAATAACGACCACGACCTGTGAAATAATTTTCATCGGTTGGCGATGCGGCTAGTTGTGACTCTAATGGAAAATAAAATTCATTAAATAAATTACCAACACCAAATGTCATTGTACCTTTGGCAATTGGGCGAGTATAGGCAAAATCAACCAAAGTATAACCATTAAATTTACCATTGCTGGTCGTAGTCACTGGATAATCTTTGCTAAAATAGTGATTTGCTTGTAAACCAACGGTTGATTTATTATTAAAACGATATTGATAACCTAAACCTAATTTTTGTGGAGCAAGCTCAATCGCACTCATCTGCGTTTCTAAAGAACCATTGTTATCATTATCTTTTTTACCTTTAATATAAGCATAATGTGCAGTAATTTTTTGATTATCTGTCGCTTGCCATGCAATATCTAAATCCGCCCCTTGCACTTGGGTTTTTTTACGATTTACTTTGTAATGCCCATCTGTAGTATCCAATTCCATAGTTGAGCCACGGTCAGCCTCTGATAGATAATAGCTTAAACCTGCATTCCAACGTCCCTGCTGTCTGCGTACACCAATTTCATAACTATCTGTAAGCACAGGTTCTAAATCGATAAGGTTATCAACCGATACGCCATTAGTTTTAACATCTCGTAAAATATTTCCTACATCAACAATAGTATATCCTTGAGAAAAGCTGGTATATAACTGAGTGTTTGGTTGAAAATCATAAATCAAACCTGCATTCCACAACGTTTGATTAAAATCTGGCTTACCCCCTTGGACAAATCGACTACCATAATTTTCTAACGTAGAATAATCATCAACTGCCAATTTTACCGTTTCATGACGAACACCTGCATTAGCTGTTAATTTGTCAGACAGTTGATACTTACTTTGAATAAAAGGAGCATAATTTGTCATTTTCATTTCAGGCACCCAATTACGCCCTGTCATGACCAAAACTTGTTTGCTTTTATCTTGTAAAAAGTCCGCCCCTGCCGTCAAAGCCAACTTACCATCAAGTAACCCCTTTTTATTTACAGTGACTTTTGCCCCATGTTTTACTGACTGATTTTCAGACTGGTCATAAATTGTCGTTAAAACACCATTACTTAATACTCTAAAGTTATTTGAGCGATTACCTGCAAAGCGACCTTTATAACTTTGATGATATATTTGAGCGTTTAAATTTGTACCAAAAAAATCACTATCACTATAATTTAAACTACCAGACCAAATTTTATTATACGGAGCTAATCCTTCAGGTGTCCCATCAGCAGTGGTCGCAGGTAAATTATTAGCACGATTACCATTGACCGTAACATAATTATGCTTACCCTCTAGGTCAAAATAATTAGCAGATAAACTCAAATGTTTATCTTCATCAAACCAATAACCAATTTTAGCAAGCACATCATAAGATTGCGAATTCATGATATCGCCACTACGAGCAACAGCGATTTTGTCATTATTTGCGTCCCAATGTAGCCCTTCATCAGCATAGCTTGCCCCAAATAAATACTCAACATCTTTACTTGTACCAGAAATTTGATAATTTATTTTGCCACCAAAACCATCACTATGAAACTCATCATCAGAATTAATCGTCACCCCAACGGTTTGTTTAGGCTTACCAGTAGTAGGACGCTTAGTAATAAAATTAATCACCCCACCAGTCGCCCCAAGCCCTTGGTCGGCACTCGCCCCATAAATTACCTCAATACGTTCCACCATAGATAAATCAATCGAATGTGTCATCGCTCGATTATCCTGACGAAGGGCATTACTTTGTGGTACACCATCAATCAAAATTAACGCTGAACGTCCCCGAAATGTTTCCGTATTGCCTGTAAACTTACTAGACGGCGGTGCATAACCTGGAATTAAATTTGATAACACAGTCGATACATCATTTGTCACCGCTAATTGCTTTTCTATATCCTGTTGAGTCACCAATAAAACTTTTTGTGCACTATCTTTTAATGTTGAATTATCACGCTTTGCAGTCACCACAATTTTATCTAAAGTCATTGATGGCAAGTCTGTATCTTGTTGAATACTATCCTGAGCAATCGCTGTCGTTGTCGCTGAAAAAGCTAACCATAAACCACTTGCCAAAAAAACACCATTTGGCTTTACAACCATCTTGCGATGAGCCATATTTTTTCACTCCTAAAAATAAATCATATTGATTATCATTACTATTATCTATATTTTTTTTCAAAATCAATATTGGAAATAATCAATCTTATTCATTGATAAATTATACTTACATCATGGCTTTTATTGTGAATACATATATATTAAAATATAATGATTTTTATTATCATTTACACTAAAAAAATATCTTTTATTCTTTTTAATGTGATTTATATCATGCAAAAATGGCAAGTTGAATTATATGATAGTCCAATGTGGCTACTACAAACGTTTATTGGTGTTGTCATTGCCTTAGTGATTAGTATATTTGTTATTAGTAAAACTCATTTTGGTAAACAATTTTGGCAAATTTTACGACCTTGTCTGGATAAAAAAAGTGGACAAAAAATCATACTGTTAATTAGTCTGATGATTTTGCTCTTGCTGACTGAAGTTCGTTTAAATGTACTTAATACATTTTTCTATAATGGTTTATATAGTGCCTTGCAAGATGCTCAAGCTCAGGCATTTTGGTTTTTTGCCTTGATTAATGCAGGTGTCGTTGGATTACGGACATTAAATGCAATCATTAATGATTTTCTTGACCAAGCAGTCGCTATCAAATGGTCAGAAAAACTAAATGCTATTTTAATAAAACAGTGGCTAAGTAATAAAAATTACTATCGTTTACAAATGCGTGGGGATAGTCCAGATAATATTGACCAACGAATTCAACAAGATACCCAAGATTTTATTACTTCAACCATTGAATTTGTGCGAGGTATGTTAAATTCGGTCATTTCAGCGATGGAATTTACTATTGTATTATGGGGATTATCAGGGATTTTGAGTGTTTTTGGGTTACAAATTCCTCGAGGTATGGTATTTTTTGTTTTTATTTTTGTGATACTATCAACGGCTGGGGCGATGTGGATAGGCCGTCCATTAATTCGTTATAATTTTGAAAATGAAAAACTAAATGGCGATTATCGTTATTCATTAATTCGAGTACGAGACCACGCCGAAAGCATTGCATTTTATGGTGGTGAGTGGCAAGAAAATAAAAAACTTAGCCAACGTTTTACTGATATTATTCGCAATCGTTGGAAAATTACCCGTCAAAGTGTTAGTTTAAATGGATTTAATGATTTATTAACTCAAGGTGTACAGTTATTACCGTTAATGTTGCAAGCTCCTCGTTTTTTTTCAGGTCAGATTAAAATTGGTGATATGCATCAGACAGTACAGGCGTTTAATCGATTACAACGAGCTTTATCATTTTTTCGTAATTTTTATGAAGAATTTACTGAGTATCAGGCTCGTTTAGAACGTTTAAGCGGATTTATGACTAGTATGCAAAAAATCCAACAATTACAACAGCCTAATTATCAATTCAATGAAAATAATTTAATCATTCAAAATTTAAATTTATATTTGCCTCAGGATAAAATATTATTGAGTAATATTAATTTTACGGTAAAACAGGGCGAAAGTTTATTAATTCAAGGTAATTCTGGTTGTGGTAAAACGTCATTATTACGAACAATTGCTGGGCTTTGGTCATTTGGTAGCTCGGGCAATATTTATCGACCAGCTCATGATAAAATATTGTTTATTCCTCAACGTGCCTATGTACCAGAGGGCAGTTTACGACAGGCGATTTGTTATCCCTCTATCGATTTATATCATGCAGATTTAGAAAAAGTTTTAGTTGATTGTCATTTAGCTCATCTAATTGCTATGTTAGATATACATAAAGATTGGCAACATACTTTGTCACCTGGCGAGCTACAACGAGTGGCTTTTGCAAGAATACTATTAAGCAAACCAGCCTTGATTTTACTTGATGAGGCAACTTCAGCACTTGATGAGGTGACCGAAGCCAGTTTATATCGATTAATTAATGAACGTTTATCTAGTAGTATAATTGTCAGTATTGGACATCGAGGTACATTGGTTGAGTTTCATCAGCGTTGTTTAAAAATTTCTGGGTAATTTTTATGCTAGTTATTTATAAAATTTAACAAAAAATTAAAATCAATATATTTTGCAAAAATGCTTAATTTATATATAATGATAATCATTATCAATTATACAGGTTAAATATGATGAAAAAAACTTTTACTTTTGCTCTTTTACATTTTTCTGTTGCTTTTTCAGTCGCTTATATTTTAACAGGTAGTTTATTAATTGGTGGATTGATGGCATTGGTTGAGCCTGCAATTAATACTGTGGCGTTTTTCTTTCATGAAAAGGCGTGGCAATATTTTGAAAATCGAGCATCTATCGCCTAGATTAAAATTCATTATTTAACTAAACGTGCATAATTCTCCACCTATAATCTCTTGCGAAGCAGTGCTTCTCAGGTGGAGATGTAAGCACAGGCGACCTAATCAGGGCGTTCTTGTTTTTCAATATATTGTCTAATAATATCATCTTGCGAAGCAGTGCTTCTCACACTGCCAGTCGTCAGCAAACAATACGCCCTAGTCCAAAGTACAGGTTTCCAGTAAAAGTAAGCCAAATGCTCTGCAAATTCCTTTCTCATCAATCGGCTAGTTACCGTTTTTATATTATTGATAAACTTACTTGGCATGATATTAGGGTGCATATCAAGTAGTAAATGCACATGGTCAGCTTCCCCATTAAACTCTAACAGTTCAACTTCCCATTTTTGACAAAGGTCAGTTACGATTTCTTTTAGCCTATCGAGCATAGCTCCAGTAAAGCATTTTCTGCGGTATTTTGTGACTAACACTAAATGATATGTAAGTTTATAAACACAGTGATAATGGGATTTTAGACTACTACTCATTATTGACACCAAATAAAAACAATGCTAAATTATACCCATATTTCAATCAACTAACAAGCCATGCTTAAAGCCTACAAATACCGAATTTATCCAAACCAACAACAAGCCGTAGCGTTTGACAAGCATTTTGGCTGTAGTCGGTTTGTGTTTAATTGGGCATTGGCATTACAAAATAGATATTACAAAATCTTTGGCAAGTCATTATCTCGTACTCAAATACAAAACCAGTTGGTTAAGAAAAAGAAAACGGCTAAATTTGCATGGCTAAACGAAGTCAATAGC
>JBHAEG010000047.1:0-36921 GCA_041855445.1 Moraxellaceae bacterium
AACAGCAAAAATTGCCCCTGGTAAGCCCATTAATAGCCAGCCTGACATATCCGATGCACCAGCTGACATTGCTGTGACAAAACTGCCTAAACTTCTACCACCCAAAATGTAATCATCAAAATTACGGGTGGCAAAATAGGCAGCTAAACCTATGCCCAATACTGCAACCAAGTATAAAGCAAAGGTAATATACACAGCGTTATTCATAATACTCATGATAACACTCCTTTAAACCTTCATGATTATCGGTCTATAGACATGATTGTTATAACAAGTAACCGTCTTTCCCAATGACCGATATCACATCACCATCAAAGTCTAAGGAACGGAACTTCTACTATCATGTGCAAACCTGAATTTAAAAAAAATACTTTAGACATAATAATAAATTAACATTTTAGTTAAAATCAAGCAACAAAACAATATATAGATTTAAAAAAATATAGATTTTATTCAACAATTTTTACAAAAATAGCCCATTATTTAAATTTTACGATACATCAAATCCCAAATACCTCGCCCCTCATCAATACCCCGTTGCTCAAATTTAGTCACTGGACGAAAATCTGGACGTGGTAAAAACTGTCCAACACCTGCAACATTGATAAAAGTTGGTAAACTATCCATCACTTCAAGTATCCAAAATGCGTAATGTTCCCAATCAGTCGCCACATGAAAAACACCCCCTTGTTTTAACACCCGTTGCACGATTGCCATACGCTCAGCACTAACAAAACGGCGTTTATAATGACGCTTTTTTTGCCAAGGGTCAGGAAAATATAACTGTATGGTATCAATATGATTTTCAGGCAATTGTTGCATTAACGTAATTGCATCACCTTCTAATAATTTAAGATTGGTCAAACCAGCTTCACCCGCCAAAAACGCACAATTCCCCAATCCTGCTTGATGAACTTCAATACCGACAAAATTACGCTTTGGTTCAGCTTTTGCCATGGCGACCAAACTTGTTCCCATACCAAAACCAATTTCCAAGGTCAAAGGAGCTTCAGGGTTGATAAATAATTCTCTTAAATTATGCAAATGACAATTATTTTTTCCAGCAGTTTCCACAAAATAATGTGCATAATCATCACTCAAACCCGCTAAGGCTTTTTTGCCCATGTGCGTACGTCTTCGCATAAAAGTATTAATAAAACGTAAATGTTCTGGCGTATGTGAAGCAACTTGTTGAACTTCACTATCAAGAGAAATGTTTTCTGTCGTCATAGCTAAAAATTTCAATGTTTCATAAAAAATTGGGTTATTATATATCTAAAATAACTAACGATAAACCAAGCTATGCTATTTATTGAAGAAACCACACCACCCCCATTTTGGCAGGCACAACTTACCGATAAACAACGATTAATGTATGATAAGGCATATATTGGTCAGCGTTCCCAAGCTTATTATTTAAAACGATTTGCTGAGTTTGATAAGGCAGGCAAACTATCGGCAAAATGGCATTGGGCGGGATTTTTTATGACATTTCCATGGTTGTTATATCGTAAACGTTTCTTAGATAGTATCGTATATTCAGTCGCAGGCTGGTCATTTATTCATGTAAATATGACACTTGCTTTAGTCATTAGTGAATATTTATTTGTATCTCGACTGGACGATATATTACAAATGCCTGTCCGTTTTGCAATTGCAGGAGCAGTTTGGCTATTTTGGGCAATAATGGTTGCTCGTTGGACAGATGCCTATTATTACCGCATGGCTCGCCGTGAGATTGCCGATGCAATTGAAATGTATCCTAATGATGAAGAACGGCAAATTGCCCATTTACAGCAACATGGAGGCGTTAGCCTACTGGGTATGGGATTGGCATTTGGCTTTTTTATTTTTGTCTTGTTTGTCATTAATGTACAGTTTTTACCAATTTACGCCAAAAAACAAACCAATGAAATATTATTTGATACTTATAATATTGTAAATAATGCCAAACATCGTGTTGATGTCATTTACAAAACAACAGGTAAATGCCCTATCAACACCCCGTTAGGTTCTGCCAATACAAATGTTAGTTTAACTATTCTTACATCAGCAGAAGGTATTCCTAAAGAAAGTGATTGTATGGTACAAGCAACAATTTCAGGCATTCATTTCCCAAATCGTTGGATAAATGGGCAAAAAATGACCATGTATCGTTTACCTGATGCTACATGGGGTTGCATCACTTCATTTAATAAAAAACAAGTACCAAAACAATGTTTGTTAGCAGAACGTTAAGTTACGCTTTATCTAAAAAATGCTACCAATCATAGAATTAGCAACAACAAATCTTGACATTTCAATATACTTCTTTTACGATATAAATTCAAAATATATTTAAGGTATCCTCTCATGAAAAAATTACTTATTGCCACTGTTACAACAATGTTTGTTCTTACTGGCTGTCAAAGCATGGGCAAAAAAGATGCAACACCTGCACCAGAAGGCGAAAAAAAATCTTTTGTTCAAAAAGTAAAAGACAAATTCAATAGCGAAGAAAGAAAAGCTAAAAAAGAAGCCAAAAAAGCTGAGAAAGAAGCTAAAAAGGCAGCAAAAGAAGCTGAAAAACAAGCTAACAAAATGTAATTTATTTTTTATTTATAGCTTTACATTTCTGTTAATAGACAAGGTATCATATTATATTTGTATGATACCTTTTTTTATGTCAAAATTTCTACTTACTCACGCCCATTCTGTTACTTTTCATAAATTTACTCTTGCTCAAACCATTAGATACAACGAACATATCGCCACAGTATGAGCAAGTTTGGACTATATAATTTTCATTAAAATACTATTAATTAACTTTTGTTAATCGCATTTCCAATGTTTTACCATCGTTGTTTTGTACTACTTTTACAGGTAAATAATCAAGTTTTGGGGCAAGCCAAAAACTGGTTTTACGGTTTTTATCATCATGCACACGGTCAATCCGCACCACATCAAACGTACCTGCAGGCACAGTAATTTTGGTCGCTGTTGATTTAGTAAATGGTACATTTTCTACCTTATTACGGTCTGCCATAACATAGTTATTGCGAAATTTGTTGGCTTTTAAATCTTCCCGAATTTGAATTTCTAAACTTAAATCATCTAAAGCCGTTGTTGGCATATTGATAGTTTTAGTTTCACCTTTATAAGAGCTAGTTAATTGTTTTTTTGCATGATTAAATGTTAAGTTTGTCGTTCTACCTGCCCCAAAAATACTATATTTTGTGGTGCTACTGATTGGAAGAACAACTCCTTTTTGATATTGAAAAGCAGTATTTTGACTGGCACTAGCAAATCCTGCTGAGTTGGCATTGACTTGATACAACCACTGATTACCATTTTGTAATAATTTACGAGTTGCTGTACCATTATATTTATTTTCAATGCTAAAACTATATGTTGCAGAAAAAGGCAAAATCGTTGCCATTGCCGAAATAGATAAACTGGTAAATAATGCAGAAACTGCGATTTTTTTCATAACATTGACAGCACGCATAAATGCACCTTAAAACATAAAAATATTATGATTAACATAAGATGAAACAATATTATTTACAAGGGATATTAACAAATTATTATTAATGTGTAATAAACAATTTACCTATCACAACCACATCTCACAAAAAAACACAGATTTTTTTGCAAAATGACTTGAACAAAAAACAATAAACCCCATTTTTAGCAATAATCTGATAATTATCTAGGTTTTACCCAAATAGACCAAACAAATTATCAGCAAAACAAACATTTAATGAATTGTAAAAATTTAATGGAGTTTTAAAATGAATATTCGTCCTTTACATGACCGCATCGTTGTTCGCCGTTCTGAAGAAGAACAAAAAACTGCTGGTGGTTTATTATTAGCGGGTAATGCCCAAGAAAAACCATCTCAAGGCGAAGTATTAGCCGTGGGCAATGGTCAAATTCGTGAAAATGGTGACGTTCGTCCGTTAGATGTAAAAGTGGGTGACAAAGTATTATTTGGTCAATATGCAGGCTCAACTGTCAAAGTTGATGGCGAAGAATTATTAATTATGAAAGAAAGTGATGTATTGGGTGTATTAGAAAGCTAATTTAACACTTGAAAAAATAACTAACAACCCAAATCTATCCTCACAAATCAAAACTGATATAAAAATTGGAGACATTTCTCATGGCAAAAGACGTAAAATTTGGTGCTGATGCTCGCAGTAAAATGATTGATGGCGTAAACGTTTTAGCAAACGCTGTAAAAGTAACTTTAGGTCCAAAAGGTCGCAATGTTGTTATTGATAAATCATTTGGTGCACCAACCATCACCAAAGACGGTGTTTCTGTTGCAAAAGAAATCGAACTAGAAGACAAATTTGAAAATATGGGTGCTCAGCTAGTACGCGAAGTGGCAAGTAAAACTAATGACGTAGCAGGTGACGGCACAACAACAGCTACTGTATTAGCACAAGCTATTTTACAAGAAGGCATGAAGTCTGTTGCTGCAGGCATGAACCCAATGGATTTAAAACGTGGTATTGATAAAGGCGTGCGTGCAGTTGTTGAACAAATTCATGCCATTTCTACACCAGCAGATGACAGTAAAGCCATCGCTCAGGTAGGTTCTATCTCTGCTAATTCTGACCAAACTATCGGTAACTTAATTGCTGAAGCCATGGAAAAAGTGGGTAAAGAAGGCGTTATTACCGTTGAAGAAGGTTCAGGCTTTGAAGATACTTTAGAAGTTGTGGAAGGTATGCAGTTTGTCCGTGGCTATATTAGCCCATACTTTGCAAACAAAGCTGATACCTTAACTGCAGAGTTAGACAACCCATTGATTTTATTGGTTGATAAAAAAATCAGTAATATTCGTGAATTAATTCCATTACTAGAAAACGTCATGAAATCAACCAAACCATTGTTGATTATCGCTGAAGACGTTGAAAACGAAGCATTAGCAACGTTAGTTGTAAATAATATGCGTGGTGGCTTAAAAGTATGTGCAGTAAAAGCTCCTGGATTTGGTGACCGCCGTAAAGCTATGTTACAAGACATCGCCATTTTAACAGGTGGTATTGTTGTTTCTGAAGAAGTTGGCATGAGTTTAGAAACTGCTACTTTAGATGTATTAGGTACAGCGAAAAAAGTAACTGTTGGCAAAGAAAATACCGTTATTGTTGATGGTGCTGGTTCAACTGAAGCTATTGCAGACCGTGTTGCCTCTATTCGCCGTCAAGTAGAAGAATCAACGTCTGACTATGACAAAGAAAAGTTACAAGAACGTATTGCAAAACTAGCAGGTGGTGTAGCGGTTATCAAAGTAGGTGCAGCCACTGAAACCGAAATGAAAGAGAAAAAAGACCGTGTTGATGACGCATTACATGCAACCCGTGCCGCTGTTGAAGAAGGAGTTGTTGCAGGTGGTGGTGTAGCATTAGTGCGTGCTTTATCTGCCTTAGATAATGTTGCTGGTGACAATGATGACCAAGTCGCTGGTATTAACATTTTACGCCGTGCAATGGAAGCTCCATTACGTCAAATCGTCACGAATGCAGGTGATGAAGCATCTGTTGTGGTAAATCAAGTAAAACAAGGCGAAGGTAACTACGGTTACAATGCGGCAACTGGTGAATATGGCGATATGCTAGAAATGGGTATCCTTGACCCAGCAAAAGTTACTCGCTCAGCATTGGAACACGCTGCATCTGTTGCAGGTTTAATGCTAACCACAGAAGCCATGATTACCGACTTACCACAAAAAGATGACGGTGCAGGTGCAATGGCTGGTGGCATGGGCGGAATGGGTGGCATGGGCGGAATGATGTAATCCCAAAACCTCAATTGCTGATGAAATCATCAAAGGTCGTCAAATCATAATGACGACCTTTTTTTATCATTTATCATGTATTTTTTTATAAATTTTATGAAAAATAGGTTTTAATTTTTCTTGGGCAATTTGTATTGTAGATAACACTGCTTGGCGTTTTGTTGGCGAAGGTGTTGGCACCGTTGGTTTTTCGCTAGCAGTCTGCTCCTGAATTGGCTGATTATCTGTTGTTTGTATCTGCTTGATTAAAATTGTATTATCAAAAATATCCGACATTGGCACAGAAAACTTTTGTTTTAATAAAATATCTGTATCAGCTAATTGTTGCAACCAAGTTTGTAACCAAGGTTCAAACCGATGATTATATAATAAATCATGATTATGCGGTAAAGGATAAGGCAAATGTTGATAAAAATCCCAAAATGTATAACCCGTTAAAGGACGTTTTAACGTATAATTCCCATCATCTGTACTCGTAATTAAATTATTATCCTGTAAATAACTAATATACTGATACCAATTTGGCATATCGTTTCTACTCAATACCTGACGCAACTTTTCTTCACTCACAGTTTCACCATGCTGATGATGATAATAGACAACGTACAACATCTGCATAATGCTTAACAATGTATGACGAGGTGACACATCTTTTGTTTCAAAAATCGTCAAACTATAGCTAATCTCAACCCCCAATAAAATCAAATTCCACGATAAATAAATCCACAATAAAAAAATCGGTAAAGCGGCAAAAGCTCCATAAATTGACTGATAGCTGGTGAAATTGCTCATGACAAAGCCAAAAGTTTGCTTTAAAATTTCAAACGTCACACTAACTAACACACCAGCAATGACAGCATATAATAACCGCACTTTGCAACGAGGGATAAACCAATACATAGCAATAAAACCAAATGTCATGGTCAAAAAAGAGCCTAGCTGTACCCAAAATGCCCAATCAATACCATATCCTGCGATTTTATGATTGAGAAAACTTAAACTTTGTATTGTGCTAGAGATAATAAAAGTCGTTCCCAACACTAATGGACCTAAGGTAATTATCATCCAATAATGAGCGATATTTTTTAAGCCACCTTGACGTTTATCCACTCGCCAAATCTGATTAAATGCCTGTTCAATGGTTGATAATGTCATAATTGTAGTAAAAAATAAAATAATGACCCCAATCGCCGTTAAATTTGAAGACTTTTCAGCAAACTCATTAATATACTGGCTAACTTGAAAACTAGAAGAAGGTAATAAATTACTATAAATCAAATGTTGAATTTGTAATTTAGCACTAGCAAGGGCAGGAATGGACGATAACATCACCAGCAAAACGGTCACAATGGGTACAATAGATAACATCGTGGTATAAGTTAAAGAACCCGCTTTTTGCTGACAATCATCTTTAATAAAATTTCTCACTAAAAAAATACAAAATAAAAACCATCGTTGTTGGGTCACAGGTAATTTTTCTAATAAATGATGAATATCCATTGTGTTGCCTGAAAAAATTAAAACAATACTTTTACTAAAAATAATGAATTGGTGCTAATTAGCATAAGATGTTATCATATTCAGCAAACAACTAGCAAAAGCATTTATGATGCTAAATTAATATGATACAAATCATACGGATACGGTATTTATGCACAAAATGTCGAAACAAACGACTGCTTTAAAACCTGTTTATCCCATTCATCAACAGCTCAAAATTAGCTGGTGGTGTTGGTTAGCATATCGGTTATTTGCAGTGGCAGTCCTGTCACATCTTTTATTAAGCAAACAACCTTCGATAATTGGCGGTATAACATGGCAAGGTTTATGGCTGATACCTGCGTTTTGCAGTACACCATTTATTATTAAAGGCAAAAAACCCTATCCACTATTAATTATTAGTTTATTAATGTTTATTTATATTGGGGGCAGTGGTATGATAATTTTTCAACATATACTGACCCAAAATTGGTCACTATTTTTTATTTGGTTGATTGACTTTGTATTATTAGGGTTAATTAATTATTGGTTATTTATTTTATTAAAAAGATTACCTAAAATGAATAGTTAATGATTAATAAAATCTAATATGGTGTAAATAAAATGTTAAAAAAACTAACCCTAATAGTGATGATAATTTTATCTTTATTATCACCAATCGTGTCAGCAAATGACACAGTCAGTCAGGATATATCATCGGAAACTCAGCCACAACATTGGTTAGACCAAAGTCATCTTTTTATTAAAAGTAAATTAAATAAATACGCACAAAATATTGATAACTACCTCGTTGATAGTTTGTTTGCTGACAGCGATACCGAATATCCCAAAAAAAAGTTTGCTAATGCTAATATTAAACTATATTTTGACAATTCTTGGAATGAATATGATGGCTTTGATAGCGATATCAAAGTTCGAGGAAAAATTAAATTACCTAGTACAGAGGGTCGATTAAAATTAGTGTTTGGTGATGATGAAGATGAAAAAGAATTAGCAGAATTAAACGCAAAACAACAAACTGACATTTCTCAAAAACAGCGGGATAATTTAACAACGAGTGAAAATAACAACCAAAACCGTATAGAAAAACTAAAAAATGAAAGTTCTTTAGCGGTGCGTGTTAGTCGTGATATTAATAACAAAGTAGATATGGATTTAGATTTAGGATTACGTTCAGGAGCGAAAGATATTTATGTGCGTGGACGCTTAGATTTTGACCATCAACTTATAAAAAATTATTATTTAGATACACGGCAAACTATTCGTTATGGTACTGATAGTAAACTATATATGAATAGCTCTAATGAAATTATTCATCGTACTGATAATCATACATATACTGGCTGGTTACATAGTTTTACTTATGAAGAGCATCAAAAACATCGAGGCATTCAATGGTTTGAAAAATTGGCTCGTTATCATCATTTGGATAAACACAAAGTTTTTTCTTATGGGGTGTTAGCAACTGGGCAATTTGGTCGGGATAATCCGAGTGTACATACTTATGGTATGACTGCTTCATATCAACAGCCTATTATTCGAGAATGGATTATTATTGAAAGTAATATTAATTATTTAAAAGATTTACAAAATCAACGAGATTGGCATACATCGGCGTTTGTGCGGTTAGGGTTGCATTATTAGCTAAAAATGTTATGATGGCGTTTATTAAAACATGCTACCATAGGCTTTTTTACTAGTATGGTAGTTGTCATGTTAAATCAATCAAGCGTGATACAATCTCCCCACAATGTCTCAAATCAACCATCATTACTATTACAAATTACGATTGGTATTATTGGGGTATTTGCGTTTTTACAAGTATATTCGGTGCAATCTATTTTACCTGTACTAATGGCTGATTTTAATGCCAGTGAAACACAAGTTGGCATGACTGTTGGTGTAACAATTTTAGCAATTGCGTTAATGTCACCAATCATGGGTATGTTTTCTGATGCCATTGGACGAAAAAAGGTTATTATTGGGTCAATTTTATTTTTAAGTATCCCAACGATGCTGTTAGGTTTTTCTCAATCATTGTATGCGATGATGACGTGGCGATTTTTACAGGGGTTGGCTGTACCAGGTATTACCGTTGTCATTATTGCTTATATTGGGGAAGAGTTTTCAGGTAAAAGTTTAGCAAAATTAATGGCTTTTTATGTGTCAGGGACGGTGTTAGGTGGGTTTTTAGGTCGATTTATTACAGGACATTTACAAGAGCTGATTGGCTGGCGACAGGCTTTTTGGCTTATGGGGGCGGTGACATTATTAGGGGCGTGCTGGACATGGTGGCAATTGCCTAATTCTAAAAAATTTATCGCTAACCCAAATTTTAAACATTCATTGCAAATTTTAGCCAGTCATTTAAAAAATCGTTATGTGATTACCGCTTGCCTACTAGGGGCGTGTGTGCTATTTTCTTTAACAGGTTGCTTTACTTATATTAATTTACATTTAGTAGAAGAGCCTTATCAGCTATCCAGTGCAGGACTTGCCAATATTTTTGCTGTATATTTGATTGGTATGGTTATTACGCCGATTGCTAGTAGCTTAATTGCTAAGTTTGGTTCAGCTCGCATGGTGACAGTTGCGGTCATGATTTCAATAGCTGGGGTGTTATTAACGCTAAGTAAGCCATTGTGGCTAGTGATTTTAGCCTTAGCAATTATGTCTACGGGGGTTTTTATTACTCAATCGGCAACCATTACTTATATTGCAACCAATGTTAAACAAGGTCGTTCACTTGCTTCAGGTTTGTATTATATGAGTTATTATCTAGGTGGCACGACAGGGGCGTGGTTATGTGGTTTGGCTTTTAGTTATGGTCATTGGCAAATGACAGTTTGGAGCTTATTATTAGTACAGCTATTAGCATTTTTGATGGCATGGTTTGGATTGGTAAAAATGTCATCAAATTAATTATATTGTATACTTTGTAAACGGGAGAAACCTGATGAAACTTGCTGAAGCATTAATCATTCGTGCAGATATGCAAAAAAAATTAGCCAGTCTAAAATTTCGTATTAGTGAAAATACAAAAGTACAAGAAGGCGATAATCCCACAGAAGACCCAACACAATTATTAATAGAAGCAAATCAATTAATCAGTGAATTATATCAATTAATTGATAAAATTCATCGTACCAATGCAACCACTCAGCTTGCCAATGGCAAAAATTTATTGGTAATGTTGATTGAACGTGATACACTTAGCGAGCGTCACCGATTGCTACAAACGACCATTGACAGTGTAAAAACTGAAGATTTACGCTATAGCATTCGGGAAATTAAATGGGCAAAAACCATTGATATTGCAAGTTTGCAAAAACAAGCCGATGATATTGCCTCAAAATTGCGTCAATTAAATATCGAATTACAGTCGATAAATTGGCAAATTGACTTGCTTGAATAGTTTATTTAAAATAAACTATTCAATAAAAAATCCACTTTGAAACATACAGGGCGAATATCAGACCCCCAATATTATCTGTTTTTCGAGGGGTTGAAATCTATCGAGTACAGATTTAATGCGTATCGTTGTGAGTAGACGAAATTTTATTACTTGTAATACTCAGCACACATAACCAGTGTATTTTTTATCTATTAACCTGTTATTACCAGATATTGACTGTATGTTTCTCCCTTAATTTATTTAGAAATAATCATTTATGAAAATATTGCAATCACGATTTTACCGTCCACGCAAAATATTATGTGCCTCTGATTCTTCACCTTATGAACTTTTTTTAAATGATGATTATCAGCGTTATAGTAGCAAATATAATCCGTTTGAAGCATTATTAGATGATATGTTGCCAGGTATTTATGTGGGCAATCATGATTTAGTCATACGCAAAGAACAGTTAAAAGATTTTGAACGTTGTACCGATTTTCATACTGTCGCCTATTCTCATAAAAATAATACTTGTTATGAGCGAGAAGCTTGCTTTTTTCACCCCAAATATGAAATTTTTTTGTTAGTGAATGAAGATTTATCCAACGAATATGATGAATATATTTTTGAGTCAGGCTTGTATAAAGTTAATCAAGTATATTATGAATCGATTAATGAAAAATCTCCCGAAAATATTCGTTTATTTTTTGCAGAGTATTTACAAAAATATGTATCAACTGAAGCAAAAGTTTCGATTTTATTAAAAGAAACGCATGGTTTTGTCTTTAAAACTCACAGAATTAAACCACACCCATTAAATCTTGATACCATGTATAATGATGACTTTTTACCTGTACATCAACGTATCAAAGATAGCCTTGCGAACGAAAGTAAAGGCGTTGTACTATTGCATGGCATTGCAGGCTCAGGAAAAACCAATTATATCAAATGGCTAACAAGTCAAATTCCGAATAAAAAATTTATTTTTGTGCCAACGAGCATGATAGGTTATTTGACCAATCCTGAATTTATGTCACTATTGGTAGATAATAAAAATTCTGTACTTGTATTGGAAGATTGCGAAAATTATATCGCTGAACGTAGCATTGACAATGCAAATACAGATGTTGTGTCATCTATTTTAAATATTGCTGATGGCATGTTATCAGACGTGCTAGAGTGTCAATTTATTTGTACATTTAATTCAGATATTTCTAAAATTGATAGTGCGTTGTTACGCAAAGGCCGATTAATTGCTGAATATAAGTTTAAAGAACTAACTGTCGATAAATGTAATGCTTATTTACAATCAATTGATAAGCAAGCCACCATTGAAAAACCGCATTCATTAGCAGAATTAACTAATTTAGATATTGTGGCATTTAAAGAAAAATTGACACCAAAAACCAAAATTGGTTTTGTATAAGTTTTAATATTCAAGTAGGAAATTATTTTTCAAATCTATTGAGATAGGTTTGAGTTAGTATTTTGGAACAGTTGTGACAATGTTAGTGATAGACGGCTCATTTGGTGAAGGTGGTGGACAAATTATTCGCACTGCCTTAACTTTATCAATGATAACCCAAACCCCAATTAAAATCATCAACATTCGAGCAAATCGCAAAAAATCAGGGCTGATGCGACAACATTTAGTTTGTGTACAAGCTTCACAACAAATTAGTCATGCCACTGTAACGGGAGCAGAATTAGGCAGTTCAACCTTGACTTTTGCTCCACAGACGATTTGTGCAGGAAATTATCATATTGATATTGGTTCGGCAGGTAGTACTAGCCTTGTATTACAAACGTTATTGCCTGCCCTTATGACTTTAGAACAACCTTCTGTTGTGACGATTTGTGGTGGTACGCATAATCCACTGGCTCCGACTGCCGATTTTTTGCATCACGCATTTTTTCCTGCAATCGCTCAAATGGGCGTTTTTGTTGATTTTCAGTTGCAACAAGCTGGCTTTGCTCCTGTTGGCGGTGGGAAGATAGTCGCTAAAATTCAGCCATTTAACCCATCTCATCAACAAATAAAATTTCAACGTACAGATAAAGGACAATTAACAGCCATCGAGATTACAGCTTGTGAATTAAACTTGAATGTGGATATTTTAGACCGTGAGTTGCATAGTTGCGAAAAACGTTTATTGCAACATACAAATATTAGCAAAAATTTAATTTCTACTAAATATTGTACATTTAAAGGTATTGGCGAAGGTAATAGCTGTTTTGCTGTGATAAAATACCATAATACACAACAAAATTATCAAGAAGTATTTAGCCTGTTAGGAGAAAAACGCACTTCTGCAGAAAATATTGGTCATCGATTGGCAGGGTTAATTCAACGATTTATCAATAGTCCAGCGTGTGTTGATGAATATTTAACAGACCAATTATTGCTACCTTTGGCTTTAACAGGTGGTGGCATGTTTACCAGTCGCTATATTAGTGAACATACTCGCACACAAGCTCACATGATTGAACAGTTTTTACCAATTAATATTGATTTTTTTGAAAAGGATAATCAAACGATATTAATTATTGTCAATAAAAGGCAGTAAATTTTTGCTGTACCTGCTCAATCAAACGATGAGCAATCGTGCCTTTTGGTGGTATTTTTGGTAAATCATTCAAAGCAAAAAAATCAGCATGAATTAACTCTTGTTTATCAATCACCAGTTCACCACTAGCATAATCAGCAATAAATCCTACCATTAAATTACTGGGAAATGGCCAAGGCTGACTGGAAAAATATTGAATATTCTCAACCACTAATCCAGTTTCTTCCATTGCTTCACGCAAAACGCATTGCTCTAAACTTTCGCCAATCTCGACAAATCCTGCTATCAATCCATACATTAAACTGTCTTTTGCTCGCTGATGATGAGCCAGCAACAAATGCGGTACATGATTGATATATTTTATAATAGCGACAATAACGCAAGGCTGTAAACGTGGATATTGATGATAATCACAAGTAGGACAAATTGTTGCAAATTCTACATGGTGACGAATGGTTTTACTACCACAACGACTACAAAAATGATGGTCTTGAAACCAACGAATAAGTTGCAAAGCTTTCGCTAATTGATTAGCTTGTTCATGCGTCAAACCAGCAATCAGTCGGCGAAATGGTACAAATTGACACTGATTTGGTAGAATGTATAGTAAATTTTTTGCAATTAAATCTTTTTTCTCAATGACATACAAATGTTGTACTGCATCAATACATAAAGCGGTATCAGGTAAATGAAAAGCTTGATGGTAAAAGATACGTCCATTCATGCAAGCGAACGTATCTTTATCACAAATTAATAATTGTTTCATCAAAAATTAAGCTGCCATTAACTGTTGTAAACTTTTTTGTCCCATTTTAATGGCTTGTAAGCCTGCGGGTTTATTCGTTTCAAGGCTTTCTAAATAATAATCAACCGCCATCAATATGTCTGCAATTTTGGCTAAATGCGTTTCAGAGATACCTTGATTGCCATGCGAAATAAGCATATCCACATAAGGGCTGGTGCGTTTTAGCAATTGATGCGATTGTGGTAAATCCAAAAATAAACAAGCACCTGCAATATTGCGTATCATTTCAGGCACATTGACTAAATTCATGATGTCATGATGTTCATCTGCCAAATAGTCATTAAACGCACTTTCAATATTGGCAATACTACTACGACTTTCACGAATAAGAGTAGCATAAGCACTATCTAATTGATGTAATGAGATATTTTGATTACATAATGGTAATGTAATTGCACCAGGGGTATGACTTTTTGCCAAGAAAATTGCCGAATTTTCTGCCAACATTAAACTATTTAACAAACTATCAAAATCTTCTGGCGTTGGCTCTGTCCAATTTTTTACAAGGGCTACTTGATTTGCCAAAATATCGCTAATATCTTTTAAATTTAATGTTTTAAAAACTAAACTTAAATTATTCAATCGTTCAAGCATTGATTGGCGTTCATCGATATTTGTTGGTAAAGTGTCTTGACGACCATAACTATCACAAGATTTTTTAATTTCATCAATTTCTTCTTGAATAAGCTGATGAACAGTGTCTGTAACTTCACGATTTGGCCCAAACAAAAAGCGTTTCATTGCTTGAACTTGCGTTTCATCAAGACGATTTTCAATATACTTTTGTTGGACTTTTTGTGATAAATCATTATGACGTTGGCAAGCAAAGCTGACCAAATCGGCAAATCGTGCATCATTGACTGGTAAATAATTATTAAACTGTTGTTCAACAAAAATTAATGCCCGTTTTTGTACGTCAGTTAATGGTAAAGCATCTGCTAAATCAGAAACAGCGGTCACCGTTGCTAACCAAAATAAACTATCAGAACGACTGGCAACAGCTTCACATGATGCTTGCATGACTCGTAATTTTTGTAAATCTATTTCATTGATTGGTTTTTGTTTGGCAGTTAATGCAACCAGTAAACCTGCCCGATAAGCATCGGTTAATTTAACATTACTAATACCAAGTTGCATTAATGATTGATAATTTTTTTCAGGGTTTGAAATAACTAAACTACGATTTTGCGTTAAAATAAGCTCAGTTGCGGTCACTTCAGGTTTGGCTAAATGCCGATGTAATTGGTTAATAATTGGTAAAATCAGCGAATATTCAACCGTTTCTTTAAGCAGTACAAACTCAATGTAACGATTTAAAATCATGATACCTTCAGAAATATCCATGATTAATTCATGATTATTTTGCTGTTGGTGGTCGTATAGATGTTGAAAGCCTTCAGACAATGCCAATGCTAATAAACTTGCCCCTTTTAAAAACAATAAATCAAGCACATTTGATACTTGAGCAAGGGCAGTTGTAGAGTCCAATAATAATAAGGCTTGGTTACTGTCATCGTTAAATTCGCTTAAATGAGTTTCAGCATTTTGTAACGTGACTTTAATTTCATTGTGCAACAAATAAAGCGAAGGTAAATCAAAATTTGTTGCTGTCGTCTTCATTAGTCGCCCGTTTTTTTGTAAAGTATTACTCATAATTTTTCCAAAAATTTATTTGCAATTAAAACTTACCATGTTAGATGTGTTTTAATTGTATTATGACAGAATTTGACTGGCAATCCTGATAATAAACGTGTTACCAAAGTCATCAAATTTAAAAATATATACTTGTATTGTAAGTCTTAATTGATTTGTTCATACTGTATTTATCCTGTTAAAACTTCATTTTATCTGATTATTAGCCATTCCAATTTTCTACTAACTGTGGATAGTTGTCTTTTAGTGAATTTAACCAGTCTAAATGAGCTTGTTCGCTTGCTTCACTGGCAACAAAACGTTGAGTTTTTTGTTTAAAATGAAGATGTTCAATGATACCTGTTGCACCAATAATATCATCATCAATCGCAAGTGAAACTTGCCCGCCTGTCATTGCCAGATATACATCTGCCAAAATTTCAGCATCTAATAACGCTCCATGAAAAGTACGGTCTTGTTTGCCAACGTTTAGCCGTTTTACGAGGGCATCTAAAGTATTACGTTGCCCTGCATATTGTTGTTTTGCAATGGCAAGACTGTCTGTCACCGTGATTTTTTCGCTGATATCAGGCAATCCTAAACGTTCAAACTCTGCTTGTAAAAATCCCATATCAAAATTAGCATTATGAGCGATTAACTCTGCACCAATTAAAAAATCATAAATGATTTGTCCAACTTGAGCAAACGTTGGCATATCTGCCAAAAACTCTTCTGTAATGCCATGAATTTTAATCGCATCTTCTGACATGGTGCGTTCAGGGTTAATGTAAACATGTAGCTTTTCGCCAGTAAATCGCCGATTAATTAGTTCAACAATGCCCACTTCAATAATACGGTCACCATTGGTAACGTCTAAGCCTGTGGTTTCCGTATCTAATATTAATTGACGATTATTGGCTAGATGATGTTTAGCGATAGGCAATAAAGGTACAAACGTTGAGTTCTTTTGTTGAGTATTACCATTAAATACAGGACGTTTGGTAATCATGTCATCAGTTTGGGGAAGATAATAACCCGAACTATCAATAAACCCCAATAATTGTTCATTTGTTTGTGGTGTCTGCATGATTTCATCATCAGTATTATCTTTAGGTTGATTATTATCGATAGGCAACTCTAGGAAATGATTTTCTTCAAGATTTGGCTCATCAATCATGACATCATCAAAAAATATAATTTCTTCAATATTATCAATATGCTTCATGGTGTCAGTCACAGGCTTTGTGGTTAATAACGAATGAATTTTTTTTTGAAAAGTTTTTGGTAAATCGTCAATCCCTTGATTGGCAAGTTTATCAGCATATTCATTGCCAACATGTCCTGCATGACCTTTTAGCCATTGCCAGTCAATTTGACGCTGATGACAGGCTTTGTCCAGCCGTTGCCAGAGGTCAATATTTTTGATATTTTTCCAGTTATTTTGTTTCCAGCCTTGTATCCATTGAGTGATACCTTGCTTGACATAGTTAGAATCTGTCCAAATTTGCAATGGTATATCTTTGGGACTGTGTTCGATTGCAACAATCGCTCCCATTAATTCCATACGATTATTGGTGCTATTTTCTTCCCCGCCCCAGATGTCGATTTGTTCGCCTGTAGGTAAAATTAATACTGCACCAAATCCTGCACGCCCAGGATTACCACGACATGCCCCGTCAGTGTAAGCAAGAGTTTGATTATTAATGGGTTGTAATAAATGATTTGACATAACAATTATTTTAAAAAAAATTCCTTCTAGTATAAAAAAAATCGATTACAAAATCCATGTCGAAATTACTTGTCCATTCAGATAATTCATATAATAATAGAAATAATCGTGTAGTTATTTTTTGTAAAATTTTATATTTATCAGGTGATGTATGAGTTTTTTGCATTATTTAATGTTAGGTATCTCGGCATATGCTTGCGGTTTTGTCATTCGTTATTATATTTACAAAAATAAATTACCAAATCAGCAAAGAATTTATCAATTTACAGCGGGCTTTTTTATCATTATGTTGTTGTTTAGTTATTTGTTAAATCTTTGGGTATTGGGGAACAGTACACCAGATTTTGCATTCATTGGTGTATCAAGTACGGTAGCGACATTTATTTTTTATCAAGGATTAAATCCTGACCAAAATACCCCAATGCCTCACTAATATTAGGAAACTTTGCATGAAACATTTAGAAAAACCCGATAAAGCCTCAACTGAAAAACGCTATAATCGCAGATTTTTATTAAAAAGTGGATTGGCAGTGACCGCACTAGTTGGACTTGCAAAAGCAGAGCTAATTTTTAGTGAACGCCATAAAACATTACATGAGCCTTCAACATTAGAACCTATCAGTTTTACGGATATTCAAGCCCAATGTCAAACAATGCGTGATATTGGTGTACCTATACATTTGTTGGCATTATCTGGCTTTGGTGGCGATGAGCAACGTAATATCCGTGCATTGCAACGATTAACCCAAGCAGGATTTTATGTGGATAATCCTGAAGTTATCCAACGAGCTTACTTGCGTTTTGCTGGTACAGATAATGAACGTTTACAGGATATTAGCGTTTTTTTAAATACACCTGTTGAACAATTACCAAAAATTCTACTTGGTGTACGCGGTGGCTATGGAGCAATGCGATTACTTAATCGATTATCTTTAGCAGAATGGCGAAGCTTATCGGCAAAATTTAAAGAAAGAGGCACATTACTCAGCGGTTTTAGTGATTTTACTGCCATACAATTGGCAATGATGGCTCAAGGTAATTTACCCTATATTGCAGGAGCAATGTTAAACAGTGATTTTGGTAAAGAAGTAGTCAATGAAAATACCATACAAAGTTTTATTAATATATGTACCCAAGATAAACTAACCATTAATATCACTCAATCTCAACCTTACCAAATTAAAAAACAATTATCTGGGATTTTATGGGGTGGTAACTTAAGTGTATTATCTGCCTTAGTTGGTACCCCGTTTTTACCTGATGTGAACGGCGGTATTTTATTTATTGAAGATGTTGGCGAACAGCCCTACCGTATTGAACGTTTATTACAAACCTTATATTTATCAGGAGTTTTAGCCAAACAACAAGCTATCGTCCTTGGAAAATTTAATTTTAATGGTATTAGTGATGCGTATGATGGCGATTATACCTTTGATACGGTGTTAAAATATATTCAACAAACAACAAAATTACCGATTTATACTGACTTTCCATTTGGTCATGTGGCTGAACGGATTAATTTTCCATTGGGTGTGCCAGTAACCCTACAAAAAACCATGTTAGGCTATCAAGCAATTTTTGACCAATTACCAAAAAACTTTCCCAATTTAACTCAAGAAAAAAATTTTGCTAATTTAAAACTTACAGAACTTATGAGATAATACATTATCATATCAATAAATATTTTTTAATAAAATATTAAAAAATTTTTTGTATTGATAAATGCTAAAAATAAATTTGAAAAACATATTGTTTAGTAAAAAATCACAAAAATTATTAATTGTGAGAGGGACTATTGCAAACTTTTTTTTATAAAAATATAGCCATTTAAAAAAATTTTCTTATACATCAATAAATTATGGTGACAAACGGTATAAATTAGTGGATAATAGGTTTGGTGGTAATTACGAATGAAGAAAATGCCCGTCACTGATAGATTATCGTTTTAAATAAACTATTTGTCATGGTTCATAATAAACGATATATCATCAATATGAATAAATCGGTTAGTTATTGTCACAATGACCTAAAATTTATGATTTGTAATATCTCAAATAACTATACTGATAACAGGCAATAATAAAAATTATCATGCGTTGGTTTTTCGTGCTTTCATAAACGAATTCATAAATAACGCCTTAACATTTCAACAATAAGTAATTATCCATTTAAATAAAGAAAAAAGTTGCAATTTGGGCGTAACTTCTCAAATCAATTTTATGAATGACAAAAAAGCCAAAAAAACTAGCTGATAATTAACAATCAAAATACTCAATAAAGATGAGTATATTAAGTAGTAAAACAGGATAATAACATGAAAACTGTAAAATCATTATTATATGCAAGTGTATTTTTGACAAGTATTACACCGATAACAGCAATCGCACAAGTAAAATCTGCTTATACATCTATTGACAATAATGATAAACAATGTAAATTAGTTGATAGTGCGGGTGGTAGTTATGAGATTAGAAATTGCCCATCTTTTGCAGGTTATCGTGTTGAACGGGTTGATGGCAAAAATGGCTCTGGATTAAATATTGGTTATGGTACAAAATTAGTCGCTTACTTTGATAATGAACCTGCTGGATTAATCAATGGCAATACTGCTGAATGGCGTTATCAACAATCAGGCAATGGGCAAAATTATCATGCGTTAATTTTCCGCACCTCAAAAACGCCAAGATTGGTTGTGATACGTTTGGATAAAGAAAATAGTTGTATTTTAGGCGTTATTCCACAAAGTAACGACATGAATGATAAGGCTAGAAAATTGGCAGATAATTTATCAGCCAGATGTAATCGTTAAAAAAATAAAATAAGAAGAATAAAATAAAAAACAAATTGTGGTAATTATCAATATTGATACCTAGCAAACAAGCAAACTATTCATTAAAAAATAACGTTTGTTTGCTAGGTTTTTTAATATTAAATCTTTTAATATTAAGTTTTTGAATATTAATTAATTACGTTAATTAATCATGCTAATCAATCACGCAATAAATCATTGATGCTAGTTTTTGCTCGAGTTTGGGCATCGACTTTTTTCACGATAACTGCACAATATAAGCTATGCGAGCCGTCTTTTGCAGGCAAGCTTCCTGATACAACGACAGAACCTGCAGGCACACGACCATATATAATTTCACCTGTTTCACGGTCATAGATTTTTGTTGATTGTCCGATATAAACACCCATCGAAATCACTGAACTTTCTTCAACAATCACCCCTTCAACGATTTCTGAGCGAGCTCCGATAAAACAGTTATCTTCGATAATCGTTGGATTAGCCTGTAATGGCTCAAGTACTCCGCCAATGCCGACACCCCCTGATAAATGTACGTTTTTACCAATTTGTGCACAAGAGCCAACTGTCGCCCAAGTATCAACCATTGTACCTTCATCAACATATGCACCAATATTGACATAAGATGGCATTAAAATCGCCCCTTTGCCAATAAATGAGCCTTTACGAGCGACTGCTGGTGGTACAACTCGCACGCCTGCCTGTTGGAACTGTTCGACAGTCCAATCTGAAAACTTAGTTGGCACTTTGTCAAAAAATTGTAAATGTTGGCAAGATGGCATAGGGTAATTATCATTTAGGCGAAATGACAATAATACTGCCTTTTTTGCCCATTGATTTACAACCCATTCCCCATTAATTTTTTCAGCGACCCGTAACGTGCCTGCATCAAGTTGAGCAAGTACGTCATTTACCGCATGACGCACATCTTGTGGTGCAGAAGTTGGACTAAATTCTGCACGATTTTCAAAAGCTTGTTCGATAAATTGTTGTAAAGACATGGATTTTCCTAAATCTATTTCATGGATAAACCGCTATTTTCGCCAATTTTTATCTTTTTGGCAATGAAATTCTGGGTGAAGAAAAACAAAGGTTTTGTTACAATCAATATCATTATAAGTATCAACACAGGTTATCTATGGCATTTGTTCATTTTGGTATTCATAGCGAATTTTCTATTACTGACTCTATCGTCCGCATTAAAAGTCTAGTCAAACAGGCACGACAAGATAACCAATTAGCCTTGGCTTTGACGGATTTATCAAATTTATATGCGACCGTTAAATTTTATAAAGCTTGTTTAGAAGAAGGCATCAAGCCTATTATCGGTTCAGAAATTTTAATGGATAATGACCATACGAGCGTTATGTTACTAGCGAGTAACCAGCTTGGTTATAAAAATTTAACAAAAATTGTTTCTTTAGGTTTTACCGATGGTCTAACATTGGGTAAACCAATTGTAAAACGTGAACAAATTTTTGCCAATAGTGATGGGGTTATTGTTTTATTTACTGAAAAAAGTGATGTTGGACAAGCCATGCTGTCAAACTATCCAACCAAAGCAGATGATTTGTTAAAAAGTTGGCAAATGTATTTTGAAGATAGGCTGTATTTAGCGATTAAACGCACCAAACGCCCTAATGAAGACCGTTTTATTGAGCAGGCATTACGCATTAGCAATGAACATCATATTCCTATTATTGCTCATAATGACGTTCGTTTTTTACAAGCTGATGATTTTGAAGCACATGAAGCTCGGGTTTGTATCGCTAATTCCCAAATTTTGGCTGACCCAAAACGTCCAAGAGATTATTCAACTGAGCAATATTTAAAAACTCAATCAGAAATGGCGACTTTATTCGCTGATATGCCTGAAGTCATTGATAATACATTAGATTTAGCTAAACGTTGCAATGTGATTTTAACATTAGGTAAAAACTTTTTGCCTGATTTTCCTGTTCCTGAAGGGGAAACTATAGAAACGTTTTTCCGTAAAATTTCCCAGCAAGGTTTAGAACAGCGTTTAGAAAAACTATATCCTGTAGCGACTCGAGATGAAGACTGGATAGAATTTCGTCAATCGTATGATGAACGTCTTAATTATGAAATTGATATTATCTTAAAAATGGGATTTCCAGGTTATTTTTTGATTGTGATGGATTTTATTCGTTGGGCAAAAGCCAATGATGTTCCCGTTGGGCCAGGTCGTGGCTCGGGTGCTGGCTCATTGGTAGCATATTCGTTAAACATTACTGACCTTGACCCATTGCATTATGATTTATTATTTGAACGTTTTTTAAATCCAGAACGGGTATCAATGCCTGATTTTGACGTGGATTTTTGCATTGAAGGACGAGATAGAGTTATTGATTATGTTGCTCAAAAATATGGACGAGAAGCTGTATCACAAATTATCACATTTGGTACGATGGCAGCCAAAGCAGTAGTACGAGATGTGGCACGGGTACAGGGCAAACCATATGGGTTGGCAGATAAAATCTCTAAACTTATTCCAAAAACACCAGGGATTTCACTGGCGGAAGCGGTTAAAAAAGAACCACAATTAAAAGATTTATTAGAAAATCCTGATAATAATGATTACGATGATGCTAACGAAATTTGGGAAATGGCAGTTCGTCTAGAAGGAATTACTCGAGGGGTGGGTAAACATGCAGGGGGGGTACTGATTGCACCACATAAAATTACAGATTTTTCAGCAATTTATTGTGATGATGATGGTCATCGTGTCAGTCAGTTTGATAAAGATGATGTTGAAGCAGTTGGTTTAGTCAAGTTTGATTTTTTGGGATTGCGTAATTTAACCGTTATCAATAGTGCTATAAAAAATATCAATGCTCGTCTGAAAAAAGAGGGTAAACCGCCATTAGATTTGGAAAGTTTACCATTAAATGATAAACCCACTTATCAGCTACTACAAAAAGCCCATACCACAGCTGTATTTCAGCTAGAAAGTTCAGGTATGAAAAAATATCTTGCCAAATTGCAACCATCTAATATTGAAGATGTGATTGCGATGTGTGCTTTGTACCGCCCAGGTCCACTAGATGCAGGCATGGTGGATATGTACATTAACCGTAAACATGGACGGGAACAGGTGATTTATGACCATGAGCGTCTTGAGCCAATTTTAGAAAATACTTACGGGGTAATTGTTTATCAAGAGCAAGTCATGCAAATCTCGCAAGCAATGGCAGGCTACAGCTTAGGCGGTGCGGATATGTTACGCCGTGCAATGGGCAAGAAAAAAGCTGAAGAAATGGCGAAACAACGAGATATTTTTGTTAAGGGGGCAATTGAACAAAACATCGATGAAATATTGGCAGGCGGTGTGTTTGATTTGATGGAAAAATTTGCAGGTTATGGTTTTAATAAATCACATTCGGCGGCCTATGGAGTATTGGCCTACCAAACTGCCTATTTAAAACATTATTATCCTGCGGAATTTATGTCAGCAGTAATTACATCAGATATGAATAATACAGACAGTGTAGTATTTTTAATCAGTGACTGTCGAGAAAATTTTAAGCTAAAAGTTGAAAATCCTTGTGTTAATCATTCCAACTGGGAATTTGTGGCAAAAAATCCAAAAACCATTACTTATGGACTTGGAGCGATTAAAGGCGTTGGTGAAGGTGCGGTTGAGTCTATTGTCAATGCTCGCAATACTGGTGGTAAATTTACAGATTTATATGATTTTTGTCGGCGAGTAGATACAAAAAAGGTTAATAAACGTACCTTAGAAGCTTTGGTGAAAGCTGGCTGTTTTGATACCTTTGCCGAAAAATTACGCCCTGATTTGCCTGCAGAAGATGCGTTTGTTATTCGTGGAGCATTAATGGCAGAACTTCCCAAAGCGGTACAATCTGCCGAGCAAGAACGCCAAAATACCAATTTAGGCATGATGGATTTATTTAGTGATATACAAAGCATCACCAAGGCACCACCTTTACCACATGAGCCAGTTTGGACAGATAATGAACGATTAAAAGCTGAAAAAGATACGTTAGGATTGTATTTAACAGGCCACCCAATTGATAATTATCGTGAAGAATTAGAACATTATACTAATAATAATTTAGCGACTTTGAGCGAAACAGACTATGAACAAACCTGTTTTTTAGCAGGATTAATTGTTGATGTAGCGAACTTTGGCAAACGTGTTGCCATTAGCCTAGATGACGGCACGGGACGTATTGAAGTTAGTTGTTATGCTAAAGAGTTTAGCCAAGTCAAGGATAAACTAAAAAATGACAGCATTGTGGTGATAGAAGGCACTATTCGAGAGTATGACAAACGGCTTTATGCGACATTAGTTGATGCTATAACATTAAACGAAGCTCGCCAACGTTGGCTTAAAAGAGTTAGTATAAGAATTTCAGGACAGGATATGCCATTGTTTGAACGATTACAATCATTATTAATAAAAACCCCAGATATTCATCTTCAATTAACAGAGAATTTAGAGCAAGACAACAAAATAGCAACGGGTATTCCATTAGATTTATATGTATATACAAAGAATGCCTTGGCTCAATTACAAATGCCCGCCCATTGGCAAATAAATCCTGATGAATACACATTACAGCAGATTAAGCGGTGGGTAAAATCAGAAAATTTACGGTTTCATTATACTTAATTTGGTTTTCATCATTGATGAAAGGGGGATAAATGGTTTATTATAACAGATTAACATAAAAACTTAATTTATTATAAACGGTGTGAAGTCGATGATGAAGCAAGAAACGCTTACCCATATTGAGATTGAACAGTTTGAAGAGCTAAAAGCATTATTAGAGGAAGATTTTGAGGATTTAATTAACACTTATATTTTAGATAGTGAAAAACGCCTGCAGGAATTACAACAGGCATTTGATACAAATAATAATACCCAAGGTTTTGAAAGCTCACACAGTTTAAAAGGAGCAAGTATTAATCTTGGGGCAAATCATTTGGCAGAATTATGTTACATTATGCAAGAAATTTGTCGAGGACATCGCATTCATGAGCATCAACAATTGATTGATGAAATTAAACAAGAAGCCAAAACTGTCAATCAAATGATAAAAGAATTGCTGGCTTAATATTCATATGAATGCGTTTAATCCTTTAGATTTTTTATCTTGTATTCGAGTGGTTTTAGTAAATACAACACTTCCTGCTAATATCGGTTCAACTGCCCGAGCCATGCACACCATGGGACTGAATCAACTTATTGTGGTTAATCCAAAACGTGCCATTGATAATGATGCGATAGCACATTCAGCAGGTGCAAAACATGTATTAGAAAATGTTCAGATAGTAAATTCTTTAACGGAAGCGATTGATGACTGTCAATGGGTGCTTGCTTCAAGTAGCCGAAAACGGCATTTACCCCAGCCTGTACTTACGCCTCGTCAATCTGCCAATTTAATGGTTAAAAATTTTATTCAGTCACAACAACATGCTATCAACTTTCAAATAGCGTTAGTATTTGGACGAGAGGACAGGGGGCTGACTAATGAAGAATTACAGCTTGCTGATTATCATATTCAAATTCCCGCTAATCCTGACTATGGGATTTTAAATGTAGCATCAGCGGTACAGGTGATAGCCAGCGTTTTTTATGAAATAGCAACTGAACAAGCACAACTTGTGTCTACAGATGAGCATTTGCTTGAACTCACTTTACGCCAACAGTGGGACGAGCCAGCCATTAATCAGCAACAAAAACAACAGTTACAACAACGATTTTTAACATTATTTACTCAGTTAGATTTATATCACCCTGAACATGCTAAAAACTTGCCTTATCGTTTAACACGGTTGCTTAATCGATTACAACTCGATGTCAAAGAATATCAATTGTTACAAGCTATGATTGCAAAAATGCAAATGAAATTATCAAAATAGTCTTGAAACACTGGGCATTAAGCCTTATTATGCCTAGCAAAATTTTTTACTGGGAAGGTCATATGTTATCATCTATTAAGTCCCTTTCAACAAAAATCGACCAAATAAAAAAAGAATTACAAGAAGACATTCAAGCGGTGTTTGACCGTGACCCTGCGGCAAGAAATACACTTGAAGTATTATTGACTTATCCAGGAGTACACGCGTTAATTTTGCACCGTGTCGCCCATGCAATGTGGCAAAAAGAACAAAAAGGCTTGGCTCGATTTGTATCATTTGCTAATCGATTTGCCACAGGTATTGAAATTCACCCAGCCGCCAAAATTGGACGGCGGTTTTTTATTGACCATGGCATGGGTGTTGTGATTGGCGAAACGGCAGAGATTGGTGATGATGTTACTTTATATCATGGCGTTACGCTTGGCGGGGTATCTTTGCACGAGGGAAAACGCCACCCAACATTAGAAGATGGTGTTGTAGTTGGTGCTGGAGCAAAAGTATTAGGACCATTTACTGTGGGTAAATATGCCAAAATTGGCTCAAACGCAGTCGTTGTCAAAGAAGTACCTGCAGGAGCCACGATGGTTGGTAGTTCAGCCCGTTTAATTCATGATAAAGCAATGGCAGAAAAGGCAGGTTTAGATAGTTTAGCAAATAATTCTGGCAAAAACTTAGCCAATAATCCGCCTAAAAATTCACAAGAAGATTGTCATAAGTCTAAGCTTGAGCAGGCAGGCGTATTTCATCAATATGGCATTGACCCAAACTCTCAAGACCCTGTTGCTCAAGCGTTTGCAAAAATGCTCGAACATATCCGCCAATCTGATGCCCGCCTTGATGAATTACAAAATGTAATTTGTAAACTTGACCCATCATTTTGTAAAAAACATTATGAAAAACTTGACGCAAAAGATTTAGATGTCATTAATTCAGACTATTTTCGTTCACAAGAACACGATAAATCTGACACTTAATTTAAAAAAATATCTCGAATAGCTAAATCTTGTAATCCTTGTTTTTCATAATTCGCCAATGGTAGTCGTCTATTAATAGCAAACCAATGTTTAGTTAAATATTGTAACGGACTACCTTTTTCATCAATAAATTGTGAATAATTATTTATAGGCATTTGCATTTTATCGATAGAAATTGCAATAATATCTATATCTAAACTCACAACAGGTTTAGTAAACTTTGCTCGGTCGTGTTGTTGTTCTAACTGTTTGGTCTGTTGTAATAATGTATCATAGGTTAATGCTGAATAAAGTTGAATATAAGCCATATAGTTATGATATCCATTATCAATAATGACTTGGCTCAATTGTATATCACCCCAATTTTTTAATATATCAATGGCTTGTGGTAAATAATACAGTGGCTGATGGTTACTTGCAATGGATAATAATGTTTCTGTTACAAGTAGTGGTCTGGCAGATAGCTGGGTGTAATTCATATTAATTTGATATAACTAAATTGATTTTATTGACGATAACGGGTGATTTTTACACCAACACTTTGAGCGTTTTGAATAGCAGTCGGTTTATGAATGGTCACAGTGACCGTATCGGGGGCAAATTCTGTTAAAATCATATCAGCGACTAACTGAGCTAGACGTTCTAATAATGCAACTTTTTCCGATTTACTAATCTCGGCAATCCGTTCGCACACTGTTTTATAATTAATCGCATGATGAATGTTATCTGTTTGTGAGGCGAGTTTTTGGCAACCAAGCATTTCAATATCATAAATCAATGGTTGAGTAATGGCTTGTTCCCATTCAAATACGCCAATTATTGCATCAACTTTTAATCCATAAATAAATACACAGTCATTATTCGTTGCTGTTGGTGATAAATTACTGATTTGGCTAAATGGTTCAGTCATGCTAAGTTCCAAAAAATTGGTAAAATTCATAGATATTTTACAAGGTTGAGCGTGAAAATAGCAATATTTATCACGTTTTTTAACAGGGAAGAACGCCCTATTTTCTGCGATTTATGCTATAATATTTTGCTTTCATTTGAAATATTTTTTCAATTATCTTTATCCAATCAGCTGATTTTTATCATGAGGAAACTTGCATGAATAACGGGTTAGTCAGTCCTATTGCCATTGTTGATGAGTTAAAACAATCTTATCTTGACTATGCCATGAGTGTCATCGTTTCTCGTGCATTACCTGATGTGCGTGATGGCTTAAAACCTGTACATCGTCGTGTGTTGTATGCGATGCACGAACTGTCAAATGATTATAATAAACCTTATAAAAAATCAGCCCGTGTTGTTGGTGATGTGATTGGTAAATATCACCCACATGGTGATATTGCGGTATATGATGCAATTGTGCGTATGGCTCAGCCGTTTTCATTACGTTATATGTTGATTGATGGGCAGGGTAACTTTGGCTCAGTCGATGATGACCCACCTGCTGCGATGCGTTATACAGAAGTGCGTATGCAGAAATTTACTCAACAGATGTTGTCAGACCTTGATAAAGATACCGTTGATTGGGAGGCCAATTATGACGGTTCAGAACAAATGCCTAGTGTATTGCCAGCAAGAATTCCAAATTTATTAGTCAATGGTTCGGCAGGGATTGCGGTTGGCATGGCGACAAATATGGCTCCGCATAATTTAACGGAAGTGATTAATGCTTGTCTTGCTTATGCAGATAATCCTCATATTTCTAATGAAGCATTGATGACCCACATTACTGGTCCTGATTTTCCAACGGGTGGTATTATTTATGGGCGGGCAGGGATTGTTGATGCCTATCGTACGGGTAAAGGGCGTTTGCATTTACGAGGACGTTATCATATTGAAAATATGGCAGATGCTGGGGTAAATAAAGACCGTGAACGTATTGTATTTACTCAAATTCCCTATCAAACGAATAAAGCAAAACTGATTGAACGTATCGCCGAGTTAGTGCGTGACAAAAAAATTGAAGGCATTAGCGAAATTCGTGATGAGTCAGACAAAGACGGTATGCGAATTGCTATTGACTTAAAACGTGGTGAAGTTGCCGAAGTGATTGTAAATAATCTATTTTCACAGACACCCTTAGAATCAAGCTTTAGTATTAACATGGTTGCTCTTGATAATGGACAACCCAAAATCATGACTTTACGAGATTTAATTTCGGCATTTGTTCGTCATCGTCAAGAAGTCGTTACTCGCCGAACAATGTTTGAGCTAAATAAAGCCAAAGCTCGAGGACATTTATTAGAAGGATTAACAATTGCTTTGACCAATATTGATGATGTGATACAAACCATTAAATCATCAAGCAATCGCCAACAAGCGCGTGAAAATTTGCTAGCGAAAATTTGGCAATCAGCTAGCGTATTAGCTATGTTACAATCGGCAGGCAGTGGCTCAATTCGCCCAGATGTGATTGATGGTGAGGACTTAACCACACCATTTGGGCTAATCAATCATCAACAACATTATCGCCTATCACCTGAACAGGTCAATGCGATTTTAGATATGCAGTTGCACCGTTTAACAGGTTTAGAACAAGATAAAATCCAGCAAGAATTTAAAGATATTTTAGTATTAATTGCCGAATTACAAAGCATTTTAGATAATTTTGATAAGTTAATGCAGGTTATCAAAAATGAATTATTAGAAATTCGTGATAATTATGGTGATGAACGTTGTACAGAAATTGTTGATAATCGTCAAGATTTTAGTCGTGCCGATTTAATTCCAGAACAAACCGTTGTCCTAACCGTATCTCGCACAGGTTATGCAAAAACACAACCTATTAGCGACTATGTTGCTCAAAAACGTGGTGGGCGAGGAAAATCAGCGACTAGCATGAAAGAAGATGATGTAATTGAACAAATGTTAGTTGTATCATCACATGATACGGTGATATTTTTTACTGATAATGGCAGAGCATTTAGCCTAAAAGGGTTTGAAATTCCACTAGCTAGCCGTGGTTCACGAGGTCGCCCATTAGTCAATTTAATTCCATTACAGCCTAATGAAAATGTGACGGCAATTTTACCTATCAGTAAAAATGACAAAGAAAGCGATAATAAGTTTGTGTTCTTTGCTACCGCCTCAGGCATGGTAAAACGTGTCGCCTTAAAACATTTTAAAAATTTACGTTCAAATGGACTACGAGCGATTGAACTCAAAGATGGTGATACATTGATTGGTGTTGAAATTACCGATGGTAAACAACAAGTCATGCTTTTTTCTAATGAAGGGCGAGCTATTCGTTTTGCTGAAGATAAAATTCGAGAAATGGGACGTACCGCCCGAGGCGTTCGAGGCATGAAAGTCAGTTTACTTGCCAGCCAATTTGATGATGAAGCTGACATTGAAGAAGATACCGATGATGCTGATGAAAATAGCCTTGCGACTAGTAAAGTAGTATCATTAGTGATTGCTCCTGAAACAGGGGACGTTTTGTGTGCTTGTGAAAATGGCTATGGAAAACGCACACCAATTGCAGAATTCCCTACAAAAGGACGTGGCGGAAAAGGTATGATTGCCATTAAAACCAGTGAACGAAATGGTTTATTAGTACAAGCAAAAGTCGTCAATGACATGGACGACATCATTTTAATTTCCAATAATGGCACATTGGTACGTACACCCGTGGCTCAAATTGCAAAAACAGGGCGTAATGCTCAAGGTGTAAAATTAATTCGTTTAGCAAATGATGAATATTTGGTATCGATGGCATGTGTGGAAGGTGCTGGCGAGGAAGAGGGTGACGCTGAGCCAGAAGCCATCACCGAATAAGTGAATGCCGATTTGTATCCATCAAACAAACCCAACAATATATCTTATCATTTGGGTTTGTTTGAAGGACGCAAAAATTAATCATTTATGCTAAAGCAATAGTGATTTAATATTTTGCCATTTCTGTCAATACTCGACCCCGAGCCGTTCGTATAATATAACCTTGTTGAATTAAATAGGGTTCTATTACATCTTCTAGCGTGCCTTTATCTTCTGCCAGCGTTGCTGCAATTGACTCAACCCCTGCAGGTCCACCCTCAAATCTTTCGTGTAATACCTCTAAATATCGGCGGTCAAGATTATCCAGCCCTCGTCTATCAACAGCTAACATGTCTAAGGCACTATTAGCAATATCAGCGGTTACGATGCCATCACTTTTAACTTGGGCATAGTCTCGAACTCGCCTTAATAATCGATTAGCTATTCTAGGTGTACCACGAGAACGGCGGGCAATTTCAATCGCACCATCTGTTGTCATCGAGATATTCATTAAACGAGCAGAACGATTAACAATCGTTGTTAAATCATTCACACTGTAAAATTCTAATCGTTGAACAATGCCAAAACGGTCACGCAATGGCGAAGTCAATAACCCAGCTCGGGTTGTCGCTGCAACTAAGGTAAATGGTGGTAAGTCTAGCTTAATTGAGCGAGCTGATGGTCCTTCACCAATCATAATATCTAATTGAAAATCTTCCATTGCTGGATATAAAATTTCTTCAATTACAGGATTAAGTCTATGAATTTCATCAATAAATAATACATCACCAGCATCTAAATTTGTTAGCATTGCAGCTAAGTCTCCTGCTCGTTCTAAAACAGGTCCTGACGTTGAGCGTAAGTTTCCGCCCATTTCTCGAGCAATGATATTGGCTAATGTAGTTTTCCCTAAACCCGGTGGACCAAAAATTAATGTGTGGTCTAACGCCTCTTTTCGAGCTTTTGACGCATGAATAAAGACTTCCATTTGCTCTTTGACCGTAGGTTGTCCAATATAGTCTGCTAACAATGACGGTCGAATTTGGTTATCTTGTTTGTCTTCTAGGCGACTAATAGGGCTAATGAGGCGTTGTTGCATAAAATTTAACTCAATGATGATTTCTTATTTGTTTTATGGTAGCACACGGTAAAATTTCATATTGCACTTTTTACCTTGATTATCCTTACACCATTGCATTTGATTGCCTTGTAATTTGACATAAGTCGCCATGATATCACCTGTTTGGTCAATTTGATTGCCTGAACAATCGGTGACATTATTATCATAGGTGGTTTGAATTGCAATTGCAGGTAAACTGTCACTATTATGGCTGTACAAATATTTGCCATAAGTAAATTCTTTGCCACTTATTCCAATAAATTCACCACCTTTGCCAAAATGATAACGTTCACGGCAGGCAGGCTGATTGGGGTCAATATCGGTCAGTTCCAACTGCCAAAGCCCTGCAATATTTGGCAAAATATAGGTTGAAATTTCGGCTTCTTGAACGGCTTTTTTTTCAACAGGCGGATTAATTCCACCTTGTACAGCTAAGGTTAAAATACTTGCAAAGGTAACGCTGGTTAAATCCATCTGTGTTCCTTAACGGTAGGCATAGGAACGCTTAGTTTACCATTTTGTAAACAAGGTGACTAGAGTATCATCACTGCGACTTGAAGTTCAAAGAAAGGCTTTGTTATGATAACTTAAAAGATTTTAGGATTTGATAATGCAAACAATTAAATTACCCAGTAAACCGCCCACATCGCCTCACCCTGTATTAAATTTAAGCTTTCGTATTTTCTTTTTGGGTGCAGGCATTTTTGCAATTGTCAGTATGTTAAAGTGGTCACATATTATTTTTGCGACTGATTTTGCATTTAATGCTGGCACGGATTTGTTACCATTTTATTGGCATGGGCATGAGATGGTTTATGGCTATGGGTTAGCAGTTATTGCTGGTTTTTTATTAACTGCGGTGAAAACTTGGACAAATCAGCCAATGCCTTATGGCTGGAAATTGTTGATAATTTTTTTACCGTGGCTTTTTGCTCGGTTAATTTTTTTGATAAATGGCATTCATGTTAATATTTTTATGATGATAGCTTGTGGGCTGGATTTGTTGTTTTGGGGATTGGTGATGTTTTTTGTGATAAAACCGATTTTACTTGTACAACAAATACGCCAATTAGGTATTGTAGGAATGTTGTTGTTAATTTTTTATGGGCAAGGTAATTTTTATTATACGATTTTTCATGGGCAGGATTATATTGTTACTCAGGCAACGTTATTATTTGGTTTTTATTTGATTATTGGGATTGTCCTCACGATTGGACGGCGAGTTGTACCAATGTTTATCGAACGAGGTATTTATCCTAATGGAACGGTGGCAAAACAAGTCAAAAATTCAATCTGGCTAGATAGGTTAAATTTTATTGGCTTTTTTTGTTTTATGTTGGTTGATGTGTTTTTTAAACATGTCACAAGTTATGCTTATTTATTAACAATGACAGCGTTGCTGGTGGCAATCATAAATTTATGGCGTTTAAAAAATTGGCATTTAGCGGAAATTTGGTCACGTCCGTTATTGTGGTCGTTATGGTTATCTTTTATGGGTATAGCGATTGGATTTTTGTTGTTTGCTGTTCAGCCTTGGCTGAATTTTAATCATAGCCTTGCCTTTCATGCAGTGGCGTTATCTGGAATTGGCTTGCTAACGTTATCGATGATGTCACGGGTAGCATTGGGGCATACGGGTCGCAGTATACATCACCCACCCAAGTTGGTAATTGGGATTTTTATTTGTATGATATTAGCATGGCTCGCTCGGGTAGGGCTACCATTTTTATTGCCAGAGTATTATTTACTAACCGTTGCTATTTCTCAAGGTTTTTGGCTATTAGCTTTTTTTATATTTTGTCTGACCTATTTTAAAATATTGATGACGACCAGAGAAGATGGCTTATTTGGCTAAATGAAAAAATGCCAAATTCTCATTAAATTTGGCATTTTTTTAGTTTAGTGATGCTTAAACAGTTTGAGCTAATGCCGACAATGATGCTTTTAACATTGCCGATACAGTGCTACCGCATACGCCAATGCCTGAATAAATTTCACCATCAATATTTAATTGCAAATACGCAACGGCATTAGCATTTGTATTACTTTGATTTTCTTTGACTAAAGCATGTTCAGAGTAGTTAATTACGCTGACTTGTTTACCAAGTTTATCCGAAATGCCTGCAATAAATGCCGACAAAGGTCCATTACCCTCACCATGAATATCAATGATGCTATCAGCTGTTTTGACTGAGCCAACAAATTTGACTTGTCCTGCGTGATTATTGATTTGATAATCTTGTAATATCAGATTATTTTGTTGTAAATAGGTTTGCTCAAAAATCTTAATCACGTCATCAGAAGTCAATTCTGTTTGGCGAGCCTCTGCCTGATGTTGAATTACTCGACTAAAATCGATTTGAGTCCAGCGAGGCAAACTAAAACCATAATCACGTTGTAAGATATATGCAACCCCACCTTTACCCGATTGACTATTAATACGAACAACATCTTGATAACCACGTCCAATATGAGCTGGGTCAATTGGTAAATAAGCAACGTCCCAAACCCCTTGCGTTTCTTCGGCGTGTTTTTCATTGTAATCTAATGATTTTTTGATTGCGTCCTGATGTGAGCCACTAAACGCCGTAAATACCAATTCACCGACATAAGGATGACGAGGATGAATTGGTAACTGATTACATTCGCTAACAACTTGGGCAATTTCGCTCATATTACTAAAATCAAGTTCAGGGTTTACCCCTTGACTATACAAATTCATTGCCATCGTCATGATATCCATATTGCCAGTACGTTCACCATTTCCAAACAATGTTCCTTCAATACGGTCAGCACCAGCCATTAATCCCAATTCACTAGCGGCTATCGCACAACCTCGGTCATTGTGGGTATGCAAGCTAACAATAATATGTTTACGCATGGGCAAATGACGACAAAAATATTCCACTTGGTCAGCATACACATTTGGCGTTGAACTTTCTACAGTCGCAGGTAAATTAAAAATTACTTGTTGTCCTAAATCTGGTCGCCAAACTTGACACACCGCATCACACACTTTAACTGAAAAATCGACTTCTGTCTGTGAAAAGCTTTCTGGTGAATACTCAAAAATCCATTCAGTTTCAGGATATTCTTTGGCTAAATCACGCAATAACGTAGCCCCTTCAATTGCAATTGCCGTGATTTCCTCAAAATTTTTCTGATAAACTTTTTCTCGTTGTACTTTTGACGTTGAATTATACACATGAACAATCGCCCGTTTTGCCCCTTTTAAAGCCTCAAAAGTACGGCGGATTAAATGTTCACGAGCCTGTACTAACACCTGCAATGTCACATCATCAGGCACATGACCACCTTCAATCAATGTACGAGTAAAGTCATATTCCACCTGAGCTGCTGAGGGAAAACCAATTTCAATTTGTTTAAAGCCTACATCAACTAACAATTTAAAAAACCGCATTTTTTGTTCAATGCTCATCGGCTCAATTAACGCCTGATTGCCATCACGCAAATCAACACTTGCCCAAATCGGAGCTTTATCAATGACTTTATCAGGCCAAGTGCGATTGGTCAGTTTTGGAGCAAACGCAAATGGCTGATATTTTTTATAATCAAAAGCGGGATTTTTTGGTGTCATGTTGCTAAATTCCTTCAATCATCAACTAACAAATAAATAATTGGGCGTATTATAGCCAATTTTCTAGTGAAAAACTCACTAATTTCGCCATTTTTTTATCAAAAGAATGTTTTTTATCGCTCAATTTTTTTATAATAATAGTGAAATTCATTAATTTTTGTAAAAACTATGCTAAAACTTGACGATATTGACAAAAAAATTTTGCAAGAGCTACAACAAAACGCCAAAATCAGTAATCTGGAATTAGCGGAAAAAATCAATTTAAGTCCGACACCTTGTGCTAGACGTGTTAAACAGCTAGAAGAAGCTGGCATTATCACAGGCTATCGTACAATCACTAATCCTAGACAACTTGGTTTTCAATTATCCGTGTTTATCGCAATTAGTATGGATAGACACACGGCTGAACGTTTTGCAAATTTTGAACAAAAATTAAAAGAATTCCCAGAAGTAGTTAGCTGTAGCATTGTTACAGGTCGTAGTGAAGATTATTTAATTAAAGCAGTTGTACGAGATATGGCACACTATGAAGAATTTTTATTACATCGGCTAAATCGGATAGAAGGTATTGTACAAGTGCATACTAGTTTTGAATTGCGAGAAGTTTTTGCTCGTTCTGTTGTGTTGTAATTTTTATCTAATCCGCCGTAAAACTCCGCACTTTAAGGCGGAGATATAAGGCGGTCGATATTCAAATATAACTTAGAATAAGCTACCATAACGATATGAAAACACTCAAGCTACGCATACGAGATAAACACACAGACCAACTAAACCGTTTAAGCGGTTTGGTTAATTTTATGTGGAATTATATCAATGACTTGAGCTACAAACACCTACAAAGAACAGGTAAGTTCTTTAGTGCCTATGACCTAAACGAATACACCAAAGGTGCTAATGTTGAATTAGGCTTGCATAGTCAGACCATTCAAGCCATCAATAAAACTCACATCAAAAGCCGTAAACAATTTAAAAAAGCAAAACTCAACTGGTGAACCAACAACCCCAAAGCAAAGTGTAAATCTTTAGGTTGGATACCTTTTAAAAAAGTAGCCATTAAATATCAAGATGGACAAATCAGTTATGGCAAACATATTTTTAAACTATGGGATAGTTACGGATTATCAAAATATCAAGTAAAAACAGGTTGTTTTGTACAAGATAGCCGTAACCGTTGGTATGTCTGTTTAGTCGTTGAAACAGAAAAAATCCAAACTACAGGCACAAAAGCCATCGGTATAGACTTAGGTTTAAAAGATTTAGCAACTTGTTCAGATGGAACAAAAATCAATAACCCAAAATACTACCAGATTTACCAACAAAAATTGGC
>JBHAEG010000048.1:0-67754 GCA_041855445.1 Moraxellaceae bacterium
GCCTACTTTATAAACTTTATTACCATCAGCATCAGTATAAACCACAGGTAATTGAGCAGATTCAGCTAATTTTTGAGCATCTACGCTAATATCAAAGACAGTACCATTCGTTGCATCAGCAGTATTAGCCGTTACTTTAATGGTGTTGTCTGTAGATTTAACTGTGGTTTTAACAGTTTTGATGGCATCATCAATTGTAGTTGTACCAGTACCACCAATGTTAGAAGCGGTTACTGTACCATCAGGATTAACGGTTGCATTACCACCAATTAAGTTTTTGGTTGCCGTTGATACTGCGTGTAATTGGCTACCGTTGATTGCATCTTTAGAAGTTGATGTAACATCGCCATTAGCTACATTGGTAATCTTATTGCCACCATTGTCTAAACCACCTGCAGTCAGTTTAACATCAGTGGTTGTGCCACCTGTAGGAACTTTAATGGTAATGCCACTATTATCAATGGTGGTATTGCCCACAGTTACGTTATTAAAGCTCACATCATCTTTAGTGGCAATGCTGATTTTACCATTGGTTTGGGTAACTTTGATGTTTTTATCTGCTTCAACGGTAACGGTATCACCTGCAATGATAAGTTCATTGCTTGTAGAATTTGCACCCAACTCGCCATCAGTCGTTGTTGCAGTGGTAAGGGTAAAGCCTGCCTTGTTAATGGCATTGGCAATATCACCCGCTGTTGCCAGTTTATTGACATCAGCAGTAGCTGGAGTATCAACTACACCTGTATTACCAACAGTCAATGGTGTCGTTGCTGTTTTGTTGTTTAATTGGGCAACATTCACTGCATCAGTATCTGCTGTACCTGCTGTAACACCTGTAATTTTACCAGAGTCATTAATGGTTACATTACCAAATTTTGGACTTTCTGCCAGTTTGATGCTCATCACACCACTACTATCTACTTCAGTACGGATATTTTTATCTGAAGCATCAGCGGTATCGCCTAAAGTACCTTTAATATTAAAGGTTTCGCCCAATTTCTTAACGGCTTGACCGCTGTTTCCTGTAAAAGTAATGCCTTTTTGGATTTCTGTACCAATATTATCCAACGCACCTTGAATGGTGGTCTCTCCTGCATAAGCAGTACCATCTGTTTTAGTCACAACAAATGCTTGAGGTGTCACTGTACCATCAGTGCCAATAGTTGCACCCAAAGCGGTTGCCAATGGGGTCAATTGTGATACATTCACTGCATCGGTAGGTGCTTTACCTGCACCAACATTGCTAATCACATTACCGCCGTTGTTTAAACCAGCATTGGTTAAGCTCACAGGATTTTTACCTGCTGATGCAATGGTCACACCTGCATTATCAACTTTGGTGTCGCCAGTGGTTACGCTACCTGCTGTACCTAAATTGATTTTTTCTGCCAATTTAATGGTTAAGCTGTTATCATTTGCACTACCAACCACACCGATATTGCCATCTGTTAAAGTAGCAGTACTGCCACCTTTAACGGCTAATTCTGTACCCAGTTCACGCTTTACTTTTTCAGTTGTATTATCACCACTAAAGGTTAATGGAGTTTGCACGGCTTTATCTAACGCATCAATCGCTCCACCTACATTATTAAAGGTACCACCTTTTACCGTGTAAGTTGGTTTTTTGATAGAGCCATCAGCATTTACTGTAGCACCGCCACCTAATGCAGTTACAGCATTTTTAAGCTGGCTAACATTAACGGCATCATTATTAGCTTTACCATCAGCAATATTACCTACTGTGGTTGGGGTAGAAAGTTGTGGTTCTTTTGGATTTAACGCCGAAATAGTCACATCGCCTGTATATGGTGTTGTACTACCATCATCAAGAGTACGGAAAAAGCGAACATCACCTGCTTCATCAACACTACGTATCAATGCAACCTTAGCATCATTTACAGTACCAACATAAGAAAAAGGCGAGTTTTGTTCAATAACCGTTTTAGCTGTAGTAAAATTATTAATGGCTGTTTGTAATTGTCCAACGTTTACCGCATCAGTTGTATCTTGACCGGCTTGTACACCTGTAATTCTTTGACCGCCCGCATCCAAGCCTTGAGCCGATACCTTACCTGTAAATACAGGTGCATCTGCCAGTTGAATATCAATGGTGCCATTAGTTGCCACAGTACGGATATTGGTGTTAGAAGCTGAGCCAGAGGTTAAACCGCCTGAAATCGTGGTTGTTTCACCTAATTTACGGTTAAATGTGCCAGAATTACCTGCAAAATTTAAGCCTTTATTAATATCACCTGTATTAGCTGTTAATTCTTGTTTTAAATCAAAAATTTGACCGCCATTTACCGCTTCTTTTGAGCCAGAGATAATGTCGCCATCAGCAACATTGGTAATTTTATTATTACCGTTGTTTAGACCAGTGCTGGTTAAACTTACTACACTACCACCACCTGTTGGAGTAATCGTGATGCCTGTACCATTTAATACAGTGCTATTGCCAGCGGTATCTGTGGTGGTAACGGTGGTAAATGTAACGTCATCTTTGGTAGCAATGCTGACCTTTTTACCATCTTGAGTGACTTTGATATTTTTACCTGCATCAACCGTGACAGTTTCGCCATTTTTTACTTTTTTGGTCGTTTCATCGGCAGTATTATCTTGTACTGCACCATCAGAAGCAGAAGTTGCTAAGGTAAAACCTGCTGCTTTTAATTGAGCCACGTTTACCGCATCGGTGTCTTGTGTACCTGCGGCAACGCTGGTGATTTGACGGGTAACCGTTTCTATTATTGAACCGTCATCCTTAGTCAGAACACCACCCACAGATACCGCCGCTCGAGTGGCTTTCCAAGTAGGAGTTGCTTTATCAGTAACGGCACTTAATGGGTCTGCACCTATAGCACCAAAGGCAACATTTGCCACACTGCCAGAACCCAATGCCACACCATTAGCCACCGTTGCACTGGCATCTTTACCCAAAGCAAGTGAGCTACCTGCCTTGTCCGAAGTTTTTGCTCCTGAGCCAAACGCAGCCGATTGATAACCCAAGGCGTTAGTATTATAACCAACAGCAGTGGCTTGTGAGTTGCCAATGGCCTTAGCATTAGAACCCAGTGCTACGTTGCTAGCAGCACCTACTTGGCTTTTAAAACCAATCGCAACTGCGTCTTTACCTACATCGGTTGTTGAAGTGGTAGAAGCAATCGCTTGTGCCTCATGCCCAATAATCACATTACTGGTACTTACTTCACGTTCTACTTTGGCATTAGTACCTAAAACAACGCTGTTGGTTGAACCTGATATTGTGCTTGTACCAATAGCAATTGTACCATCTTTGGTTGCTTGAGCATTGGTACCAACAGAAACAGTATCATTGGCGGTTAAACGAGCACCAGTTGATGTACCAGACCCTGCACCCTTACCAAAAGCAACATTGTTTTGACCATTGACAAATTGTCCTGCTTGATAGCCAGATGCAACATTATATGCTCCTAATGTGCCTTGACCTGCTTGCCAGCCTACAGATACTTGACCTTGGTTGTTAGCTGCTTGTGAACCTGCCTCTACACCAATCAAAACTGTATTATTGCCTTGTGGAGTGGTTGAATGTGCTTTACCTGCACTTGCACCAATCACAACATTTCCTGAACCTGCTGCATTGGCTTGGATACCAATGGCTACAGCGTTATCTGCAGCAGCTTTTGATGCATTACCAATAGCAACCACACTTTGAGCCGTACCTTTACTATCTGTACCGATGGCAACCGCACTGGTACCTGATGCAGCTGTATTTTTACCAACAGCAATCGCACCTGCCTGAGTGTCGGCTATGGCGTTATTACCCACCGCAATGGTATCGTCAGTGGTAGCATTGGCATTTAGACCAATAGCGATAGATTGTGCACCCGCAGCTTTGCTTGCATCACCACCTGCAAATGACGATGCACCCGAAGCCACATTACCTACACCTACCGCAGTTGCACGAGCAGCAGTGGCTTGTGCATATCTACCCATCGCCACAGCTTCACTAGCAGTCGCTTGAGAACTACGACCAAAGGCTTGAGCGTTATCAGCAGTCGCACGGCTGTTATTACCAATCGCTGTTGCACCTGCATTGGTCGCTTGCACATTGTTACCCACTGCTAAAGACTGATCACCCGAAGCAATGACAGTACTACCAACCGCCACAGAGTCAATACCTGAAGCACTGGTGGTTATCCCTGCTGCCATTGAGTTTTGACCAGTTGCACCTTTATTATTATAGTTATCACTATTGGCAGTTTTGGTAGAATTAACGCTGTAATAATGTGTGGTTGCTGCTTTTAATTGAGCCACGTTTACCGCATCGGTGTCTTGTGTACCTGCGGCAACACTGGTGATTTGACGGGTTTTGTTGTTGGCAATATCGCCCACCGAAACAGCACCCAAAGTAGATGTCCATGTCGCACCTGTTTTATCAGTAACCGCTGACAAAGGATCTGCACCCACTTGACCTGCTGCTTTGCTGGCAACACTGCTTTTACCTAATGCCACACCATCATTAACAGTAACAGAAGTATCACTACCCAATGCTACTGCACCAGTAATAGCGGTTGCATCAGTATAAGTTACGGCATTGGTACGGGTAGAAGCGTTGGTATCCCCATTTCTGCTTGCTACATTGGTGATGGCGATACTTGCCCCACTCGCACCCAGTTTGACGTTATTCCCCAATACAAAACTGTCTGATGATGTATCACCGATAATATTTTTATTACCAATAGCATAACTGTCCGTACCACCAACGAAGCTACGATCAGTAGTATTGTTCTGCGGCTGACCACCATTGGTTGCCACACCCCATGCACCTGATCGGGCACCCGATACCACGCTACCTGCACCAATGGCTACCGCTCGTGAGCCAGTCGCCGCAGTGTTATGACCCAAAGCGACTGCATCTTCGGTACCAGCAAATGAGTATGAACCCACCGCCACCGCACGCGCACCTTTCACCACAGCACCTGTTGCCACGGCAGCACCTTGGTCACCTTCAACACTGGTACGTGCACCCAATGCCGTACCAAACTGACCAGCGTGGGTCAAGCCACCCAATGCCACTGAGTTTTCTCTTGTGCTGGCATATGCGTCATTACCAATAGCAATACCATCTTGCCCCAATGCCTGTGAGTTAGAACCAACCACCAAAGCCGAAGGACCAGACGCAATATTTGAGCGACCTACTACCAAAGCATTATTACCCGATACTGTATTCTGATAGCCAACCGCTACCACCGACTCCAGCTCCATATTGGTATCATTGGTATTGATGGTGTTATTGGAACCAAATACATAAGCACGACCACGATTGATGGTATTGTTATTACCCTGCACCTGTACGTCTGTCAGTGCAGCTGCGGTTGGCGGAGTAGTACCCGTCACTGAAGAAACGGCAATTTTGTTGGACATACCAATAATAGAACTACGAGTTGCAGTAATAGTACCTGCAGCCGTAACATCAACGATGCCACCAGTAGTAGCATCCAGTCCTTTACCATCTTTAGGAAGATTGCCCGAACCAATTACAGTTGTATACTCGCCAGTCACATTATTGTTTCTACCAATAGCGATTGAGTTTGCACCACCAGCCGTTACATAAGCACCCACAGCTGTCGCATAACCACTCGTTGCTTTAGCAACAGAACCCAATGCCGTGGCATGATCTGCGGTTGCTTGGCTTGTATGACCTACTGCTGTTGCACCTGCACCAGATGCTACAGTACCAACACCTACTGCGGTGGTCTGTCCTGCCGTTGCTTGTGCACCATCACCCACTGCAGTTGCAGATTGTGCAGTTGCTTGAGACAAAGAACCAAAAGCCGTAGCATTGTTTGCGATAGCTTTCGTCATATTGCCATAAGCGGTCGCATTTTGACCTGTTGCTGTTGAGTTGGTACCAATGGCAAGTGCACTTTTTCCATTGGCTGCAGCGTTAGTGCCTGCCGCCAAAGAATCATCACCTGTAGCCGTTGCAGTGCTAGTTGCCCCCTGAATCACAATGGCATTGGTACCAGTACCATCAGCTACTGTTGCAGCAAATGCCCCACTACTTAACAACAATCCCGACATGACTGCTGTATAAGCAAAAATTGCTCCCACTGAGCTAGTTTTTTCCTTACTCTCAACACTACCTACTGTATGCGTGCCTTTCTTACCATGAGACTTTGCATACTCTGCCACCGCAACAAATGTACCAGTCTCTTTACAAAATACAACTTTATAAATATGGTTCATAATTTTTTCTCGCTTTTTCTGCCAACCAATGCAAAAACACCATTTAGGTTATGGCAAATTACTCAATCAATTGTTTACTATGCGGGCTATTGTATTAACAAATAAAAAGCGATTAGAGTACAAACAGAGTAAACCCGAGAAAAACCAGATAATTGGTTTAGATATTTTGAAAAATAAACATAGTGAAATTGATATAATATAACAAATGGTATAAAATCATCAAAAAAACCACTAAAAAACCAAATAAAACAACGATTTATTTTTGTATAAACTAACAACAAACAAAAAATTAGAATTAGGACAAAAGGTATAAAAACCCAGCTCAAAAACCTTCAAACAATGTAACAGACTGTAAATTATCGATATTTGATTTAAAATAAATAAACATTCATCATGGTTTTATTAAATTTTTATAAAAATTTAAGACAAATATCGTATAACATGGAATAAAAATTGCACACGTTAGCCCGATAATATGGCAACATAGTAAAATAATCATTTTTAGTAGATAAACCTAAGTTCAAGATAATCATGACACAGACCACAACAACAAATCCTCTACTGTATGACGCTGTTGCACCTTTTGCAATGGGTGAAATTTTAACAGCCAATGATGATAATCATGAAGTGTTATGCAACAACGTTTGGCAGTTTCCATGCTACGATGTCATTGTATTACAACAGTTTATTACCATTCCTTTTTCAACTAAACTAAATAAATATTTTATTATAAAAGTAAAACAACAACTCATTCAAAAAGCCTTACAACGACAAAAACACATTCAAAGAACGATTAAAAAAAATACACAGTTATATTATAAAAAATGTGATAATAGTTTACAGTCTTTTTATTGGAGAGATGTAGAAAGACGCTTTGTGGTATTAACCAATATTACCTTACATCACATGGATAAATTTATTCAAGTATCTCATTATTTTGGTAGCGATTTTTTGTCTGAACTCAAATATTATGAGTTATTATTGACAGATGAAGGCTTACAAATTTTTAGTATTAAGGATTTTGCATTTATTGCTCAAAGTCTAAAAAATTGTTACGATTTAGAAGCATTTTTAGATTATCATAAAAATTATATAAAAAGAAAATATGATTTTTCTTCAGAATATCGATTGTTAGGACGATTTTTAGACAGCTCTTTTTTCTTTAAACGGGCATATTATGTAGAAAGTCAATTGTTTAAATATAAACTGGTGGCAAATATTGATAAAACGATTAAATATGCAGTTCGTCCTTTACAAGATAATTTAGCATTACTACAAGACATGGCAAAATATCTACCAGTTTGGCAATATTTTTTAAGTGTCGTGCATAATTATTATAAACAAAGTAGTAATAGTGAACAGGGTACTCAAATTTTTAATCAATTGTCACAAGAGTCTTTATATTCTCGTTATAATCTAATTCGCCAGTTTGCGATGTTTGTGACCTCGCCAAATCGGTATCGAGGGGCTTTAATTCATCAACATTCTTATAGTGTGTTTGGTAATCATTATATTTTAATTTTTTACGCTAATGATAAACAGTCGATTTTACATCGTGATAATATCGCTAACACATTAGATAATATTGCTAAACGGGCTTTTAAGCAGTTACAACATGTTCCAATTAAGACAATTACCGTCATTGGCATTGATTTTGGTGATGGACAAGAAAATATTTCTTTGGATATGTATCGTCATGAAAAAAACAACACATAAAAGCCCTTAACAAAATAAGGGCTATATTTTGACAATCAATAATAATTAAAATTTAATTTATTTTTTATGATTTATCTTCTGTTTCTTCCGTAGCGATTTGTTTTTTAGCTTGCTTTTCATTCGTCATTTTATTTCGCATATCTTGTAATAATTGACCTGCGACTTCTCGACCACCTAAACCAAATGCCAAGGCAAAGGCAACCGCAACTGCACCCAATGTTAAACCAAAGGCTAAATTAACGATTGAGTCTGCAATGCCCATCGCTTTTAACCCCATTGCTAACACTAAGCCCATAATTAGTACACGGACTAGATTTGCAATAAAGTTTGAACCTTGTTGTGAACGTTTAACCACACCTGCCAGTAAATTTGCCAACCAAAAACCAACGCATAAAATCACCGCACCTAGCACAATATCTGCACCAAAGGTGATAAAGCTTGCCAATAAGTCACTAACACGACCAAAGCCTAAACGATTTGCCGCCTCAATGCTGGCAAATAACATCGCAAAGAAAACAATCAAATGACCAACCATGTCCGAAACACGATGTTTACCAAAAATATCCTGAACACCAAATTTGGCAGGCAAGTTATTTATTCCAGAGTTTTCTAATAAACTAGATACAATATTTGCAATGAATTTCACCACATAATAAGCAATACCTAAAATTGCCACCGCCGCAATAATATGTGGAATTGCTGACATGATTTGATTAAGCATATTCGTTGCAGGGGCAGAAATGACTTCAATTTTTAACGCATTCAACCCAAGAATAATGGCGGTAATCATGACCAATAAATAAACCAATGTACCAGCCATATTAGCGATTTTGGTATGATTACTAATACCTGCTTTTTGTGCGATTGATTGAATATTAAAACTTGCAATTAAATTGGTAACAATGCCTCGCAAAATTTTTGCAGTAATATAACCAACAAAAATAAACAAACCTGCAACAAAAATATTTGGAACAAAATTTAAGATTTTACCAATCATTTGGCTAATTGGCTCTAACAATCCTGTTAAGCCTAACTGTGCAAGCACCATTGGTAAAAACATTAATAAAATAAACCAATAAACTACATTGGCGACCGTTTCACTAATTGGCGGTACGCCTGCATCTTCTGATAGTTTTTCATCTAACGTTGTTTTTGATAAAACTGCATTTAAACCACTGCGAGCTATAGTAGCTAACACCCAACCTAACATTGCGACCGCTGCTGCACCCATTAAATTAGGTATAAATAGCAACACCTGACTAATCATGCTGGCAAATGGTAAAGAAATCGTATCTAATCTTAAAGAGCTTAACGCTGAAGACACACCAATAACAAACACAAACCAAAAAACAATTCGAGCTAACAACCGTTCAATATCAAACTGCTTGCCTGTCGAGGCATTCATTCGTTGATTAACATTTAACTTTGCTAATAAATGACGTGTCGCAGAGCCTATGAGAGCGGCAAACGCACAACCAACGAGAAAAATTAGTACTGCACCTATAATAGTTAATAAAGATGACCCTAGCATATGATTAAAGGGCGTTAAGAATTCATTCATAATTTACCTCAACATTATCATATATTTTTAAACTTTGAAATTATTAGAAAATTTAAAAATTATCTAAAATTATTTTACACCAAATCCTTGTAGACCAAGCTATATAAACCACGCTAAAATAATTATCTGTATTATATAATTTATCTTAAATAGTTTATTTTATCTACAAAATTCATTTTACAATTAATCTAGATGTCACAAATTATTAAATTGTATAAAAACAGTTACGAATAATCAACAGTTTCTAATGGTTTATCATATTTTGTAATCAAAAAAATAATGAAAAAAAATCCAATATTGGAAAATAACTAGGTTTAGCCCAGAATTTCTGCTATGATAACTCATATTTTATTTAAACTTTAGGAATGTAATTGCATGAGTAACAAAGCCGTCGCTGTTGTTGTAGCTGTTATTTTGGGTGCTGTTGCACTCACCCCTGTTTTTTTAAAAAGCTTTTCTGATAATCCACAAGTTGCCAAAATTAGCAATCTAACAAACAATTTAACAAACAGTAGTGCAACAATTAATGAACAAAGTAGTATGCTAGAAAAAGCAGGTTATAGCATTGGATATTCAATTGGTAGTAACCTACAAAATGCTGATAACTTAAATCAAGCTGATATTATTAAAGGTTTTTCTGACGCATTTAATAAAAAAGATGCAGCACTGACACCAGAACAAATGGAAACTGCGGTCATGGAGTTTCAGACAGAGCATCAAAAGCGAATGCAACAAAAAATTAGTGAAACCGCCGCTGTTAATTTAGAAAAAGGCAAAGCATTTTTGGCTGAAAATGCAAAAAAACAAGGTGTTCAAACCACTGCATCAGGCTTACAATATGAAGTTATCAGCGAAGGTAGCGGAACCAAGCCAAAAGCAACAGATATTGTTTCTGTAAATTATAAAGGCACATTAATTGATGGCAAAGTTTTTGATAGCAATGAAGGTAGTGAACCTGTTACCTTTAAATTAGATGGAGTCATTGTTGGTTGGACAGAAGGGTTACAATTAATGTCTGAAGGCTCAAAATATCGTTTCTATATCCCTGCAAACTTAGCCTATGGAGAGGTTGGGGCACCACCAGTTATTGAACCAAATAGCACGTTAATTTTTGACGTGGAATTATTAAAAATTAACCCAGCTAAATAATGAAATCGTCAAGAGTTACCCATGAAAAATATCAAATCGTTAAAATCTGTTATTAGTTTATCTTTGCTAACAGCATTATCATTAGTAGGTTGTAGTAGTATTAATAGTAAAGAGCAAGCAAACATTAGTACTAAAACATTAACTGCAACAACAGATAACAACAAACAAACCAATACTATCAGCGAAAATAGCCCAGAACTTGCTCAAGTTAGCTATAGTTTTGGTTTTATCATGGGTGAAAGTAACAAAGAAACAGTGAATGACCTTGATTTAACAGCATTTTATCAAGGTTTCCAAGATGCCTACCAAAATAAAGAAGCAACCTTAAGTAAAGAGCAAATGCAAAAAGTTTTACTTGCTTATCAACAACGTAAAGAAACTGAATATGCTCGAGAAATTGAAACCCTAGCAGAAATTAACCTAGCAAAAGGTAAACAATTTTTAGCAGAAAATGCCAAAAAATCAGGGGTAAAAACCACTGCTTCAGGTTTGCAATATGAAATCGTCAAAGAAGGCAAAGGAGAAACGCCCAAAGCTAGTGACACTGTCAAAGTGAATTATGAAGGAAAACTGATTGATGGCACGATTTTTGATAGTTCTTATGAACGGGGCGAAGCGGTTACCTTGCCACTGACTCAAGTCATTGTTGGCTGGACAGAAGGTTTACAGCTCATGAAAACAGGAGCGAAATATCGTTTTTATATCCCCGCTGATTTAGCTTATGGTAGTGCAGGTGTCAGCGGTATCGAGCCGAATAGTGTATTGATTTTTGATGTGGAATTATTAGAAATTAACCCTAAATAGCTATGAATTGAATTAAAAATATAGGTATCGGCTGGAATTAAATCAATTCCAGTTTTTTTTGTAAAAATTTTCATTATCAATTATTTCAGTATTGACAGAAATAACATAAATACAATATGATAACACTATCCAGTTAAAGTAAAGAATGATGATGAAACTTAATCCAACCACTGAAAAATTTGTACTACATTGGGGAGAAATGGGGAGTAAATGGGGTGTTAATCGCACAGTTGCACAAATTCATGCCCTGCTTTATCTCATTGGTAAACCCATGAACGCTGAAGAAATCGTTGAAACACTAGGTGTAGCTCGTTCAAATGTTAGTAACAGTATCAAAGAGTTACAAAGTTTAAATCTAGTAAAAACAGTGAATGTGATGGGTGACAGACGGGATTATTTCACCACTAATACAGATGACGTTTGGGAATTGGCAAAAATTATCATTGAACAACGTTATCGGCGAGAACTTGCCCCAACCGTTAATTTTTTAGAAGAATTAATACAAACGCCTGAATTTCAACAAGAAAATCAGCAAGTACAACAACGTATTAAAAATACGCATCAGTTTGTTAGTATATTAACTAGTTGGACGCACGAAATGTTAAAGTTATCTACAAATACTTTGGCTAAAATATTGAAGCTTGGGGCAAGCGTACAGCGATTTTTAAAGTAATTTATGCTAAATATTAATGAATTTTTATGTATCGCAACCATTGTGATATTACTTAATTGATTATTGTTTTATTATTATTTTAAAAATATGAGTTAAGGTATATAGACTTATATAGTGCAATTATTTTAGCAATACTACTAATAACTGTAAGTGGTGCGAGTGGATTAATGAACGTTATGATATATTAAAAGCTAACAGCTAAAATTTTTTAATCAATAATTTCTTTTTTAACAGAAATTAAGGAAAACAAAGAAATGAAAGTTCCTAACTATTTGTATATCAGCCTAGCGGTTTTATGGTTATATAGTGGGATTGTACCAGTATTTTTTTCTCAAAATCAGTCGCTAGCTTTATTGGCAAAAATGGGAATTATAGGTCATTGGCAATGGGTATTATTAATAGGAGCATCAAGTTTAGATGTGATATTTGCATGGTTAATCATGAGTAAGTATCGTAATGTTACATGGCTTTGGTTAGCTCAATGGATAACAGTTGTTATCTATAGTGTGTTAATTGCCATTTTTTTACCTGAAAATTGGCTACATCCTTTTGCACCATTGATAAAAAACTTACCAATTTTGGCGATATTGGCTTTTTTATATCAATATCATCAAAAAATTTAACTTATCATTTCTTTATTGACAGAAATTAAGGAAATAAGTATGACAACCTATTTTATTATCAAGACGTTACATATTTTATCAGCGACGATTATTTTAGGCACTGGGTTTGGCACAGCATTTTATTTGTTTATGGTTAATCGTAGTGGTAGTTTGCCAGCTCAGGCGGTTGTTAGCCATTGGGTTTGTAAAGCGGATTGGTGGTTTACGACACCTGCGGTTATTTTTCAACCTTTATCTGGTTTGTGGTTGATGTATCAGTTAAAGATGCCGTTTAGTGCAACATGGATTTGGCTCACAATTATTTTATTTATTTTTGCAGGTATTTGTTGGCTACCTGTAGTTGTGTGGCAGTTGCAGATGAGAGACATCGCTAATCAAACGCTGAAAAAAGGTGAAAATTACTTGCCTGCCCGCTATTGGCAATTAGCTAAACGTTGGGAAATGTGCGGTTATCCTGCATTTATAGCTGTTGTAATAATTTTCTTTTTAATGGTATTAAAACCAATGTGATTTTAACTAAACAATTCTTAGGTAAAAAATGGAATAATATATGAAAATTTTAATTTTTGGCTCTACAGGTTTTATTGGTCGGCAGGTGGTCGGTTTATTAAGACAACAAGGACATGATTTATTATTACCCACTAGTAAAGATGTAAATTTTCTACAGCCAAATCAATTGGATATTGATAAAATTCATCAGTTAATGCAGGGGGTAAATATCGTGATAAATATGGTTGGTATAATGAGCCGTCACCCTGATAAGTTGGAAAATGTTCATCATCATACGCCATTGATTTTGGCAAAAATTGCTAAACAACAAGGCGTTTTTCGTTGGGTCAATTTATCAGCATTAGGAGCAGATGCAACAAGCAAGATTGCTTTTGTTGGGAGTAAAGGACGAGGCGATAACGCATTATTGAAGTTAATACAGTGTGATTTTAATGTTGTGATTGCTCGGCCTTCGATTGTTTTTGGGCGTGGTGGGGCGAGCTGTGAGCTTTTTATTAAATTAAGTTTATTACCTATATTAGTTTTACCAAACAAAGGCAATTTTCAGCTTCAACCTGTTCATGTGAGTGATGTTGCTTTGGGTTTAGTAAATTTAGCTGTGATGCCAGTTGTTGATGTTACTGATAAAATAATTGATTTTACAGGAAAAGATATTTGTAGTTTGGCTGAGTATTTAACGATGATGGCTAAAAATATTCATGCTAAATCACATTTAATAATTTTATCAATTCCTTTAATTTTTGTAAAAATTGTGGCAATTTTTGCTAAATATCTGACAGATGGTATGGTCAGTTTAGATAGTTTACAATTATTGGCGAATGGTTCCGTTGCTGATAATCAAAAATTTTATCAGTTATTACAAAAAGCACCGCTAAGCTATCAACAATTTCATTGATATTAATAAAAAAAATCGCATACAATGCAGATTTTTAATAAGATAGAAGAGATTTTTATGCAAAATTTACCATTACTTGGGGTGAATATTGACCATATTGCGACTTTACGTCAGGCAAGAGGCGTAAACTATCCAGACCCTGTTGCGGGAGCGTTAATTTGTGAGCAAGCGGGGGCTGATGGTATTACCTTGCATTTACGAGAAGATAGACGGCATATCCAAGATGCGGACGTTTTTCGTTTGGCTCAGGTGATGACTACGCCGATGAACCTTGAGCTAGCCGTGACTGATGAGATGTTAGCGATTGCTTGTGACATTAAGCCTGCGTGGGTGTGCCTTGTGCCTGAAAAACGTCAAGAACTCACTACAGAGGGTGGTCTACATGTTATTGAACATCAACAAAAGGTCGCAAAAGCCATTGAGTTATTACATCAAGTAGGAATAAAAGTTTCCTTATTTATTGATGCTGATATGGCTCAAATTGATAAAAGTATAGAGTTAAACGCTGATGCTATCGAAATTCACACAGGGGCATATGCTGATTTTTACTTAGCAAAACATCTAATCGCCACAGAACAAGAATTGCAACGAATTACAAAAGCGGTTTATTATGCAAAAAATAAAAGACAACAATTATTGATTAACGCAGGACATGGACTAACTCGTGAAAATGTTGCCCCCATTGCCAATATTGATGGCATTCATGAATTAAATATTGGACATGCCATTATCGCAGATAGTGTATTTATGGGGCTAGCACAGGCGGTACAAGCAATGAAACAATCTTTTATGAAAAGTTAGCAATGCGTTGCTTCCTCAGAATTCATTTTAGTTTTAATAATACCTGTTTTACTAAAACTTACTTTAAACATATTATCAGTTAAACCATCATTGGGGCAATATTTAATATGTCCCATGTAACCAATTGGTCTGCCATCACCTGCTTTAAGTTGAATGTAATTTTTGCGTAATGATAATGCTATCACCAAATGACCATATTTTAAGTTTAATTGTACTTGTTCAAGCAATTTATCAGTTTGTTTTTCAAATGTTGCATTGTTATTCTTATCAATAAAACTTAATAAAAACTGACCGTCACGGCTAACGCATTGAAATTGTTGATTAGTCATACATAAAGTAATTGGATTTTGATAAATTATCGCCTGCTGACGACCTTGTGATAAAAAATGATTTAATTGACTTTTTATCGCTTGACTTTCTTGTTTTTTGAACTGATAGGTCATTTTTGGAATAGCAAACATACTTATCACTGCAATTATTGCCAAAACTACCAATAACTCTAATAAAGTTAAGCCTTTAATATACAAATATCGCATAAAATCACTGAAAACTATCTTTTACTAACCCAACAATGTAACGTAAAAATGCTTTTATGCCTAGCAATCGCAGATAAAATGTAAAAAAAAGTAGCTTTTTAGTAAAAAACCATAATCAAGCTATGCTATAATAATAGAAAAATATGCCTTTATAGCATAAATAACCAATGTTCAAGTAAAAAAATAGTTGTCAATTTTGCTTCTACACGTTAAGCTATAGCACAAGAGATGTCAATGAAAAATCTGCTTACAATTAAAGTAAAGATTATATCATTGATTAAGTTATATTGATTATGCAAAACTGAAGTCAATCCTCTGGAGGATTTTATGAAATTAAGTAAAATTACGCTTGCTGTACTTGCAGCAGCAACCATGCCAGTTGTTGCGAATGCTGGTGTAACTGTAACCCCGTTAATTTTGGGTTATCATGTTTCTAGTGGTATTAGCGACACGGCTGAAAAACAACGTGGAGTATTAAAAACTGGTAAAGACCTAAAAAATAATACATTGCCAGCAGGAACAACAGCTACAAACGGTGGTGTTGCATTAGAAGATGGTTTATATACAGGTGCTGGAATTGGTATTGAAATCACTCCAACCATCGCTTTAGAGCTTGAATACGGTGAAAAAAGTGTTGATGCCAAAGCCAGTAAAGCTTCTGCTTCACTCAGCTCAGCCAATCTTTTTGATGCTAAGCAAAAAATGTACTCGGCTAACCTTGCCATTGGTACAGAAACTTTCACAGGTTATACCAATAGCCCATTCAAACCTTATGTGTTAGTTGGTGCGGGTGTTTCTGATATCTCTGTTAAGAATCAACGAGCATATACTACTGGCTTTACAACAGGTACTGGTATTGCTGCTAATACGAATGTCAATGCAGGTACTGAAGTTGCTGAGTCTAAAGATACTATTGGTAACTTAGGTTTAGGTGCATACTACCGTATCAATGACGCATTAAGCCTACGTGGTGAAGCTCGTGCTATCCACAACTTTGACAACAACTGGTGGGAAGGCATGGCATTGGCTGGCTTGAACGTTGTATTAGGTGGTCATTTAGCTCCTGCTGTTCCAGTGCCAGTTCCAGAGCCACAACCAGAGCCACCACAACCAGAGCCACAGCCAGAACCACAACCAGAGCCACCTATCATTATTGAACAACCAGTTGATGGCGATGATGATAATGACGGCGTGTTAAATAGCATTGATGCGTGTCCAAATACACCAACGAATGTAGTTGTTGATGAGCGTGGTTGTCCAAAACAAATTACTACTAACGAGCCATTAAAAGCTGAGTTACGTGTATTCTTTGACAACAATAAATCAATCATCAAAGACCAATATAAACCAGAAATTCAAAAAGTTGCTGAAGTGATGAAAGAATTCCCGAATGCAACTGCGGTTATCGAAGGTCACGCTTCTAAAGTTGGTAAAGCAGCTTACAATAAACGCTTATCAGAAGCTCGTGCAAATGCAGTAAAAGCCATGTTAGTTAATCAGTTTGGCGTTGCTCCAGCTCGTTTAAGCACTGTTGGCTATGGTTATGACCGTCCAATCGCACCAAACAACACTGCTGAAGGTCAAGCAATGAACCGCCGTGTTTATGCGATTATTGAAGGTAACAGAACTGTCACTGTAACTCAAACTAAAGATATGGAATAATCATTATTCATGGTTTAAATGTATCTTACAAAAAGCTACCTTCGGGTAGCTTTTTTGTCTATTTTTTTTATCACATCATCATAAAAATGCTATACTAGCCAGCTTTCTATCATTTAGAGCCCAATTTATGTCAAGTAACATTCAAAATTTACGCAATATCGCTATCATTGCCCACGTTGACCATGGAAAAACTACTTTAGTTGATAAATTATTACAGCAATCTGGTACATTTGGAGAACGGGCAGGTGAAATTGAACGTGTTATGGATTCCAACGCCTTAGAACAAGAACGTGGTATTACGATTTTAGCCAAAAATACTGCTATCAAATGGACAAACCCAAAAGATAATATTGAATATCGCATTAATATTGTTGATACCCCAGGTCACGCCGATTTTGGTGGTGAGGTAGAACGTGTGATGTCGATGGTAGATTGTGTTTTGTTATTGGTTGATGCGGTTGATGGTCCAATGCCTCAAACACGTTTTGTTACGCAAAAAGCATTCGCCCAAGGTCTAAAACCTATTGTTGTGATTAATAAAGTTGATAAACCCGGAGCAAGACCTGATTGGGTTATGGACCAAGTTTTTGATTTATTTGATAATCTTGGGGCGACTGATGAGCAATTAGATTTTCCGATAGTCTATGCGTCTGGAATTAATGGCATTGCAGGTTTAGCTGTTGATGAACTAGCTAGCGATATGACACCATTATTTGAAACAATTGTAAATGTTGTAGAGCCACCACAAGTTGATGTTGATGGGGCTTTTAGAATGCAAATTTCTAGCCTTGATTACAATAGCTTTGTTGGGGTCATTGGTATTGGGCGAATTCAACGTGGTTCAGTAAAAACGAATACTCCTGTAGTCGTGGTGGATAAAGATGGTAAAAGACGCAATGGACGTATTTTACAAATCATGGGATATCATGGATTAGAGCGTATTGAAGTGCCAATGGCTCAAGCAGGCGATATTGTATGTATTACAGGGATTGATGCGTTAAATATTTCTGATACTTTATGCGACCCGCAAAATGTTGAGGCTTTACCGCCATTAAGCGTTGATGAACCAACAGTTTCTATGACTTTTCAAGTGAATGACTCACCGTTTGCAGGGCGTGAAGGTAAATTTGTGACTTCTCGTAACATTCGTGAGCGTTTAGAACGAGAATTAATTCATAATGTGGCATTGCGTGTTGAAGACACTGATAGCCCTGATAAATTTAAAGTGTCAGGACGTGGCGAGTTACATTTATCAGTTTTGATTGAAAATATGCGTCGTGAAGGTTATGAATTGGGCGTATCTCGTCCTGAAGTTATCGTCAAAGAAATTGACGGTAAAATGCAAGAACCCTATGAACATGTTATTTTTGATGTAGAAGAGCAACATCAAGGCTCAGTCATGGAGCAAGTTGGCTTGCGTAAGGGTGAAATGACCAATATGGAGCTAGATGGTAAAGGACGCATTCGCATTGAAGCGACAATGCCATCTCGAGGCTTAATTGGTTTTCGTTCAGAATTTATGACCATGACATCAGGTACAGGTATTTTAACATCAAGTTTTTCTCACTATGGTGAGCAAAAAGCAGGTGATGTTGGTGGCCGTAATAATGGTGTATTAATTTCAATGACATCAGGTACTTGTTTAGGTTATGCGTTATTTAATTTACAAGAACGTGGCAAACTATTTGCTGAACCAGGATTAGAAGTGTATGAAGGAATGATTGTTGGGATTAATTCTCGAGGCGATGATATGGTAGTTAATCCAACCAAAGCCAAACAATTGACCAATATTCGTGCATCAGGCAGTGATGAAAATATTATTCTAACCCCAGCAATTAAATATACCCTTGAACAAGCATTAGAATTTATTCAAGATGATGAATTGGTAGAAGTGACACCAAAATCAGTACGCATTCGCAAACGTTATTTGACAGAAAACGAACGTAAACGCCACGGTCGTAATAAATCGTAGTAAATAATTTTACGAAATGCTACAAAAAGCCTATGCTATATAGGCTTTTTTTATTTTAGAATAATATCACTGACTTTTTCCAAAAAATAAATAATTTATTAAAAATTATTTAATCCAAGTTCTGTCTATTTTCTAAAAATTTCCGTCTTAACCTGACTATTCAAAGGAGGGCTTTTATGAGCTTAATGTCAGAATTTAAAGAATTTGCCATGAAAGGTAACGTCATGGATTTAGCCATTGGGGTTATTATTGGTGGTGCATTTGGTAAGATTACCACATCATTAGTCGAAGATGTCATTATGCCAATTATTTCTGCAATTATGGGCGGAAAAATTGATTTTACAAACATGTATATTGTATTGGGTGCGATACCTGAAGGCACAGCGGATAATTACACTGCGTTAAAAGCGGCAGGCGTACCATTATTAGCTTATGGTAGCTTTATCACTATTGTGATTAACTTTATTATCTTAGCATTTATTATTTTTATGATGGTAAAGGCTATGAACCGTTTGCGTAAAAAAGAAGAAACTGCACCACCAGCTCCAGCAGAGCCATCAGAAGAAGTGTTACTATTGCGTGAAATTAGTAGAAAACTTGATAAATAAGTTTAACAATATTTCAATATGATGATAAAAATCCTATTTTAGTTATTAAACTAATAGGATTTTTTATTTTATCTGAAAATTGAATAAATTAATGAAAAATTTCGTTGCAATCGGCATAAGCTTCAGGTAATGTAAAAAAATCATTTGCAATAGAAGGTTATATATCTCACTATGTCAGAAGACAGCCCACATTCACATAGTAGCAGTTGGTCAAGAGGATTAAAACGTTGGCTCTCTACCGCCCCAGAAACTCGAGATGAATTAGTTAAACTAGTACAAGATTCACGTCAATTTCTTGAACCTGATACCGTAGATATGTTAGAAGGCGTATTGGATTTGCCAGCCACCCAAATTCGTGAAATTATGACACCAATTACTCAAGTAATTGGCGTTACTGAAAGCGATACTTTACAACAAGTAATGGCAACTTATAGTGAAACAACGCATTCTCGTTATCCTGTATTTGATGCTCATGATGAAGATGCAGTCATGGGGGTATTATTAGCTAAAGATTTAATCCCTTATCTAGTACGAAAAGCTCAGGGGCAAGATATTCATGATTTTTCACTGGCTAAATTAGTACGTCAGCCGATTTATATCAGCGAAACCGCTCGTTCTGACAGTTTATTGCGTTTGTTACAAAAAAATCAAATTCATATGGCGGTTGTCATTGATGAGTTTGGTAATACGGCAGGTATCGTCACGATGGAAGACTTACTAGAAGAAATCGTAGGTGACATTGTCGATGAACATGATGATATTGATGAAGATAGTGATATTAATAACATCGTACCACACCCAACAAAAATTAATACTTGGATTATTCAGTCTGTCACGCCAATTGGTGATTGTAATGACCAATTAGGCACTAACTTTGATGATAGTGAAGTAGATAGTATGGGGGGACTTGTGATGCAAGAGCTGGGTCAAGTGAGTGATTTGCAAGGGGAAACTGTGCAAATTGATGGCTATACTTTAACAATTTTGTCAGTTGATGGACGGTTTATTCAAGAAATTGAACTGAGTAAAAAATAAACCTTTCATGCTTGTAAGGCATTTTATAAAGATAGCTTGTTAAATTTTATAGATAACTTTGTAGTGCCAGATAGATTTGCAGAAAATTTATTTGGCATTAATAAGTTTATTATGGATTAAATGTATTACAAAACAGATAAATAAAAAAACCAACTATGAAAGTTGGCTTCTAATAAAATAAAAAGATGGCGTCCCTACGGGGATTCGAACCCCGGTTACCGCCGTGAAAGGGCGATGTCCTAGGCCTCTAGACGATAGGGACGCAAAAGATGGTATCTTGATAAAAGATAATTACTTGGTGGAGCTAAGCGGAGTCGAACCGCTGACCCCTACAATGCCATTGTAGTGCTCTACCAACTGAGCTATAACCCCAATTACACTTTTATGAAGAGTGGGCGTATTTTATTGAAATAATTTTTTATTGTCAAGTATTAATTTTATCATTCAAGGATTTTCGTAGTTTTCACCGAAAATTAACTGAAGTGTTTTATGAAAAAATGCTATGATACCCGCCAGATTTATTAATGATTAAGGTTTTTATGATGGCAAATATTCAAGCAGAGTTAGCACAAGTTAATCATATTAGTGGTGAACTTCATACAAATAGCCATGCTAATATTGCATTAGTGGTTGCTCGTTTTAATAGTTTTGTGGTGGAGTCTTTAGTTTCTGGGGCGATTGACACATTATTGCGTCATGGGATTGCAGGTAAAAATATTACAGTAGTACGAGTGCCAGGAGCGTGGGAATTACCGCTAACAGTGGCTCGTATGGCTGAAACTGAAAAGTTTGATGCAATTATTGCACTAGGAGCGGTGATTCGTGGTAGTACACCACATTTTGATTATGTGGCAGGCGAGTCTGCCAAAGGACTTGGTGTCGTTAGCTTAGATTATGATGTACCTGTGATTAATGCGATTTTAACGACTGATAGTATTGAACAGGCGATTGAACGTTCTGGTACAAAAGCAGGTAATAAAGGTAGTGAAGCGGCGATGGTTGCTTTAGAAATGATTAATGTCTTACATCAAATTGATGCTCAAATTGGGGCGGAGTAAGGCGACAGTATGACAGATAGTAATAAACCTACAGAAATACGTTATAAAACTAGCTTAACTGCCATTCGTAAAGCTCGCCGTTTTACTGTGCAAGGGTTGTATGAATGGCTAGTATCTGGCAATTCTGCTCATGATATTGAAGTGCATACTCGTGCTGAAAATGCAATGCACACAGTACATTTAGGATATTATCATAAATTGTTACACGGTATTATTAGTGAAGGTAATGAATTAATTGAATATATTAGTAGTTATCTTGACCGCCCATGGTCTCGAATTGACCGTGTTGAACAGGCGGTACTATTAGTCGGGACATATGAGCTAAAATATCGTCTTGAAGTACCATATAAAGTAGTTATTGATGAAGCTATTCAGTTAAATACGCATTTTGGTTCAGTTGAAGGGCATAAACTTATTCATGTGGTGATGGATAAAATTGCTAAACAAACTCGCCAGCCTGAAATAGAAGCTGATAAGAAAAAAGCTAATGCGTCAGCATCATGAATGAATTTGATTTAATTTATCAAACGTTTTTGGCTGAACAGTCTGGCTTTCAAAAAGCTCATCAGTTTGCCATGATTGACCGTTCTATTGGTGATGATTGTGCGGTGGTTACGCCTCCGTATGGACAAAAGTTGGTAACGTGTACAGATACATTAGTTCAAGGACGGCATTTTGCTGATGATTGGAATAGTGTAGAAAAGCTTGCTTTTGAAATTGGTTATAAAGCGGTTGCAGTGAATGTGTCAGATTTGGTAGCGATGGGGGCAAAACCGCATAGTATTTTATTAGCGATAGCCTTGCCTGCCCGTTTAGCAAATTCAGCATGGCTCAATCAATTTGCTAAAGGGTTATTTTTTGCCTGTAATCAGGCAGATATGGCATTAATTGGTGGTGATACTACTAAAAATGATAAATTGGTAATAACGATAACGGCTCAAGGTTTTGCTAGTCAGTGTGTGTATCGGCATACGGCAAATGTTGGTGATGATATTTATGTATCAGGAACGGTAGGTGATGCAGGGTTTGCCTTGCATCATTTAGATAGTCCATTAGTTCATCGTTTGCATATGCCGACACCACGTATTCGATTGGGGCAGGCATTAGCTGGTAAAGCATCGGCAATGATTGATATTTCTGATGGGTTATTTCAGGATTTAACGCATATTGCTAAACAAAGTCAGGTTGGTTTTTGTTTAAATTTAGAAAATTTGCCTTGTAGTGATGTTTTAGCAAAAGTTCCGTTAGCCCAGCGATTGTTATATCAATTGACAGGGGGCGATGATTATGAGCTGTTATTTACGTTGCCAAAAGATACGCCGTTGCTTGTGACGGATACTGCAGTTTGTAAAATAGGTGAGATTACACAACAGATAGATTATCGATTAATGTTTTATCATCAAGTCGTAAGTTTAGAAAATCCTTATCCTTTTTTAACATTTCCAAATTTAACAGGATATCAACATTTTGGCTAATCTTTCCCATAAGCCTGATATTCGTCAGGCAAATATTTGTCCACCTTTGCCCAAAAATGCGAATATATTTGATAGTGTTATTTATTGGTTTGGGGTTGGTTTGGGTAGTGGTTTACCACAAAAAGCTCCTGGTACATGGGGAACATTGGGTGGTTTATTAGTTGCCATACCATTCAGTGTGTTAGGTTTTTTTCCGTTTTTGGTATTGACTTTGGTATCATTGCTGTTAGGGTGCTATATTTGTGATAAAACCTCAAAGCTGATGAATGTCCATGATGACCCACATATTGTGTTTGATGAATGGGTGGGTATCTGGTTAGCGATGTTACCTATTTTATTTTTTTTACAAAATTCTGCCGAGAATATACTAAGTTTGCCTGATTTTTGGTTTCATGCGATATTGGCATTTGTGGTGTTTCGTTGGTTTGATATTGCTAAACCCTTTCCTATTCGTTGGGCAGATAGTAAAGTTGATGGTGGGTTTGGTATTATGTTAGATGATATACTAGCAGGGCTGATGGCAAGTTTGGTAATATGGGCAAAGTTACTAATATTTCCAATATCGGTTAATTAATTATAAGGAAAAATGATGAATAGCTTATCTGTCATTATTTTAGCGGGTGGCAAAGGCACTCGTATGAAGTCCGTAAAACCCAAAGTGTTACAAACTTTGGCAGGCAAGCCCTTATTAGCTCATGTATTACATACAGCTCAACAATTATCCAGTCAAAAAAACATTGTTGTCTATGGTTTTGCAGGGGAGCAAGTTAAAAATGCGTTTGCTGATTTAGCAATTGACTGGGTAGAGCAAGCCGAACAGCTTGGGACAGGACATGCGGTGCAAATGACATTGGCAACATTACCAACATCTGGTAAAAGTTTAATTTTATATGGAGACGTGCCATTAACTCAACTTGACACCTTACAGCAGTTAATTGAAGCCAATCAACAAGGTTTAGCAATGCTAACATTAGCAGTGGATAATCCGTTTGGCTTGGGGCGAATTTTACGTGATAAATTAGGTAAAGTTATCGCCATTGTTGAAGAAAAAGACGCAAGCGAAGATGAAAGAGCCATTCGGGAAATTAACAGTGGTATTTATTGCGTAGACAATCAATTATTACATCAATATTTACCAAAATTAACCAATGATAATGCCCAAGGTGAGTATTATTTAACGGATATTGTGAAAATGGCGGTTGCTGATGGTATTGAAATTGCGACAATTTCACCAAGATTTGCTTTTGAAATTGAAGGGGTAAATGACCGTATTCAATTAGCTAACTTAGAACGCATTTATCAACAATATCAAGTTACCCAGTTACAACAACAAGGTGTGCAATTTGCTGACCCAAATCGTGTTGATATTCGGGGGACTTTAAGCGTAGGTAAAGATGTTTTTATTGATGTTAATGTGATATTTGAAGGGGATTGTCAGCTTGGCGATAATGTGTATATTGAAGTAGGCTCAGTCATTCAGCATAGCCAAATTGGTAATGCGTGTCATATTAAACCATACTGTGTGATTAATCAGGCAAGTATCGGGTCGGGCGTGGATATTGGTCCATTTGCTCACTTACGCCCACAAACTGTTTTAGCAAATAATACAAAAATAGGAAATTTTGTTGAAACTAAAAAAACTACGGTAGGAGTTGGCAGTAAAATCAATCATTTAAGTTATGTCGGTGATGCAGAAGTTGGGCAAGATGTGAATATTGGGGCAGGCACGATTACCTGTAATTATGATGGGGTAAATAAATCAAAAACATTGATTGAGGATAGAGCGTTTATAGGCTCAAATTCAAGTTTAGTTGCCCCTGTTCGTATTGGTCAAGGAGCAACGGTTGGAGCAGGCTCGGTCATCACCAAAGATTTATCAGATAATGCGTTAGGCATTGCTCGGGGTCGTCAGGTAGAAAAAGCCAACTATCAGCGTCCAACGAAAAAATCTTAAAACTGTAAGAATAAAAGGATAATAATTATGTGTGGTATTGTTGGTGCAATTCGCAGTCATGAAAATGTAGTCAATTTTTTAACAGATGGTTTAAAACGCTTAGAATATCGAGGTTATGATTCTTCTGGTATTGCTGTTCAAGTCGGTGAAGAAATTCAACGAGTTCGCCGTGTTGGGCGTGTAGCATTGATGGAGCAGTCAGCAACTGAGCAAGGATTAACAGGGCAAACAGGCATTGGGCATACACGTTGGGCAACACATGGCGGAGTTACCGAACCAAATGCTCACCCACATATCTCAGCAAATCTAATTTCGGTGGTGCATAATGGGATTATCGAAAACTTTGAAAGTGAACGCTCTCGATTACAAAGTTTAGGTTATGTATTTGAATCGCAAACTGATACTGAAGTTATTGCTCATAGCGTGCATTATTATTATCGTCAAGGTATGGATTTATTTTCGGCGGTACAAACAGCCTGTCAAAGATTTCATGGTGCATTTGCGATTGCTGTCATAGCCAGTGACCTACCAAATACCATGGTTGTGGCTCGTATGGGTTGTCCTTTATTGATTGGTTTAGGAGAGAATGAAACTTTTATCGCTTCTGATGTATCAGCGGTAGTGGCATTTACTCGTAAAATTGTCTATTTAGAAGATGGTGATATTGCTTTATTAACGGCTAATGGTATTCAACAATTAGTTGATAAATCAGGAAATGTAGTTGAGCGTAGCATTAAAACATCACAATTGTCGCTTGCCTCACTTGAACTAGGGTTATATAACCATTTCATGCAAAAAGAAATTCATGAACAGCCAAAAGCTGTTGCTGATACTGCAGAAGTGTTTTGGGAAGGCGGATTTGAACCAGATAACTTTGGAAAAAATGCTCGAGACGTTTTTAATGATATTCATCGCATTAAAATTTTAGCCTGTGGTACCTCATATTATGCAGGATTAACTGCTAAATACTGGTTAGAAAGCATTGCTAAAATGCCTTGTGATGTCGAAATTGCCAGCGAATATCGTTATCGTGATGTCATTGCTGACCCAAAAGAATTAATTATCACCATTTCTCAATCGGGGGAAACCCTTGACACAATGGAAGCATTAAAATATGCAAAATCTTTGGGGCATCAATATAGTTTATCAATTTGTAATGTCATGGAATCAGCATTGCCTCGTGAAAGTGAATTAGTCTTTTATACAAGAGCGGGTGCAGAAATTGGCGTTGCCTCAACAAAAGCTTTTACTACACAATTAGTTGCATTGTTTGGCTTATCAGTTACATTAGCCAAAATGAAAAATCTAATTGATGATAATCAAGCAAAAAATTATCTTGACGAATTACGCCAATTACCAGCCAGTATCCAATATGCGTTAAATCTTGAACCTCAAATCGTCACTTGGGCAAATAAATTTGCCAACAAACCTAGTGCATTATTTTTAGGACGGGGCATTCATTACCCAATTGCCTTAGAAGGTGCATTAAAATTAAAAGAAATTACTTACATTCATGCTGAAGCTTATCCTGCGGGCGAATTAAAACATGGACCATTAGCGTTGGTTGATGAAAATATGCCAGTGGTTGTGGTCGCTCCAAAAGATAGTTTACTGGATAAAGTTAAAGCCAATATGCAGGAAGTCAGTGCAAGAGGTGGTGAATTATTTGTATTTACTGATTTAGATAGTGAATTTCATGAAAGTGATGGTGTGTATTTAATTCGTACCCCACGTCATGTCGGCACATTATCGCCAATCGTGCATACTATTCCTGTACAGCTATTATCATATCATGTGGCACTTGCAAAAGGTACAGATGTTGATAAACCAAGAAATTTGGCGAAATCTGTCACTGTTGAATAATACATATAAAAAATACAACCAAAGTTTAAAGCGTTGGTTGTATTAAAAAATAAAAGAACTTGGTAAATCGATAAGCCGAATTCTGTCGTGGACGGTCATTCATCTAGGCGTATTATCACTAATACGCTCAAGCAACCTACCCGTGTCCAACGCGGGTCACGCCATGCGGACACCTATTTGGTCTTGCTACGAGTGGAGTTTACCTTGCCATGTTCTGTTGCCAGTCATGCGGTGGGCTCTTACCCCACCGTTTCACCCTTACCCAATGTCAAAACATTCGGCGGTCTATTCTCTGTTGCACTTGTCGTAGGCTTACGCCTCCCAGCCGTTAGCTGGCACTCTACCCTGTGTAGTTCGGACTTTCCTCCCTTTATCTAAGGATAAACGGCGACCGTCTGATTTACCAAGGCAGTCATTATAACAGAAAAAGATATATTACGGTGAATTTTTGTTTGTTGGAATAGAGTAAGTACCAACTGCATGAGCAACAGGTCTATTATCGCCTTCTGAATATAAAGTGACCTCACCAACAGCCAAAGAACGTCCAACTTTAATTAAGCGACATTCTCCAATAATACGAGCATCTGCTGATGGTTTGCGTAAAAAATTAATATTCAAACTAGTCGTAACAGCCAAAGGTACAATGCCTATTTCACCCAAAATTGCAACATATAATGCAACATCAGCTACAGTCATTAAGACAGGACCAGATACTGTGCCTCCTGGTCGTAATTCTTTTTCACTAATATGATGAGAAATGATAGCTTTACCATTACCCACTTCTTCAATCGTGCATTGAACTTGTGGAAATTCATTTGTGATAAAATTTTCTACTTGCTGTTTGGTTGCAGACATAAGAAAATCCTTTGCTATTCTTGTTGATGATTGTTAGCTTTGGGTTAATCGCAAGAATTTTAGCATCAATTCATCTTTATTTTCTATATAATTAGGGTCTTTAGGAATGCAATCCACAGGACAAAATAAGGCACATTGTGGTTCATCAAAATGTCCAACACATTCCGTACATAAATCGGGATTAATCTCATAAATTAATTCACCCATAAAAATCGCTTCATTTGGGCAAACAGGTTCACATACATCACAATTAATACATTCTTCAGTAATTTTTAATGCCATCTTGAAAAAACCACCATGATTTATTGTGAAACTTGAGAAAATTTTTGTAAAAATGCCTGTTGCACATTTTCAGGGACAAACTGGCTAACATCGCCCCCTAATTTTGCCACTTCTCGTACTAATGTTGAGGAAATAAATGAATACTGTTGCGATGGCGTTAAAAATACCGCTTCAAATTTATGGTCTAATTCACGGTTCATACTAGCAAGCTGAAACTCATATTCAAAATCAGATACTGCTCGTAAACCTCGTAATACTGCGGTTGCCTGATGCTGTTGAAATAAATTGACCAATAACCCTTCAAAACCAATCACGGACACATTGCCTAAATGCTGGGTACTTTGTTTAACTAGCTCAATACGTTCATCAATATCAAATAAAGGTTTTTTGTGATGACCAATCGCTACGGCAATCACCACTTCATCAAATAATCTACTGGCTCGTTTTACTAGGTCCAAATGCCCGTTAGTAATGGGGTCAAATGTTCCAGGATATAGGATTTTTGTCATAATCGTTTTAAACCATGTCAATAAAACTGCTAGTTTAACAAAATTTTGCTGTAATTTTTAAGAAAAGCGAAATTTTCAGCTATAATGTAGAAAATTTTTTATTTAGGTCAAATGGTAATGAGTAAAAAACCCATAAAAAAACCAAAATTTAATCCACAGATTGCTAGTAATAAAAAAGCTCGTCATGAATTTTTTATAGAGCAAACATTTGAAGCAGGTTTGGAATTGTTAGGCTGGGAAGTGAAGGCAATTCGAGCAGGTAAAATGCGAATTACTGAAAGTTATGTTATTTTTAAAAATAATGAGGCGTTTTTATTTGGCTCACATATTCAGCCGTTAATTAGTGCCTCGACCCATGTTATCGCTGACCCGTTACGCACTCGTAAATTATTATTGCATCGCCGAGAAATTGATAAATTATTTGGTATGGTAAATCAAAAAGGGCATACATGCGTTGCGTTGGCGTGTTACTGGAAAAATGGACGGGTGAAATGTGAAATTGCCCTTGCCAAAGGTAAAAAACTACATGACAAACGGGCAACGTTAAAAGAACGTGACTATCAACGAGATAAACAACGGGGCTTTAAAAACATGGTAAATTAAATTTTATTTATTTTATTGAAGGACTGTTAATTCACCATAAATACTGATTTTTTCTAATAGTTTGGGAAGATTTTTTTCAGCAATTGTAATAGATAATATCACTGATTTTTCATATTGTGCTTGTTGAATTTCGCCTTGTAAATTGGCAACGATATGACGAATAAAGGCTTCATGAGAAAAATCAGTTTCAATGGTTGCCGTTATTTGAGGGATAAAATCGGTTAATATCATAGTATCAACTACTGCTTGAGCAGACGCACTGTAGGCACGAGTTAGCCCACCTGCTCCAAGCTTAATGCCACCAAAATATCGCACCACAATGATAATACAATTGCCAATGGCTTTATGTTGTATCACGTTTAAAATCGGCTTGCCAGCCGTACCGCTAGGCTCGCCATCATCATCAAAACCTGCACTGGTAGTATTATTGGGGTCGCCAATGATATACGCCCAACAATGATGACGAGCATCAGGATATTGTTGTTTTAACTGCTCAACATACGTCATCGCTTGTTCTCGACTATGCACAGGGTAAGCAAATGCTAAAAATTGGCTTTTTTTAATATCAATTTGAGCATGACAGCTTTCAGCTAAAGTATGGTAACTCATAAGGCTATTTATGATAAACTAGAAAAATATTCTTAATGGTAACAAATTTTTATGCGTTTAGATAAATTTTTAAGCAAAGCAACACAACTTTCCCGAAAAGATTGTAAAAAAATACTTCATGCAGGTGAAATCAGTGTAAATGGGCAAGTAGTCAAAGATGCCAGTTTACATATTGATGAAATTAATGATGATATTGAATGGGCAGGCGAGCCATTATCAATTGCCACTGGTAATCGTTATATTTTGTTATATAAACCTGAAGGATTTGAATGCACATTAAAAGCCAAAGAATATCCAATAGTTACTGATTTAATTGATGTGCCTGAAGTGGCAAATTTACGCATAGTGGGGCGACTTGATGTTGATACCACAGGTGCATTATTACTGACTGATGATGGGCAGTTTTTGCATCGAGTCACAAGCCCAAAACATCATACAGATAAAGTTTATGAAATTACCCTTGCTGAACCAATGAGTGACTTACAACAAATACAAGCCATTCAGCAAGTTAGCAAAGGTATTTTATTAGAAGGGGAACAGGAAAAAACCCGCCCTGCTAAACTACGGTTTCACGATGCAACTCATGCCACCTTGATTTTAACTGAAGGTAAATATCATCAAGTTAAACGTATGATGGCATATTTTGGTAATAAGGTGATTAATTTACATCGGGCAAGTATCGGCATCATTACCCTTGACGGATTAGAAAAGGGGGAATGCCGTTTTTTAACACAAGCAGAAATTGAACAGTTTTAGACAGTCACTAAAAAATGACTGTCATTTAATAAAATTACGCAGATACAAAAAGTGTTTCTTCAACACTATGGCGTAATTTTTGCCCAGCTTTAAACGTTACTACACGGCGAGCTGTTACATCGACAACCTCGCCAGTTTTTGGATTACGTCCTGGGCGTTTGTTTTTATCTTTGACATCAAAATTACCAAAACCTGATAATTTAATTTGATTACCACTGATAAGATTTGCTGATAATTCATCAAAGAATTTTTCAACAAATAAACGACCTTCTTGTCTGGTCATACCCATATTTTCCATTAAATGAGTTACCATGTCAGATTTTGTTAAAGTTTTCATATATAAACTCCTATGAAAAAGGTTTGATTAGTCACGCAATACTGCTTGATACTGTGCCTGCAATGTTTCGATGATGGTTTGCATCGTTTGATTAACAATCTCATCAGCTAACGTTGTTTTTTCATCTTGCCAAATTAATGCAAATGCTAAAGAACGTTTACCCGTAGGTAATTTATCCCCTTCATATACATCAAAAAGCCAAGTTTCTTTTAACAATGCTCCCCCTGTATTACGAATAGTTGTTAATAAAGCGTGAGCATCAATTTGTTTATCAACAAGTACCGCAATATCTCGGCGAACTTGAGGATATTTACTTGGTGTTGAAATGGACAAAGATTGTTGATACATCGCTTTTAATGCAGATATATCCAATTGAGCGACCCAAACTGTTGGTAAATCTAATGCCGAAGCGATTTGCGGGTGTAATTGTCCAAGCCAACCAATTACTTGATTTTGCCAAATAATATCAGCACTTTGTCCTGTATGTAAAAATGGCTGTTGGCTACGTTGATAATGAATGTTTCCTTGTTGCAAAATATAACGAGGAATGACAGTCTCAACATCATGTTTTAAATCATAAAAATCCATATTGCCTTGATTATTTGGCTGTTCTGGATTAACTGTACCGACTGCAACCAGTGCTAAACTTTCGATTTGTTGTAAACTTGCAATATCATGACCAATAAAACGTAATCCTGTTTCAAATAAACGGATACGCGTTTGTTGGCGATTTAGATTATAACTAACACAAGGTAATAAGCTAGATAATAAGGTGCGTCTCATCACCGCCAAATCGCTAGAAATTGGATTTGCTAATGCTAATGGTTGTGCAAGATTATCATGATTAAAGTATTGCTCAACTTTATTATCACTAAAACTAAAACTTACCGCTTCAAAATAGCCTGCACTCACTAGTGCTAACTTCATGGCTGATAAGCTGTTTTGTGTGTGATTGTCATATAAATTGCTTTCAAAGGCAGGCAATTGATTAGCAATGTTGTTATAGCCATAAATACGAGCAATTTCTTCAATCAAATCTTCAGCAATATTAATATCAAAACGATGACTTGGTGGCGTGCATTGTAAAACATCGCCTTGTTGAATGGTTTTGATTTCTAACGAAGTTAAAATTTTAATAATCGTTTCTATAGCTAAATCTACACCTAACAATCGAGAAATATGAGAGATTGATACGGTAATGTTACAACGTGTTGGTAATTCAGCAATATCTTCAACAAAAGTAGTTTGTCCAATATCACCTTGTCCAAACTCATGTAGTAAACTGACAGCACGATTTAACGCTAATTTTGGCAGTTCAAAATCTACACCACGCTCAAAACGTTGTGACGCATCAGTATGTAAGCCAAAACGTCTTGCCCGCCCGACTACTGCCAACGGTTTAAAAAATGCACTTTCAATCACTACTCGGCGAGTATCATCAGTAACAGCCGTGCGTAATCCACCCATAATGCCTGCTAAAGCAATAATGCCAGCTTCATCAGCGATGACTAATTCATCACCTTGCATTTCTATCACTTGCTCATTTAATAACTGTAATGTTTCTTGTGGCTTAGCATGACGAACAATAATTTTGCCAACGATTTTATCTGCATCAAAGGCGTGTAATGGTTGTCCAAGCTCTAATAGTACATAATTCGTGACATCGACTAATAAATTACGAGGACGAATACCAGATGCAATTAATGCCTGCTTTATCCAGTTAGGCGAAGAAATACTACCATGTAAATTGCTAACAACTTGAGCATAATAACGTGGACAATCACTAGTTTCTACAATAACCGCTTGATTATCTTGACTGGTAATTGTAGGCGTAACATCAGTAAATGGCAAAGCAAATGGTAATTGATTAATGACTGCCAATTCACGAGCAATGCCTCGTACACTAAAACAATCGCCACGATTTGGGGTAATTGAAATATCTAAAATATGATTATCCAATGCCAAATAATCACGAATATTCATGCCTACGGGTGCATCATCAGGCAAAATCAACAGCCCATCAACCTCATCTTCAAGGTCAATTTCACTTGCACCACACAACATACCGTGGGACTCAACACCACGCAATTTACCTTTTTTGATTTTGAAGTTTTCTGGCAAAACTGCACCAATTAGGGCGACAGGTGCTTTGATACCTACAGCAACATTAGGCGCACCACAAACGATTTGTAAAGGCTCACCCTCGCCAACATTGACTTTGGTCACTTTTAAACGGTCTGCGTCTGGATGTTGTGTTACTTCTAATACTTCACCAACCACAACGCCAGTAAAATCTTTGGCAACTTTTGTTAAATCATCTAGTTCTAATCCTGCCATTGTGAGCTGTTCACCAATTGCTTCGGCAGAAATTACTGGATTAACCCATTTTCTTAACCACTGTTCACTAATTTTCATTGTTTTTTCTCAAATTTTTTTATTGACGTTAGGCAAATTGTTTTAAAAAACGAATGTCGTTTTGATAGAACAAACGTAAATCATTTATCCCATAATACAACATCGCAAATCGTTCAATGCCCATACCAAAGGCAAAGCCCTGATATTGATTTGGGTCGATACCACAGTTAGTCAAAACACTAGGGTGAACCATGCCACAGCCCATTACTTCTAGCCATTTGCCATTGTCTGCTAAAATATCCACTTCTGCCGAAGGCTCTGTAAATGGAAAATAAGATGGACGGAACCGAACAGTTAATTTTTTGCCAAAAAACGCCTGTAAAAATTCATGAATTAACCCTTTGAGTTCAGCAAAATTCGTTGATTTACTGACATATAACCCTTCAAGTTGATGAAACATCGGTGAATGAGTTTGGTCAGAGTCACAACGATAAACTCGCCCAGGACACACAATGCGAATAGGTGGTTCATTATCTTGCATGGTGCGAATTTGTACTGAACTGGTGTGCGTACGCAATAAATAATTAGCATCAAAATAAAATGTATCGTGCATCGCTCGGGCTGGGTGATGCGATGGGATATTTAACGCTTCAAAGTTGTAATAATCGCTTTCTACTTCAGGGCCTGTGGCAATTTCAAAACCAGCTTGGCGAAAAAATCCTTGCATACGTTCTGCTATCATCGTGACAGGGTGCAAATTACCGATTTGTTGTCCACGAGCAGGCAAGGTAACATCAATCGTTTCTGCCAATAATTTTGCCTGTAATGCTTTTTCTTCAAGATTTGTTTGAGCTTGTTGCAATAGGCTTTGGATTGTTGTTCGCAATTCATGCAAAAATCCGCCCATTAGCTTTTTACCCTCAGCGTCTAAGCCTCCAAGTTGCTTTGACCACAGGGTTAAATGACTTTTTTTACCTGTTAATTGTACACGGATTTGTTGCAAAGATTGGCTATTATCCGCTGTATCAATCAGGCGTTGAGCAAGCTGTGCATACTCTGAAAACTCAGGCTGTGCTAAGTCTATCAAGTTCTCAGAAAATTGAGCCAAACGCTCGCTAATTAAATTTCGTTCATTCATGATATAATCACACAAAGTAAATCGTTGAAATTTATTATATTCTAATCGCAATAACAAAAAAAGCCATTAAGTAATCTACCTAATGGCTGAGTTTTTGGGTTTAACCGCATTTTTTACTACTTTTTTCTTATCAACTTGCTAAAAATGTTCATAGATAAGAAAATTCGTGTGTTCTGTCAAAAACTTAAGCAGATAAGGCTTGCTTTGCTTTTTCTGTTAATGCAGTGAATGCTACCGCATCATGTAAAGCAATGTCTGCTAACACACGGCGGTCGATATTGATGTTTGCTTTTTTCAAGCCATTGATGAAACGGCTGTAGCTTAAGCCATTTTGACGAGCACCTGCATTGATACGAGCAATCCATAAACGGCGGAAAGAACGTTTTTTGTTACGGCGGTCACGATAAGCATATTGACCAGCTTTAGTAACGGCTTGAACTGCTACACGGAACACACGAGAGCGGGCTCCATAGTAACCTTTTGCAAGGGCTAATACTTTTTTATGACGGCGATTTGCTTGAACACCACGTTTTACACGAGCCATATTTACTCCTAAATTATTTTATTCTTTAAAAATCCGATGGTTACTATTTATCTTATAAGCTTATAAGTAAGGACACATACGCACAACACGTGCTTCATCTGATACATGAACTAATTTCATGCCACGTAACTGACGGATACGCTTAGGAGATTTTTTGGTTAAAATGTGGCGTTTGAATGCTTGTTTACGTTTAAAACCATTTGCAGTTTTTTTAAAACGTTTGGCTGCACCACGGCGAGTTTTTAATTTCATGAAAAACCTCTTGTTTTCAAAATCTGAAAAATTACCTGTTTGCCAGTAAACGACCTAAATCTTTATCATTACTGCCTTGAGGTGGGAAGGCGGTATTCTAGCAAATTTTTTATTCAATTGCGATATTTTTTCAAATTTTTTTCCACAAGATGATGCTTTTACAGTAAAATATTCGGTTATCAATACTTTTGATAACAGGTAAGATACTAAAATGACCAGTTGTTTTTAGAAGATATTGATGTGTTGTTTATTAATTTTGCTCAATTATCATTGGCAATTTTACGATTATTTTCGATACTTGATACAAGGAGTGTCTCTCTATGTCTAGATTAAGCACTGAAACTGAAAATTCAATTTTTATTTTTGAGACAGTATTGCGAGTGCGTCATAGTGAAGTAGATATCGGACAAAATTTAACCATAGAAGCCATCACTTGTCTATTGTCTGAAGCTCGTTCACGTTTTTTATATGCAAAAGCAATTAAAGAAGCGATAGGCGAGTTTCAAGGGTTGGTAACGACTAATATTGTGATTAATATTCTAAGTTATGCTCGTATTCGAGAAGAATTATTGTTTGAAGTGGGTGTAGAAAATCTACATAATCACGGTGGCGATTTTATTTTTAAAGTTACCCGTATGTCTGATGGCTCACCAATTGCCAATGCGTTAATGAAATTTGCAACTTATGATTATCGTCAAAATAAAATTATTCCAATGAATACTGCATTGCGTGAGGCATTTCGTCAAAAAATTTCTTAATATCTGCAAATAAGATGTAAGAGTAATGACATGATAAAGGATAATGGCTGATGAGTTGGTTAGACAAAATAAAATTTGACGAAAATGGATTAATTCCTGCGATTGCTCAAGATTATACGACAGGTCGTATTTTAATGATGGCTTGGCAAAATCGGGAAGCATTAGAATTAACTGTTCAACAACAACAGGCGGTCTATTGGTCACGTTCTCGACAAAAGTTATGGCATAAAGGCGAAACATCAGGGCATTTTCAACAAGTGCATGAAATTCGTTTAGACTGTGATGCGGACGTGATTATTTTATCAGTAACTCAGCAAGGCGGTATCGCTTGCCATACAGGGCGTGAGTCATGTTTTTATCGATTATTAACAAAAGACAATGGCGAACTGCATTGGACGACAACAGATGATGTATTAAAAGACCCAACAGAAATTTATCAAAACTCTGAACAATCAACCACAAATTTAGCCAATACCATCAAACCATCAGCAACAAGTGATATTTTATTAGCATTAGATAATGTATTACAAAGTCGAAAAAATGCCGACCCAAATAGTTCCTATGTAGCTAATTTATATCATAAAGGTATCAATAAAATTTTAGAAAAAATCGGTGAAGAAGCGACAGAAGCAATTATCTCTGCAAAAGATATTGATAAATCAAACTTAATAAACCCTGCCGAAGATAAAGCCTCACAAGATTTGGTTTATGAAATAGCTGATATTTGGTTTCATACAATGGTAACGTTAGCATGGTTTGATATTCCTGTTAACTTTGTATTAAACGAGTTGGCTCGGCGTTTTGGTTTATCAGGCATTGCTGAAAAAGCCTCACGAATGCAATCGTAAATGTTTTTATTTGTGATAATATGTTATATTAACCATCATTCTTTTTAGCAATTTATATTGTAGAAAAACAAAAGGGGTTATTATGGGTAGTTTTTCAATCACACATTGGTTAATCTTTTTAGTGGTCGTGGTGGTATTATTTGGCACATCAAAACTAAAAAATGCAGGAAAAGATTTAGGCAGTGCGGTTAAAGGCTTTAAAGATGCAGTGCGTGATGAAAATGACCAACATGCCAAAAAAAATTTGACTATCGAACAAGACAACAACAATCATTCTAGTCAAGCAACACCAAAAGATAAACAAAATGTTTAATAAACCTTAATCAATCTATGTTTGATATTGGTTTTTCCGAACTGTTGATTTTTGGGGCAATTGCTTTAATTGTGCTTGGCCCTGAAAAATTACCACAAACTGCTCGTACGGTCGGGCGTTGGTATGCCAAATTTCGCCGAACCTTGAGTCATATTCAATCAGAAATCGAAACGGAACTTGACCTTGCCGAAACTCGCCGAAAAATGCAAGAAGAATTGCAAAAAATTAAACAGGCTGAGCTAGAAATGAAACAGGAAATGGAGCAGTTAAAAACTAGCCTTCATAACCTTAAACATCAACAACATTCCCAGACCTCACAAACTACGGAAAATGAACCTCATGATGCTCTTAATCCACAATCAGATAATCAGCATTTGGTAAGCTTAACCAAACAGTCCACAACAAAAGTTAAATCTATCACTGAACCAATGTATTATCGTTGGTTTTTATTAAGTGATTATGATAAAAAACGCCGTTTGCCTAAAGCTCCTTTTTTACCTAATTATCAGGCAGATAAACTATTATCACAACATTCGTTGGATTAATATTTGAGGTGATATGTTAAGTAAATTTAAAAAATCTAAGCCAGCCAATCAGCAGGAAGATTTGGCGGATATGCCATTTACAGAACATTTAATTGAGTTACGCAGTCGTTTAATTCGTATATTATTATCGGTGTTAGTGTTTTTTTTGGCATTGGTAGGTTTTTCTCGACAATTATATGATATTTTTTCCATGCCATTGGTTGCACAGCTACCTGCAAATTCGACCATGATTGCAACGGATATTACATCATCGTTTCTTGCACCAATTCGTTTGACATTATTTTTAGCGATAATTTTAGCAGTGCCATATATTTTACACCAAATCTGGGCATTTGTTGCTCCTGCCTTATATAAACATGAAAAACGGGTTGCGTTGCCAATTTTATTGTCATCAATTGTGTTATTTTATGTTGGTATGGCGTTTGCGTATTATGTAGTGTTGGGTAATGTATTGAAAGTTTTCATTATGTTTGCTCCTGATAATGTATTGCCAATGACAGATATTGATAGTTATTTAAATTTTATTTTAAAGCTATTTTTAATTTTTGGTGTGACTTTTGAAATTCCTGTGGCGATTTTATTGCTGGTGTTGGCGGGTGTGGTGTCAGTAAAATCATTGGAAGATAAACGCCGTTATGTGATAGTAGCGTGTTTTGGTATATCGGTATTCGTAACGCCTCCTGATGGTTTGTCAATGATTTTATTAGCAATTCCAATGTGTTTATTATTTGAATTTGGATTGTTTTTAGCAAAAATTTTGGTCAAAAAAGAGAAACAAGAGCAATTGATTTCTCAAGAAGATAAAAGCCGTATTTGATTTATTAATGAAATTTTTTGATTTAGTATTTAAACATTTATGAATATATTCTCACCCACCCAAGAGCAACAACAAGCATTATCAATGGCGTTGTCTCGACAATCATTTAAAATTGTTGCTTATGCAGGAGCAGGCAAAACCTCAACATTAAATTTAATTGGTAACCAGTTATCAGGTCGAGGATTATATTTAGCATTTAATAAAGCAATTGCTAATGAGGCTCAACAAAAATTTTCGCAACGAATTGAATGCCGTACTTTTCATTCATTAGCATTTCGTCATGTAAAGCGAGAAATTACAAATAAACTAAAATTGCCCCGATTTTCTCCCAGTCATTTAGGGCGAGATTTAGGATTAACGCCGTTAAAAATTAAACGAGATGAATGGGAATATAGTAATTATGTGGTATTAACGCCAGAGCGACAGGCTCGTTTTATCATTGATGCAGTGAGTACATTTTGTAGTACTAGTGCTAGTTATCCAGCTCCTCGGCATTTATTATTTCCAAGCTGGATTTCTTCAAGTGATGCCGAACAGTTGCGAGAAACTTTATATCCTTTTGTTGAAAAGCGTTGGTTACAGTCTATTGACCCATATCACCCCGCAGGTATTGGGCATGATATTTATTTAAAATTGTGGGCGTTGTCAAATCCAGTCATTCCTGCTGATTTTATCTTGTTTGATGAGGCACAAGATGCCGACCCGCTCATGATGGGCATTTTAATTAATCAGCCAACCCAAGTAATTTATGTTGGCGATGCTCATCAACAAATTTATGAATGGCGTGGTGCAGTCAATGCCATGAAACGTTTACCATTACCAGAAACATTATTAACGCAATCGTTTCGTTTTGGCGAAAAAATCGCCGATATTGCCAATTTATTTTTGCGAGCATTACAAGAAACAGTACCATTGCGAGGTAATCCTGAATGTTATTCAACATTAGGTAAAAGTTTGGTTCATGGTAAAAAAGATGCGATTTTATGTCGTACCAATGCTAATGCGATGTTGAATGTACTAAAAGGACAAAAAGTTGGTCATAAAGTTGCATTGCAGGCGGATACAGAAAGATTACTAAAATTTTGTGAAGCATCAGAACAGTTAAAACTGAATAAACCTGCGTATGCCGTGCCAGAATTGGCATATTTTAATAATTGGCAAGAGGTGCAAGAATATGCTGAAAGTAATGAAGGTAGCGATTTTAAAACGTTGGTGACATTAATTGATGAATATGGTACAAGCACAATTAAACAAGCCATACAGAATTTAGTTGAGCCAGATAAAGCAGATTATATTGTTTCAACGGCTCATAAAGCCAAAGGTTTAGAGTGGTCACGGGTACAAATTGATAATGATTTTCAATATACAATTACGATTGCTAATAAAACAGTGAAAATTAGTCCTGAAGAATTGCGATTACTATATGTTGCTTGTACACGTGGAAAAATTAATTTAGATATTTATCATTTGATGAATATTATTCAGGCATTAGAACAACAATATCAAGTATATTATGAATAAAAACAACACATAACAAAAACCGTATCGCAGTTTGACGTTACGGTTTTGATAATATGACAAATATGAATTAGTTTGCAGGCTTAGCTTCTTCAGTAGGTTTAGCATTATCAGCGGTTGCAGTATTGGCAGTTGCTTCGGTAGGTTTAGCGTTATCAGCGGTCGCAGTGCTGGCAGTTGCTTCAGCAGGTTTAGCGTTATCAGCGGTTGCAGTGCTGGCAGTTGCTTCGGCAGGTTTAGCGTTATCAGCGGTCGCAGTGCTAGCAGTTGCTTCAGCAGGTTTAGCGTTATCAGCGGTTGCAGTATTGGCAGTTGCTTCGGCAGGTTGCTCAGTTGTTGCAGTTTCGGTTTTGGCTGTGTCAGTCGTTGCAGGTGCAGAGGCTTCAGGGGCAGTTGTTGCTTCTACAGTCTTATTAAGTGCTTGAACATCAACATGGTCACCTGCGGGACGTAAAAATGCTGATATGCCAATTAGCAAAACGATTGACAAGAAAGTTACAATGCCAATTAATGCAAAGAGAATTTCTTTTTTAGGGTTGTTATCCACTACATCATGTGCCATTATAAACACCTCTACAAGTTTGATAAATCATTTACCGTCTATTATAACGAAAGTCTGTTACTATTATATACTAAAATTTTACATTCTATTGAAAAACCTTGCTGTTTTTAGATGTTTTTGCTAATTTTTCTGCCAAACCAGCTAAATAATAATAACAGTCCACACCATGCCAACACAGGATAACTGCCCCATTGCATAAATGGTGTTGTACCTGTACGGGCTTCGACTTCGCCTCTTAAGACTGTTCGTTGAAATTGTGGAGCTTTTTTTACGATTTTACCTTTATCGTTAATAATCGCCGTCACTCCTGTGTTAGTTGCTCGTAAAAACCAACGTCCCGTTTCAATAGAACGCATTTGTACCATTTGTAAATGTTGCAAAGGCCCTGCCGATGTGCCAAACCACGCATCATTTGAAACAGTCAATAAAAAGTCAGTATTTTTAGCATTGTTACGAGTGGTATCAGGATAAGCCACTTCATAACAAATTGCCACCCCCATGGCTCGCTGTTTGACATTTAGTGGAGACTGATTGTTTGAACCTGCCCGAAAACTTAACTGCCCGCCCATCAAATCAGGCAATGCCCAATTTAAAGCTCCCTCAAAAGGAATATATTCACCCACAGGAACAAGATTTTGTTTTTTGTACAGTCCAGATGATGCCGTTCCCAAAGCCATCACACTGTTATAAAATGGTTCATAACTATCAACTTTTGGGTCATATGCTTCCACATCTTGGTAAGGAATGCCAGTTACCCACGCACTATTATATTCTTTAGCAATTTTTACGACTTCAACAATAAATGCCCAAGCCTCTGTTTGAAACATTGGAATAGAAGCTTCAGGCCAAATGACCATATCTTGCCCCCATTCCGTTGCAGAAAGTTTAGCATAAATGGCAAGGGTTTCCATCTGATAATCAGCCAGCCATTTTAAATCTTGAGGAATATTGCCTTGAATTAATGAAACACTCAAATTTTGGCTGTTTTCTTTAGGTTTTGTCCATTGAGGTGAAACCAACCAAAGTCCACACATTATTACTAAAAAGCTTATCGCAGGTAATAAATATCGATAACGTTTGCGAATGAGTTCTATTAAGGTTGCAGAAATAAACACTGCGACAAAACTAATGGCAAATACCCCAAACACAGGAGCGATACTGGTTGCCCAGTCTTCTTCGGTAAACGCATAACCAACAAATAACCATGGAAATCCTGTAAAAAGCCATGTTTTTAACCATTCTTGTAATACCCATAATGAAGCAAAACTGGCAGGCTGTTTACCAAAAAAACGATTGAAGATAACAGCCATCACCCCATGAAACAGCCCCATCACAATCCCAACAAAACCAATCATCAATAATGCTAAAAATGCAGGCGTATTACCATAAGTATGAATTGACGTATATAGCCAAAATGCCCCAACACACCATAGCCCCATGCCATACATTTCCCCAATCCAAAATGCTTGCCAATTTGACATTGGGTGAATGAGTAGAGCATATAAAATAGCAGGAGATAATAACGCAATTCCCCAAATATAATAAGGGGCTAACGCAAATAAAAATATCGCCCCTGCAAGCCATGCAAGAATAGCTCGAGGTAATAACGAAATTTGTTCATTTTCAATGGCTTCATGATGTTTTAAATCAAGCTGTTGTTTGAGGGAATGGGTAGTTAAACGCATATAATTATCTCAAAAGCAATATTAATTAATAAGTTTTCCTAGCAAAATCATGCGTTTGATTGAAAATATAACAAGACAGGATACATCATGATAAAATATAACGACACGGATTTTATCAGATAGAAAATTGAAGTTCAATTATTATTCATGAAGAAAAGCAAAATTAGGACAATGCTCAAACATGGCATTGTCCATCAGGTTAAAATGATTTAGCGTAAGGGATAAAAATCGTTTATTGTTGGTTTTTTTCTATCGCTGTTAAACGTTGAATAAATGCTTTACCCAGTTTAGGCTCAGTCATGGCAATAAAACTGGCAAACCCTTTTAAGCGAGCAATGCTTTCGCCTTCGGGCAGTGCCTTGCCTTGTTCTAAATTAAAAACCGCTGAACGCAACATACGTTTAATATGACGTGGCACACGAGGTGAGCCATCACCATTAACAATCAGCCCTGTTACCTGTTGGCTATTACCATGACGGATAATTTTGGTTTTTTTGCGATGAATAGCAAATCCTTCTTCGCTTAGCACTTTGGCAACTGAGCCTAATAACTGACTGATAAGGGTTTTTTCTGCTTCGTGAGAAATATCAGTGTTGGCAGGCAAGCTAAAAGTCAAATCGTCCGCATAACGACTATAACGCAACCCAAGTTTCTCAGCCAATCCTGTCAAACGGCGGTCAAGATTTAAACAAATAATATTTGTTAAGGCAGGACTGGTGGGGGCTCCTTGTGGTAAACAACGCTCTGCTAGGGCGACATAATAGGTGGTGTTTTGATGTTTGATGATTTCTCTGGGGGCTTCAGTGCATAATAACGCCAACAAAGTAGCAATTTGTTCTTGGTAGCCTGCATGACGGAACACGCCTTTAACCCGTTTTTGGCTGATTGATGGAAAAAAGTCTTGAATGTCTAGTTTGATAAGCAATCGGCTATTGGTATGAATATTGGCATTGCTAGCGATGGATTTATCACGGATAAACCCATGTGCTGAACCATGTATCATTAAATTATTTAAAATATTATCCAAAATCCAACGCTGTACACTTTTTAATAATGGAATAGGCGCCCAAATCTGTCTAGCTGAACCATTACGTTTGGCAATGGTAAAATGATGATAAGGCAAATAGGTCGCCACTTCTCGTTGATAACATAAACCTTTTAATTGAGGAATGGTTAGGTTTAGTTGCTTGGCCAATTGCTGAGGATTTTTAAACACTGGTAATTGATTTTCAACCAAACGTTTTTGGGCATCGGCTAAATCCCATTTATCCGCACTGGTATCATCAGACCAATAAATGCCTTGCCCTAAATGCACAATATGATTGGCTTTATAGGCTTGCCAAGTGTCTTTTTGTATTTGACGTTTAGCCTGAGCCTCTTGTTTTAGGGTTTTTTTATAACGCTCTCGTTCTTTTTTACTCATTTGGTCAATGGGTCGGCGTTCTAATAAAAATCCTTGTTTACGCAATTGCTGTTGTATGTATTGATAACGTCCGCCTGCCTCTTCAATGGCGTGCCAACGTTGTTCCCATTGTTGTTGTAAACTTTGTTGATTTGAATGACGATTTGACATGGCTTAAATCACCTGATTTTCTAAAAAGCCAGTGGCTTGAATATGGGCAATATGGGTTAAAAATGCACGATGGGCGGTCTGAGGTTGATTAAATACAAATTGCTGACGACCTGCTTTTTTACCACCAATACGTTCAATAATGACCTTTTTTTGATTTAACGTAATTTGAATTTGCTCAATCTGACGATGATTTGATGTCGTTTGAGGCTGTTGTTTTAAACGTTTACTAAATAAACGGGTCTCTTGCCAACGTTGTTTTGGGTCTTTTTTGGCATCATAATGAGCATAAGCAATGCGTAAAGCAATCAAATGACTACAAGCCCCTTGCATTAAACGATGTTGTAAAAATTGTGGACAACTGCACTCAGCATGGCTAACCATGCCTTCTTCGTTTAATTGTAGCTTACTGTGATAGCTTCTGCGGTCTTCGCTGACCTCAATATCCGCACAAATATCTACGCCTTTGCTGGGAACGATATGAACCAAAAAATTACTGATGGCATTGGGGCGAGAGGCAATGTCATAAGCATGTTTTTGTGCCAAATTTGAATAGGCAAAATCTTGCATTGCAAGCGGTTCATCAGTCAATGGACGATAATAATACAGTTGCTGGGTGGCATCATAGCGAATAAAGCCTTGTTGTGCCAATTGTAACAATAATGGACGTAATTGGGCTGGTGTGAGGGTTAATTGCTTGGCTAAAGTTTTTAGCGAGCAAGGTTTTTGTTGTAAGGCTTCAAGCAGGCTTGCTGAGGTTGATTGATTATTTGTTTGGCCATCTGGGCGTTTTGGCAATAATAAATCAAAATTTAAGGCTTGCGACCAATTGGCTTGGCTAAATCCTGTCATGGCAAAGGTCAAATGAAAACCCTCACCACGCAAATGCCAATAACTAGGCATGCCTTGCCCCAATAAACTGACTTCAATATGTTTAGTATAAGGAAATACTTTTTTTAATAAAGCTAAGCGTCTTCTGCCCCATAAACGAATGACTTTAGCGATTTTACCTTGATAGGGCTGGCTGTTGCTTTGAATGACGGTATCAAACGGTTCAAGCATCAATGTTGGGTATTTATTTGGTGATAATTCAATCACCAGCCCACGTTTTTTGCCTTTAATGTCTGCTTTCATGCGTAATTCAAACAATATGTTATATAACGCCACAGGGTCAAGGCTAAAAGTATCTTGGCTTAATTGGATAGCTGACTGCACTTGTAACAAAGAGCGTATCCATGTTTTTGGTACATTGATGCGTTTTTCAATGACTTCTAGGGTATCATTGGTCGTTTCTTTTAAGGTTTGTAAAGCAATTGCCTCATGCCCAATATCCAAATGAGTCGTGCGATAACTGCGGATTTGTTCAATGCCTTGTAATAAAGTAGAGCTATAATCAATATTGGTCGTGCCATATACCACATTATCGACATTATCAAATAGTTGATGATGAAACGTTAATTGGGCATAACAGCCTTCATCTTTGCTAAATACTTCAAAAGTTACGCCTTGTTCATGAACCTGCACAATCGGGTCGAGAATGCAATATGCCAAAGGGTCATTATTAAATACCCAATCAAAATAAGCACGTTGGGCAGAAAATAAATTAGCATTTGCCGAGTTTCGTTTCATCTGCATAAAAGCGGTGTATGCTGAGCGGTCTTTTGGCACATAGCGATAATCACTGCTAACAATATCAAATAAAGCAAGCAAACAATCCCGAAATAATAATGGCTGTTTTACATTGGCATGAAAAGCGACCTCAGAGCGGTTAAGCTGAGCAAATAGTGCCACATGGTCAGCATGAACTTGACTGGGCTGTCCATAATCAAGTCGCATTTGTAAGCCTGTTTTTGTTTGAGCAGTCGCATTGACTGGCTCTTGGCTACTGGTTGTCAAAGAGTGTGTCATCATTATTATCCCTTATTGATTTTATCTTGACGGCGTTGATAACGGCGTAATGCCGAAAACGCACTGCGTTGAATGTCGCTGTCTGGGTCAGTTTGTTGCAGGGTTTGCAATAAATTAGCAACTTCTGGCTGATTGATTTGTCCGATGCCCTCAATGGCACTAATTCGCAACGCCTCATGTTGTGAGTCATCACTTGCCAATTGATATAATGCGTCAAGATTGGCTGTTTTCACCCATACAATAAGTTGCTCACTGTTAGGTTTTTGTGTTTCATTGGCAGTGATAAAATCAGCAAAACGTTGTAACAATGAAGGTTTTTCTTGAGTTTTTGGAGGGATTTGACCTTGTGTGATTTGGCTGGCAAGCTGTTGTAGCTGTGCATCTGCCCAATAATCAACATGACTTAATAAATTTATCCAGTTATTTGACAATGGTGATTTGCGAGCCAATAAAGCTAATAACGCCTGTTTTAACCAATGATTATGTACTAAAGCAATGGAGGTAATTGCCTGATTGATGGATAATTTTTCATTATCTAATAGCCATTGCAATAGTTGATGCACCTGCATTTCATCTTGAGCATAACGCATCAATAACCAAACAAATTGTTCAAGGGTTTTAACTAAACTTTGTTGCTCTTTGGTGTATTGATTGGCAAAAGTTGGCTCAGTATTGGCTTTTGTTAAGCCATCAATCCAAAGCTGTTTAGTTTGGTTAAACTGTTGCCAGACGATACTTTCAATATCTTTTGACCAAGTATCGACTGAGTGCTTAGTTAAGTAACGTAATCCCAATTGTTTTTTATCAATAAATTGACTATTAAGCAATACTTTTAAAGTGGTCGTAGACATTTGACTACGTTCAAGTATTGCTTGAGTAAGTGTTTTGGCGACTTCATGATTTAGTGATGATAACGTGATGGTACTGATAAAGCTCAATAACTCATCGACGGAGGCAAATTGGCTAATCCGTTGTAGGCTTAAACGTTCTTTTAACAATGGATATTTGCTTTGTAATACTGCCCAATCATAAGGATAGACGGTATTTTTATCATTGCCCCAAACAAGTCCAGCAGTATTTAAGCTAATTTCTAATGCCAAATGATGATTAACATTGCGTAGTAAGGCTAATAATGCTTCACGATTTTTGTCATCAGGATTATATTGCAACAGTGAAATGGCATGTAGTTGCATATTAGACATATAAGAAGAATGATAGCCTTCATCCTTTTGGATAAATCGGCGAATTTCCTGCCAGCTTTGGTCAGTATTTAACCAACGCAATCCATTAAGCCAATGTTCAATCGCAGGATTGTACAAGTTTGAGGTTTGGCTTAATTGATTTGCCAATAGTTTAAAAATATGTTGTCCATAATCCGTTTTGCCCAGATGTCCTAAGGCTTCACTGGCAACATCTTGTAGATAATGGTCATTGTCTTCTGCCAGTTTGATGAGTTTGTCATAAGCCCGTTCATCAGCAAGCAGACCCAATGCCAGTACTGCACGTCGGCGAATGTTGCCATCGTTATTATGGTCAATGGTTGCCATTAATATTGTAAAGCCATCTTTGATACCCTGTTTTGCCAAGGCTTCTGCAGATAAGAATTGAATGTCAAAATCTTTGTTGGCTAATGATTGTTGTAAACCAATTAAACTGCCTTGACGGTGTTCAACACGATAAGTGATTGCCTGAATAATCTTGGCAGTGTATTGACTTGGCATTTGTTTTAAAGCGTGTAACAAAAGATTGTCAATTTGACTTGATAAATTTTTATCTTCTACCCATGCCAAATTTTCTAATAATTTAGCAAAATCATGATAATAGGTTTTATTCAGTAAAGTTTGCCCAAGCTGTAACAATATATCAACATGGCGAGGATATTGTGTTTCTAGCCAACGTTTATCACTGGACTGATTATCATAATCTTGAATTGATTGGTCAAAACCACTGATAGTTAAAATTGTTTGATAAATTTGTGAATGATGATTGCTGTTCTGCTGAAATTTTTCCAGTAGTTTTGGTACGATGCTGACATTTCGCATTTGAGCAATGGTATGATAAATATCGCTACTATCTAATAAATTTTTTGGACTATCCAATAATGACAATATCTTATCTACATTATCATTAACAAAATATTTTTGAATAAGTTGTAACGCTTGTTTTTGCTCATGATGATTTTGACTATTTTGCCAAAGCTCAATTAAACCATCTTGATAATCTTGAAGGTTAATCGTTTTCATCGCACATAATTGTTGATATGCTAAATAACTTGTTTGCCAATCATCATTATAAATGGCTTGCTGTAACAACTTTTGTTTTTCATGTTGTTGTTGGCTGTCAGTGATTTCTTTCCAACTTTCAACAACTTGATGGCGTAATGGTAGATAATACGTTTCAAGTGCTAATAATCCAGCTGATAATGTGCCAATACGTTTGATTAATATTTGATAGGCTTCTTGAGTTAAAATAGGGCTACTGGTTTTTAATAATTGTTGTAATTGCTGATTGGCTTGGTTATCTTCATGTTTTGATAACCAAAGTGTTAAACCTTGTCGAACGATGTCAGCATGTGTTGAACTAATCGCAGTTTCTGCCAGTTTATTACTATCAATATCTAATTTTTGTAGACTTTGCCATGCTAAATCACGCACTTTAAAATCGTTATGATTTAACAATGATAAAAAAACTTGTTGTACGCTAAGTTGCCAAATTGGATATTTTTTTGCCAAAGCCATCAATTCAGTCATTGCTTTTAGCACAGTATTGACATTGCTATAATTGGCTTGTCGTAACACGCCTAACCATGCCCCAAAAGCGACCGATTGCCAATATTGGGCAGAGTCAGAATTAGATGATAATTGTTGATTAATAGGTAAGATTTGGGCGTGATAACGTTGATAAAATGGAAGCCATAAACTTTGCCATGCTTGGAATGAGGATTGTTTATTTAATTCATCTAAAATCTTAACGGTTTTAAGCTTAACTATCACAGGGGCATTGACTGCAAAAGTCGCTAATGCTTGAAGCGTTTTATCAGTGATTTCCCATACTTGTTTAGATTTTTGATGATGCTCTTGGTGTTGCAGTTTTTGATTAAGATAATTAGCAACATACAGCCAAACTTGCTCTGGCTGGTCATAACGAGCAATCACGCCTGCAAATAAAATCGCGGTTTCTTCATTAGCAATCGTTAATGCTTCAAGCAATAATTTTGGTGATTTAGGTGACATTAATAAATCATAAAATATGATTAATAAATTGCTGACAAGATTGGTTTGCTTGTTTTGTAAATAGGTTTGTAATTGATTGACATGGTGAATACCAAAACCATTTTTTGCCTGTAGCTCTTGCAGTTCAGATAGTCTTTCTTTAAAAATTAATTCACCTCGTTTATCACCCCAAACAGCTAAGGCAAAACTGGCAGAGTTTTTGATTTTTACATTTTCATTATTTTGCCATTGTGCTAATCTGTCTAAACAATTGACATCTGTCACAAAAACAACGAGCATTGCTACATCGCTAAAATCAACATCTGGGTGATGCAAAAACTTATCAAACCAAGCAAAACCTCGGCTATCGCCAAGCTCTGCCATACCAATTAATGATTGTAAACAGTTTTCTTGCCAATGCTTTAGCTCTTTATCTGATTTGTCCAACGGAGCAGGTTGTTGTAAAAATTTTTCAAAAGTTGCAAAACTGCTGTCATCTCCCTGACGGGCAAGGGCTTGAGATGCACGCAACTGAATATCAGTATAAGGACTACTTAACGCTTTTGCTAATATTTCAGTATTATCAATATTTAATGCAATCGTTAAAGCCATCAAGCGTAATTCATGATTTTCATCATCAAACAATTTAGTAATTAATGATAATAACTCAAGATTTTTATGCTGTTCTAAAGTCGTCAAGCCAAGCTTTCGTATATCCACAAATGGACTATCAAACGCAAGTTTAATCAGATTGATAAGTCCAAAACGCTTACGTTCTTTCAATACAAAATTAAAAGCTTGTTTACGAATTTGTTCAAATGGATTGGCTAAAAATTGTGCTAAAGTTTGATTAAATATTGTGTCGTCGTGAGCTTTTGATGACTTAGCAATAAACGATTGCCATTCAAGAAACGCTATTTGATGAATGTCATCATAGTGACTTTGTGTTAAAAAATGAATGGCTTGTAAGTGATTTTGTTTTGCTATTTGGTTGATAAACACTTTCGCCACTTCTTGCCGTACCGCCATAAATGGATTATTTAATGTTTCAGTGAGTACAGCAATCGTATTATCATCAATGGTGCTTTGTTGTTTACTATGTGTGAGTAACAGTTTTAAAGCTTGTTGATGGATACTTTGCTCATTGCTGGCAAACCCAACTTTTACCCATGCCAGTATATCATTTTCTAATTTACCATAAGCTTGCATGGCACTGTCACGCACTTGATGACTGCTATCGTTTAATAAAATTGGCAAAATAGATTTTGCATCGTCTAAACCAAGCTCACCCAATGCTACAGCAATACTCATACGAATATTTTCATCATCACAATGAATTAAACGTAATAATGTCCCAAATGCCCGTGCATCATGTAATAATGCTAACGCATATGCCGAGCGAAAACTAATATCAGTATGAGGATTGCTTAAACCTTGTAACAATGGCTCAAGCTCTTGACTGGTTAAAGAAAACTGTTGTTTTTTGAAAATAGCTTTGATGCCATCAATTCCTTGACTAAAAGCATCGCTAATCACATCTAAAGCACTAGGCGAATTTTCTTGATGTCTTGATAATAAACGAAAATCTTCAAAATCCTGTAACATACGGGTAAATTGGGCATCGCTATGTTTCAGAACTTTGGCTAATTGTGGTTGAGTCAAAATTGCGATATAAAATGCGGTTTGTCGCACCAATAAATCATCGCTATTTTGTAATAGGGCTAATTGACGCTTTACCTCTAGCGAGTTTAACATATTTCGTTGATATAAACGAATTAACCCTGCTTGTTGAATATCATTTTTATTTGATTTCAATGCCAACAAATCCGCCTGAGGGCTATCATCAGGAAATAAAGACTCAAGTCCTGCTAATGCCTGCTTGCGACTATTTACCGATTTATCATTCAATATTTTTTCAAGAATATTAACAACTTGGGTTTTGCTTGCTGGGTTATTTTGAGCAATTATCAAATATTGTTGTATTGCTAACTGTTGAATATCATCAAAACCGCTGTTTAATGCAGATGTTAAATATTTTGAAGCATGAATATCATGATGATTGCTAACACGTTGTTTTAATGCGTCAAAAGCAATAAAACGGATTTTTTGATGTGGATTATTTATCATCAAATCTTCAAGCGTTCTATCTGTCTGAGTTAAATTTGTATTAGTAATCCATGTAACGAATTGCTCTTGATGCAAAACCCCTAACTGTTTTTTTAGCTCATTACTTACAATATTAAGCGTTTTATCATCTATCACCTGTGTAAGATGTTCAAAAGCCTCTGTAAAATCATGATGAGATAAACAGTGCGTTAAATATTGATAACCATCTTCAATTGTCGTATTTACTTTAGATAACTTACCCGTATCATCAACAGGAATAATGCGTAAACTGTTATCATGATTTACTGTTAAAACACATGGTTGTTTTAAATGGTGAATATAAGCTAAATGTTTAATTTTTAATAAATCAACTCTGCACTCACTGGGTTGCCCTTTATCAAATTGCCAAGCTTTAACGCTTTTATCATTAGACCCTGTATACAAACGTTGCTCAGTGACTAACATACAGTTTATCATTTGTGTATGATTACTGGCTTTGCCTCGGTCGATACCTTGTAATTTACCCTGAACATGCGTGCGTAATAATTGTTTATCTGCCCCAGCTGAAAAAAACTGCTGTCCAATAGGCTCAAAAGCTAAAGCAGTAATTCGGCCTTCATGTAACTGTTCACAAGAACTTAATTCTAAGGCAGTCTTATCGGCATTAAAATGATAACTATTCACAAAACCTTGATTATCACCAATGACAAGCCACTCACCATCTGCTGAATGGCTAATTGTTGTTGCTGTATATTCCAAAGGTAATTGAATGATACATTGCCCAAGTTGATGTTTTTGATAATGCCAAATCAGTAAATGTTTGGGGTACAGTACAGCAAGATAATGAGAAAAATTTAATACAGCAATAGCGGTCGCTAGATTTTCATTTTGTTTGCTGATACCCATAATATCAAAGCTAGGGCGGTCGCTTAATAATTTGATGAAACCTGCCTGCCAGTCACTTTGGTATAAATACCCATCGTTTCCAATCAGTACAACGGTATCATCTGTCATTGCACATAAATTATCCATACTAACGGGTAAGTCAGTGTTAGTAAGCGTTGGGCGTTGTTCGCTAAAATCTAAACGATATAATTTAGCGATATTTTCATGTTTACAAATAAAGAGGGCAAGATTTTGTTTGCCAATTACATTGATGATTTGCCCCCAGTAGGGTAATGTCATGATATTCATTGTTAATCTCTATCAGTATATAAGTTAAGATTTTTTACTTAATTCATGTATCTTATCTTATAAATATTAAGTTGCCGTTGTGTTACTATTTGCTAAATTTGGATAGCGATGTAAGATACGAGTAACTGCCACTAAACAAGCATGACGCTCCATTTTGCCTGAAGAGGCGATGAAATTTTGTAATGATGGTAATACATAATGAGCAAAACTTTCATCGTTTAAAGCCACATCTCGAAACGTTTCAATTAATGCAACTTTGGCATGACTGGCAGAAATGAATTTTAATTTTGACGTGTTTTGTGGCTCATTATTGCTTACAGTATATTGTGTAAGGCGACTTGGTGGTAACTCAAATAAGCCACGTTTTAATAACAATAATAATTGTTCAGGTTCAGCGGGTAAATCTTTTAGCTGGAGGTCTGCTTTAGGTTTTGCTGTTTGCTCGTTTGTCAGATGTTTGGCTTGCCAATGTTTGGGAATATGCGTTTCACGATAATATTTCCATAACATTTTTACGGAGGCGTAACGTACTTCTCTATCTGTACTTTCGGTCAAACAATATAATGTATTTGCATCATGAAATTGTGGATAACGTAATAATAAAGTAATGCCCAATTGACGAGCAAAATATTGACGACTATCAATCAGTAAATATAGCATTGATGCTGATAATTTATCAATATCTTGATGATAATGATGATTTTTAATAGAAACATCTGCTAAGAGTGCTTCAGTTAATAAGGTATGCACATCATGATATGGACTTTCTGCCATCATCAGCCACTGTTGTGGGCTAACTTGCCAATTCGTTAATTCATGCTTAACGATTTGTATCGCAAATTCACGCAATTTTTGATATCCATGTGATAATAATGGAATAATCCGTTCTGCACTAAAAAATGTATTTGGAATGACTGCATCAGGGTCTACAGGACGGTCAGTTAATTCCATACATAATTTTTCATGATGATGACGTAAATAGTAAATTGCTAAATGGCTGGCTGGTGTATCTGGTTTACTAACAGCCATCTGCCAAATTATTTTAGCTCCTGCAAGAGTTTGATTCTCATCAGTTTGGCGGTTTTGACCTGATAACATTTGTAAAAATGCTGTTTCAGAAATGATTTTAATCGTTGCCCCATTTGTATTTAAACTTTCGGCTTTGACTTGTTTGCTACCTTTACGCCCGTTACCATAAAATGGCGAACCTTCATCACCGATGACTAAATAGGTTAATTTAGCACTCACTGTACTACTAATTTTACCATTGGCATTTTTGACCAGATTTTCTGCTTCGGCTCGAGGCATGGTTGCCATTTTGCCAGTAAACAGAAAACTTTGTCCATGTAAATCTACAGCATCATGAGAGCTAGTTTGTTGATTATTTAACGTTGCATGATTAGCAGGCAAGAAGTCAGCAGGGATAAAACCTTTATTAATTCGTTCAATAGCAAATTGGCGAATATGACCATCATCACTTTCAATTAATTTCATCAGCCAACTCAAGCTTAAACTTGCCGAAGTGAAACGGCGAACATCTGCCAGTAATGACAATGCCCAACTTGCCAGTGAATAATCAAAAGCTAATTTATGTTGCCAAGTCGTTACATCATCTTGACTTGGTGTAATCAATGTTTGTACCCAGTGATTAGATTGCCAGTCAGGTTCATAGGCTATCGCCTGCCAAAAATCTATTGATAAACTATTCGTATGAATAACATCACTATCAATCCAGCGTTGTACTTTTTTTCGTGACAATGGGTGTAACAGTAGCATTTGCCAGATGGTGTGAGCTACTTTGCTAACGCCAAGCTGTTTGAATGCCTCTAATGCTAAATCCATACTGTCATGATACAAAAAGTTGTTTGGTAAATGCTGTACTAAACGGATAAAGTAATCCACGCCTAGTTCATCTAAGTGATAAAAATGCGTTAAATGTTTACTGGCAAACTCAATACTAAATTTATTATTACTTAATAAACACTCAAAAAACCAAGCAGGCGAAAAATCACGGCGATTAAAATGTAAGATTAACTGTTTGGTTGCAAGTTGATGGTGATAATGTGAAACTAATAACTTTCTCCACCCTTCAATGCCAACATCTTTACGAGGGTCAAGGGTTAAAATTTTCTCAATGGCAAATTGACGTATAAAAGCGTTTTTATGTTCTGATAAAAATAACAAGGTAGAAAATGGTAAATTAGGGGCGTAACTTTTTGCATAATCGCACGCATATTGATGAGCCTGTTCAAAATTAGAAAACAACAACTTAATAACAACATCATGTAACCCTAACTTTTTAAAATTTACCTGTGCAAAATTGGGCGACTGTGTCAATAGCCAAACAATCAATTCATCACGAGCATTACTTACGCTATTAATCGCAGATAATTGTTGAATAACATCAACAGTCACATCACGCAATGCAAGGTCAAAGTCATGTTTTAAACTATCAGTGGCAAACTGGCGTATCGCCTCATTGTTGGCAGTTAATAATAAATCTAATAATGGCTTAGGGTCTAAACGCCATGCTTTCGTAAACGCTCGCTCTTTTGCATGAAATAATTGTTTAGTACGAGAAGAACCTAATGAAAAATTACGAGATGTATAAAGACGTGATTGATAATAACGGCCTTCATGAAAACAAATATGATTAAGTACCCAACTTAATTTATGATTAAAATCTTCAGGGTAGCAAGCAAGCACTTGTGAAGCAACATGCGGATATAACCAGCTAGAATTTCTACCAATATTGCGTAAAAATCGCCATGCCCGTAAACTAATATAAGTTTTTGTGGCAAGACTAACTGCTGAACGGGTGCGTTGATTATAACGTTCGCAATCTATTTTAGCCGTAATATGAGCAAATACCTCATAATCATGTTTTTGCTCAGCTTCTTTAAAAATGCGTTTTAGCCCTTTCCAAACACCATAACTCAAAGGTAACGCATCTATCGCCGATAACAGTATAGAACGAGCATAAGGGCTACCATCTTCCCATAACATTATCAACAAAATATGAATTTTATAACGGTCAGGCAATGGATACACGCCTTCATCTGCTTCAAGTTTTGCAATCATTGCTACCCGTTCAGCAAACTGTACGTTAGGGTGTTTGGCTTTAAATGACCAATGAAAGATGGTTTGTAAAAATCTTTCAAATGTTAATTCATCATCAGAAATGGGTTTAGTTGGTTTAGGGTCTGGCTCTTTGGTTAAAGCGACCAACATATCAACCAATGCAGGGTCTTGTACATTCCATGCTTGTAAAACTTGTTGAAAACCATTACTCATGGTAAGTTGCCTTATCTATTCATTTGTTATTGTGGAAAATATAAACTAGTATAAAATAAACGTTTTTCGACAATAAAATCAAGTCAGAATAGGGGCTTTGGTAAAAATACACGACAAATAGAGTCGTAACAGGATTATCAAAAGATATATCAATACAAGACGCTATCTGTCGTGTATATTTGCCTTTTATCGTTAAAGGTATTGACGATTAACCATAAATTTTGCACAATATGCACAAGTTGTGAGATTTAGCGTTTCACCATCTGGTGATGAATGATGTTGCGTCATTTACGAGATAAGCCAAGACAATTTATCACAAGGAAAACTGTTTCAGCCCTGCATTTGCGTAGTATGGCCACTCAGCCTACGCATTTGCTGGTGCAATCACGCAGACGTGATTAAATGCGTGGGCTGAGTGGCCATACTACGAGCAGTTCAGTGAGTTTTCCATGTACCCAGTCATGAGGTAAATCACAACATAATCACAAACCCCAATCAAATTGATTGGGGTTTTTTTATGATATTTTACTACTGGCAAAAATTGAATATCCTTATCACAGAAATCCATAACATTCTATGCTAGGCATTTCATGGCTTTAATGTCATAATGACCAAAAATTTTGACCGTTATTTTTGGATTTTTTATGACAATTAACAATCATGAAATTGATACTTGGCTTACAGCAGATATGTTAGCAGGTATGCAGCGAGGCATTGAAAAAGAAGGACTTCGCATGAGTCCAACAGGCTACATTGCCAAAACACCTCACCCAAGTAAACTTGGTTCAAAACTAACTCACCCGTTTATTACGACTGATTACGCTGAAAGTTTATTAGAATTAATTACCAAACCACAGTCTACGCCACAGCAAGCGTTAAATATGCTCAAAGAATTACATATTCTTGTACAAAATTCTTTAGAAAATAATGAGTTATTTTGGTCATTGTCCATGCCATGTATGTTATCAGATGACGATGAAGATATTATTTTGGCAGACTATGGCTCATCAAATATTGGACGGTTAAAAACTTTATATCGACATGGGTTGGGTATTCGTTATGGTAGACGTATGCAAACCATCGCAGGATTACACTATAACCTATCCTTTGGTGACACATTATTTCGTCAGTGGCAACAACATTTACACGATAAACAGCCATTAGCTGAATTTAAAAATGAAAAATATTTAGCATTAATTCGTAACTTTAAACGTTTAAATGCGTTGGTATTATATTTAGTTGGTGCTAGTCCCTGTGTGTGTCGCTGTTTTTTAAAAGGGCGAAATCATCATTTAGAAAAATTAAATGATACCACTTATTATTTACCCAAAGCAACATCATTACGCATGGGTAAACTTGGTTATCAAAATAGTGTACAAGATGACCTTGATATTCGTTACAATGATTTAGCAGAATATACTAAAGGATTACGTCAAGCCATTCACACACCACATTCGGCATTTACTGCCTTAGGGGTCGATGATGCACAAGGCAACCCAATTCAAATCAATGACCATATTTTACAAATTGAAAATGAATATTACAGCCCAATTCGTCCAAAACAAATTGCTAAATCAGGCGAAGCTCCTAGTACTGCATTAGCAGAAAGAGGCATTGCCTATATTGAGTTTCGAGCAATAGACCTTGACCCATATACAGATATTGGTATTTCCTTATCAACAGCCTGTTTTATAGAAATATTGGCATTATATTGTTTAATGAGTGATAGCCCAGAGTTATTGCCTGATGAAGAAGCAATCTTGGCAAATATGCAAGAAAAAGTTGTAAACCAAGGACGACAAATAGATTTAATATTAGACACGCCACAAGGTAAACAATCATTTCATACTTGGGCAAGTAATCATCTAAACAATATGCAACCTTTAGCAAACTTGTTAGACAGTCATTATGGTAGTAATGATTATCGCTTGGCATTATCATTAATGACAAGTCGGGTGAATAATCCTGATTTTACGTTATCCGCTCAGGTATTGGCGGATAGTGAACGTTATGGCAGTGCATGGCAATTGGGGAAATCTCTAGCAGAACAACACGCAAACACCCTACGCCAGCAAACATTAAACCCAGAACGACAAACTTATTATGAACAATTAGCCAAACAATCAATAGCTGAACAAGCCCAACTTGAGCAACAAGACAATATGACATTTAAACAATTTGTTGCCCAATATCGCTAACGTTTATTTAGTAAAACTGTTAAAATGTAATAGTATACTTAAAAAAAACTTGGTGATAGTATGAATATGAATAACATAAAACAAATATTGTTTACTTATAGAGGTTTATCAGGGCTATTATTTTTTTTCAGTGTGACAGGAATGGGATTTGCCTATTTCTTTTACCAAAAATTTTTACAATTAGAGCCATGCCCATTGTGTATTTTTCAACGGGTTGGGCTAATTGTGATGGGGATTTTTGCTTTACTTGCATTTCTCATCAATCCTAAAAAAGTTTGGTCACGTTTATTGTTTGCTTTTGGGGCATTGCTTGGTATTGGCTGGTCTGTAGCAGTAGCAATTCGGCATGTTTGGTTGCAAAGCTTGCCACCAGATGAAGTGCCATCTTGTGGACCTGGTTTAAATTATTGGTTAGATACTTTACCGATTGCCCAAGTGGTTACTGAGGTATTTAAAGGTTCTGGTGAATGTGCAGAAATTGATTGGACTTTTTTAGGTACCACTTTACCACAGCAATCATTAACTTTTTTCCTTTTTTTAATTGTATTAGTTTTATTGATGCTGGTTAAATCTTTTAATAAAGATTAACTATATAATAATTTTTATTTTAAAAGCTAATAAAAATTTGGGTTTTCATCGGTAATAGTCAAGTGGTTGTTAGTGCATATAGAGGTGTAGCAAGCATATCTGTTAAACTGTCATGAAACGCTTGAGCTTCTTGGACAATATTGCTTTTTCAAAATATAAAGCCCCTGCCTCAGTTAGCTCAATTTTGCAAGTAGTACGATTTAATAAAATAAAAAGAAAGAGATATTTTTTTAGATTTTATTGTTAAATATTAAATAATAGCGAAAACTAAAAAATATCTTGACCGACTTAAATTTTTAGCTTATTTTATGTTTAAATTTTTAAACGTATAGACTAAGAAAGGTTGATTATGCCTAAACAGACCATGCAATTAATGAAAGAGTGTATTCCCATTTTTACTGTACTTTCCGATGAAAATCGCCATAAAATCTTACAATTGCTTTTGGAAAATGGCAAAATGAACGTTAATGAGATTACCGAGCGATTGCATTTATCACGTCCTGCGGTGTCACACCATTTAAAAATTATGTTACAAGCAAATACGGTAAGTGTTCAGCAGGTGGGTAAAGAACGTTTTTATAGCATTGCCATGCACGATGCCACTGAAAAATTAGGACAATTGGCACAGCTGATGGCATATCATTGTCCAAGTTCAAATATGGGGTATTAAATTTAATAAAAATATTAAATATAGGGAAAATTTTAGTAATGATAATGAGATATCTAACCTATTATTAGCTATATAGTACATGATAGGTTTGGGAGTTGATGGATATTTTCAAATATAGTGGACTAATATAGAGTAATGTTATAATTTTATCCATATTCATATAGCCTATTAAGTAAGTCTTATATCTATGTATAATGAAAACAGCCGTGTCAAAATCCCAGCCCTTTTGCATCTCATGCGTTTGGGCTATCAATATCTCTCTTTAAAACAGCAAACATGGGACACCCAAACCAATATTTTTCCAGAGATTTTTATTGACAGCCTATGTCGTATCAATACTGACTTATCAGTAGATGATGCTCGCCGTGTTTTAACAGACATTACGCTTGAGCTTGATAATGAAGATTTGGGTAAAGCATTTTACCAACGTTTGACGCAACAATCAGGCATTAAACTGATTGATTTTCAAAATTTTAATAACAACAGCTTTTATGTAGTCACTGAATTACCCTGTATTAATGGCGATGAAGAATTTCGTCCTGATATTACACTGCTTATTAATGGAATGCCACTTATCTTTGTGGAAGTCAAAAAGCCTAATAATAAAGGCGGAATTGGCATTGAGCGTGAGCGTATGGCGAAACGTTCCCTGAATCCTAAATTTCGCCGTTTTATCAACATCACACAATTGATGGTATTTTCCAATAATATGGAATATGACCAAGGCGAAATCCAGCCAGTACAAGGGGCTTTTTATGCGTCATCAGCAAATGGTAAACCTGTATTTAATTATTTTCGTGAAGAGCATAAACTCAATCTTGCTAAGATTTTAGGCAATATTAGTCAAGAACAAGAAAATTTTATCCTGCAAGATAATAATTTAGCAGTGATTAAACATAATCCAGAATTTATCACCAATAAATCGCCCGATACGCCAACTAATCGTATTTGTACTTCCATTGTTAATCGTGAACGCTTAGCGTTTTTCTTGCAATATGGTTTAACTTATGTCAAAACCAGCAAAGGCATTCAAAAACATATCATGCGTTATCCACAATTATTTGCCACGATGGCAATACGCAAAACTTTAGAAAAAGGCGAGAAAAAAGGCATTATTTGGCACACACAAGGTAGTGGAAAAACCGCTCTTGCTTATTACAATGTCCGTTATCTGACGCATTATTATGCACAGCTTGGCATCGTGCCAAAATTTTATTTTATTGTGGATAGACTGGATTTATTAGAACAAGCCAAACGGGAATTTACCGCTCGTGATTTAACCGTACACACCATCAACTCCAAAGCAGAGTTTAGCAAAGACATCAAATCTGCCCAAAGTTTGCACAACCATTCAGGTAAAGCTGAAATTACGGTGGTTAATATTCATAAATTTGATGATGACCCCAGTATTATCGCTCAGAATGATTATAATTTGAGCATTCAACGAGTGTATTTTCTTGATGAAGTCCATCGTAGCTACAATCCAAAAGGTTCATTTTTAGCCAATTTAAATCAATCTGATACTGGGGCGGTGAAAATCGGTTTAACAGGCACGCCGTTAATTGGTGCAACCGAAAGCAAAATCAATTCACGAGAATTATTTGGTGATTATATTCATAAATATTATTACAATTCATCGATTGCTGATGGTTATACCTTGCGTTTAATCCGTGAAGAAATCAGCACTGAATATAAAGAAACATTGCGTGAAATTTTGGCTCAAATGGAAATACAAAAAGGTAGTATTGACAAAAAAGCCGTTTATGCTCACAAAAATTTTGTTTGTCCAATGACTGACTATATCATCAGTGATTTTGAAAAATTTAGAAAAGTATGTGATGATAATAGCCTTGGGGCAATGGTCATTTGCGACAGTAGCGAGCAAGCAAAAGCCATGAATGAGTATTTTTTGGCGAGTAGTAGCAAAAATCAAACTGTGCAAAAATCGGCTCTAATTTTGCACGATGTCGGCACAAAAGAAGAACGTAAACAATGGGTTGAAGAATTTAAAGACGGCAAAATTGATATTTTATTTGTCTATAATATGCTTTTGACAGGTTTTGATGCCCCACGTCTGAAAAAATTATATTTGGGAAGACTTATCAAAGCTCATAACCTGTTACAAGCACTCACCCGTGTAAATCGCACTTATAAACATTATCGCTACGGCTATGTGGTGGATTTTGCCAATATTGAAAGTGAATTTGACAAAACCAACCGTGCCTATTGGGACGAGTTACAAAATGAATTGGGTGATGAAATCGCTACTTACGCCCAAATGTTTAAAAATGAAGACGAAATCAAACAAGATATTCATGACATTAAACATGCGTTATTTGATTTTGACATAAACAATGCCGAAATTTTTTGTCAGCAAATTAGCCAAATTGATGACAAAAAACAGGTATTAGCCATCAAAAAAGCCCTGCAAACCGCCAAAGATTTGTATAATATCTTGCGTTTGCAAGGCGATTATGAGTTTTTGGAGCAGTTGGATTTTGAGAAACTGGGCATTTTGTACCGTGAAACGCAGGCTCATTTGGATACATTGAACCTTGCCGAAAGCCTATCACAGGGCGACACCAGCCAACTACTCAACGAAAGCCTAGAAGAGGTATATTTCCAATTTACCAAAATTGGCGAACATGAACTTAAACTGGCTGATGATCTAAAAGACATCATGAAAAAAGTCCGTGAAGGCTTGGCAAGCAATTTTGACCAAAGTGACCCTGAATTTATTTCTTTACGTGAAGAGCTGGAGCGGATTTTCAAAAAACGCCATTTATCCGAAGTGTCGCAGTCCCAAATGCAGGAAAATATCGGCGTATTAGAACAAGTTTATGCCAAAATCAAAGAATTAAACCGCCGAAATGATTCATTGCGTCATAAATACGCAGGCGATGCCAAATTTGCCCGTTTGCATAAACGCTTGATGGCAGATGATGTATTGGGTGGCGATCGGCTCAAAATCTTTGACGCCTTGATGGGGGTAAAAGCCGATGCTGATGAAAAAGTGCTGAATCTAAGCCAAATTTTGGACAATGAAACGCTGTTTGAAAAACAAATGCAAAGCAGTGTTTTGCAACGCTTTAAGCGTGAACAAGCGTTTGATGTTACGCCACAGATGGTGAAACATATCAATCAGCTATTGGTCAAAGAATATCTGCGTGAAACTGGGCGAATTTATTAAATCGGTTTTGGGTTATCTGAAAGAGTTTTGAGCATAAATTATGAATAGAGTGATAAAAATTAAGAATATCGCAAAAATTAACGAGAATTCAATTGGTCAAAAAGATACATTTCAAGAAATTATTTATTTAGATACTGGAAGTATTACACGTAATGTAATTTCTGATACGCAAAAATTGAATGTATTAACAGATAAAATACCTAGTCGTGCAAAAAGAAAAGTTAAAGCTAAAACAATTATTTATTCAACAGTTCGTCCAAATCAAGAACATTATGGTTTTTTAGAAAATCCTGCTGATAATTTTATTGTATCAACAGGATTTACAACTATTGATGTGATTGATTATGAAACTGATGCAAAATATATTTTTTATTTATTAACTCAAAAATATATTACAGATTATTTACATACTATTGGGGAAAATAGCGTTTCATCATACCCAGCTATCAATCCTGACGATTTGGCCAATTTGACATTTAGCGTTCCCAGTTTAAAAACCCAACAAGCCATTGCATCGGTACTCTCTGCCCTTGACCAAAAAATCGCCATCAATAACCAAATCAACGCTCAATTAGAGCAAATGGCAAAAACCCTTTATGATTATTGGTTTGTGCAATTTGATTTCCCTGATGAAAACGGTAAACCCTATCAATCTAACGGTGGCGAAATGGTTTATAATGACACACTCAAACGCAATATTCCAAAAGGGTGGGAAGTAATAGAGCTAGGAAAATGTTTAGATAAAGTCCCTAATACTGAAAAAATACTAAATAAAGATATTGCAAATTTTGGAAAATATCCTGTAATTGACCAAAGCCAAGATTTCATTTGTGGATTTACTAATAATGAAAAATCTATATTAACTCCTTATGATGCACATATTATTTTTGGCGACCATACTAGAACTGTAAAATTAGTTAATTTTACTTATGCTCGCGGTGCAGATGGTACACAGGTTATTATTAGTAACAATAATAGATTACCTTCATATTTGCTATATCAAATGGTGAATCAAATTGATTTATCAAATTATGGATATGCACGACATTTTAAATTCTTAAAAGATAGCCTTATTATTTTACCAAGCGAATTAATTGCCTATAAATATAATGAAATAGCAAGTTTGCTATTTAAAAAAAATAGAAATAATGTAATGCAAAACCAACAATTAACCCAATTACGTGATTTTCTATTACCCATGTTGATGAATGGACAGGTTATGGTTCAAGATAGGAGTAAATAATGAATACCTCTATTTCAAAAATTAACAGCCAAATTACTGTTCAATATCTTAGAACACAGCCTGAAAACCAATATTTTGAACGCAAAGGTTTAGGTGAAAAAGACACTAAACCTACCAAAATCGCTGATGAATTAATCGGTATGGCAAATGCTGATGGTGGGATTTTAGTTTTTGGTGTAGCAGACAATGGCGAAATTCAAGATTTAAATCAATTAGGTGATAAATTAGGTGATTACCGAAAATTGATTTTTGATTTCATTACACCGCCTTGTCAAATTGAATTAGAAGAAGTTTTGATTGGTGGGTATTTGGTTTTTATCTTTCATGTTGAGCAAGATTTAGAAAGAATGTTTTGTCGCAAAGACAATGAAAAATTCTTTTTGCGTGTAGCAGACAGCAACCGAGAACTCAATCATGAACAAATCAAAAAGCTAGAATATGATAAAAATATTCGCCGTTTTGAAGATGAAGTATTGCCTGAATTTGATATAGAAGATTTGGATAAAAAATTATTGGATGATTATAAAGCACTCATGAATTATCAAGGTGATATTTTAGATTTATTATATAAAAAACATTTGGTTGTCAAAAAAGATAGCGTTATTCAATTTAAAAAATCATGTGCTTTATTATTTGCCATAGACCCTGAAAAATATATTCCTTCTGCCTCTGTGCGTTATATCCGCTATCAAGGGATAGAGAGTAAAACAGGTACTGAACATAATGTGATTAAGGATGAACGCTTTGAGAATAATATTCCAAGATTGATTGATGAATTACGTTATTTTTTGCGAGTATCGTTTAAGGAATATTATTTTTTAAATATGCAAAGTGGGCGTTTTGAAAAAGTCCCAGAGTTTCCCGAAGAAGCATGGTTAGAAGCAGTTGTGAATGCTTTATGCCATCGTTCTTATAATGTACAAGGTAATGCAATTTATATTAAGCATTACGATAACCGATTGGAAATTAGTAATAGTGGACCTTTGCCCGCTCAAGTTACCGTTGAAAATATTCGAACAGAGCGTTTTGCAAGAAACCCAAGAATTGCTCGTGTACTGGAAGATTTGCGTTATGTTCGACAACTCAATGAAGGTGTGGCTCGTATTTATGAGTCTATGGAAAAATCCATGTTGGCAAAGCCTGAATATTCAGAAAAAAATGGTAATGTTTATTTGGTATTACGAAATAATATCAGCCATCATGAAAAAACCATTCATACTGATTTAATGAAAAAAATTGAGCAAAACTGGAAAAATTTTAATGATACTGAACGTAATATTTTGGTATATATTTTTAGTTTTGGTAATGCAACCATTGATGAAATTGTTGAATATACGGGTATTCAAGCCAATACCATTCGCACTTACTTGAATAATTTTATTCGTTCAGAAATTTTGATACGACACAGTGATAAGATACGAGATAAGAATGCAAAGTATGGCATAAATAAGCTAAGCACGATTTAAGCGATGCTAAGCACGATTTAAGCGATGGGCTTGATTTTTATTAATACATTGAAAAATAAGGATTTCATCTTTAGTAACTTGCCATAAACACGATTTAAGCGATGCTAAGCACGATTTAAGCGATGATACGCACACCCCGAGAAAAACCATGACCGAACATTACTTTACCGAACAAACCAAAGCCCTAATTGACAGCTTAAAAACCATTTGTGCCAACTATGGCTTGGGCAATGATGGCAATGAATTTAAAATCATTAGCCAAGTATTTTTGTATAAATTCTTAAATGACAAATACACTTATGAAGTCAAAAAAGCCCGTGAAAATTCGCCCGATGAAGACATTGAATTTATCAATATGGAAATTGAAGGAAAAACGGCGATTTTAAAACCTGAGCATACGATTGCTCAATTACACGCCCAGCAAAACAACCCTGATTTTGCCAAATTGTTTGATGATACCTTGGTGGATATTGCCACTCAAAATGCCGATGTATTTGTCGTGAAAACCGAAGGCGGTACAAAAAAAGTGGTGCTGTTTGAAGGTATTAGCCAATATATCGCTGATGAAAACCGTCGTGATGATTTTTGTCGTGCGATTATTTCCAAATTGACAAATTTTAGTTTTGAACAGATTTTCGTGCAAAAATTTGATTTTTTCGCTACGATTTTTGAATATCTGATTAAAGACTACAACAGCAATTCAGGCGGAAAATATGCCGAATATTACACGCCCCATGCAGTTGCACGAATTATGGCGGATATTTTGGTTCCCGAAAGTCAGCGTGGCACAATCCGCAGTGTTGATGTGTATGACCCGTCCGCAGGTTCGGGTACGCTTTTGATGAATGTCGCCCATGCGATTGGCGAAGATAAATGTATGATTTATACACAGGATATTTCGCAAAAATCGTCTAATTTGTTGTGTTTGAATTTGATTTTAAATAATTTGGTGCATTCTTTAAATCATGTCATTCAAGGTAATACGATTTTGTCGCCTTATCACAAAGATGGTTCAGGACAGCTCAAGAAATTTGATTTTATTGTGTCTAATCCACCGTTTAAATTGGATTTTAGCGATTTTCGCGACCAACTAGACAGCAAAGAAAATAACGAGCGTTTTTTTGCGGGTATTCCGAATGTGCCAAAAGCTAAAAAAGAAAGTATGGCGATTTATCAACTGTTTATTCAGCATATTTTGTTTAGCTTGAAAGAAAACGGTAAAGCGGCGATTGTATTGCCAACAGGTTTTATTACCGCTCAATCAGGGATTGATAAAAAAATCCGTGAGTATTTGATAGAAAATAAAATACTGGCTGGTGTGGTGTCGATGCCGTCTAATATTTTTGCAACTACAGGCACTAATGTTTCCATTTTATTTGTGGATAAAAGCAATAAAGATAAAGTGGTACTGATAGATGCGTCTAATTTGGGCGAAAAAATCAAAGATGGCAAAAATCAAAAAACCGTTTTAACCCCCATTGAAGAACGCAAAATTTGCGATACGTTTACACAAAAACAGGCGGTTGAAGATTTTAGCGTGGTGGTGAGCTACGATGAAATTAAAGCGAAAAATTACAGCTTATCGGCTGGACAATATTTTGATGTGAAAATTGATTATGTGGCGATTTCTGCTGATGAATTTGAACAAAAAATGGCGGATTTTTCAACGAATTTAGATAGTCTATTTAAACAATCTTCAGAACTTGAAATGGAAATTAAAGAGAAGTTAGCCAGCTTGCAATTTAATTAATATTTATACTAGTTTAAATAAAACTTATCTGTTTGATATATTATCAACAGGCATTTTTTAACCATCTGATTTTTATTGTTAAGAGAAGATTTTTCTTGACTTCTGTTATTTATCTTTATTATAATAAGTTTAAATTTTTAAACTTATAAACATGAAAGGCTTTTTATGTTATTTCAATCTTTTACGTTCCCAAATGGCAAAACTGCCAAAAACCGTTTTTTTAAATCGGCAATGGAAGAGCAACTTGCCAAACACAGCCAGCCAACAAACGAACTTGTCCGTCTATATGACACATGGGCAAAAGGGGGTACAGGTGTTTTGGTTACAGGTAATGTCATGGTCGCAGATAATGGCAAAGGCTCCATTAATGATGTGGTGTTATCGGACGAACGCAGTTTAGAGACACTAAAAGCATGGGCAAAGGCAGGCACGCAAAATGACACGTTGCTGATTATGCAAATCAACCATGCAGGCAAGCAATCTCCTAAAGTCATTAATCCTGTGCCTGTTGCTCCAAGTGCTGTGCCATTAAAAGGTATGGACGGTTTTATTAATCCGCCACGAGCATTGGCAGAAAATGAAATTGAAATGATTATTCGTCAATTCATTCATACTGCACAAATTGCAGATAAGGCAGGGTTTAGCGGTGTGCAAATTCATGGGGCACATGGCTATTTAGTGAGTCAATTTTTATCACCCCATCACAATCAGCGTACCGATAAATGGGGCGGTAGCCTTGAAAATCGTATGCGGTTTTTAGTGGAAATTTATCAAGGCATTCGTGCAGTAGTGCGACCTGAATTTTTGGTCGGTCTTAAGCTTAATTCAGCCGATTTCCAAAAAGGCGGTTTTGATGAAACGGATAGTATTCAAGTCGTGCAAAAAATGTCGGAATTAGGCATTGATTTTATTGAAATTTCAGGCGGAAATTATGAAAGCCCAGAAATGTTATCCGC
>JBHAEG010000049.1:0-3629 GCA_041855445.1 Moraxellaceae bacterium
AAAGTTTCCGCAGGTCGCAAATTTCGCGATGCCATCAATGAAGAAAAAGCAAATAACCGCCCACTACAAATCGTTGGTACTATCAATGCTTACACTGCCATGATGGCAACCCAAGTTGGACATAAAGCCATTTATTTATCAGGTGGTGGCGTAGCAAATGCGTCATTTGGATTACCTGATTTGGGTATGACCAGCCTAAATGATGTATTGACCGATGCTACTCGTATCACCAATGCTGTGGATACACCACTTTTGGTAGACATTGACACAGGTTGGGGCGGTGCATTTAATATTGCCAATACCATCAAACAAATGGAAAAAGCAGGTGTTGCTGCGGTACATATTGAAGACCAAGTTGCTCAAAAACGCTGTGGACATCGTCCTAATAAAGAAATCGTTTCTACTGCAGAAATGGTAGACCGTTTAAAAGCGGCATTAGATGCCAAAATTGACCCTGATTTTGTGGTCATGGCTCGTACAGATGCTTTGGCGGTTGAAGGTTTGGACGCTGCAGTTGAACGTGCGGTGGCTTTCCAAGAAGCTGGGGCAGATATGATTTTTGCTGAAGCTTTAACCGACATTGAAATGTATCGCAAATTTACGGACGTTTTAGACATTCCTGTTTTGGCAAATATGACAGAATTTGGTCAAACTGACCTTTATACCACCGAACAATTATTTAATGTGGGCGTGGACATGGTATTGTATCCACTATCAGCATTTCGTGCGATGAATAAAGCGGCACTAAATGTTTATCAAGCACTAAAAAATGATGGTGTACAAACTGCCGTATTAGACACCATGCAAACTCGTATGGAATTGTATGATTTCTTAAATTATCACAGCTTTGAACAAAAACTTGATGAATTGTTTAAAAGCAAAAAATAATTTTTTATAAGACTAATTGTTATAGATGCAACCAACAAAGTAATAAGGAACTTAAACTATGGCAGCAGGAAAACAACTTTCAGGGGCAGGTCTTCGTGGACAAGTTGCAGGTAAAACCGCTCTTTCAACCGTTGGTAAAGAAGGTTCTGGCTTGACTTATCGTGGCTATGATGTCAAAGAACTTGCTGAAAAGTGTATTTTTGAAGAAGTCGCCTATTTATTATTATATGGTAAATTACCAAATCAAGCAGAACTTGACGCTTATAAACGTAAATTACAGGGATTACGTGGTTTACCACAAGAATTAAAAGATGTTTTAGAACGTATCCCTGCCACCGCTCACCCAATGGACGTATTGCGTACAGGTTGCTCAATGTTGGGTAATTTGGAAATGGAAGAAGATTTTAGCCAACAGTTAGATAAAACTGACCGTATGTTGGCAGTGTTCCCATCAATTATTAACTACTGGTATCGTTTTAGTCATGATGGTGTTCAAATCGAAACTGAAACTGATGATGAAACCATTGGTGGACATTTCTTACATTTATTAACAGGTAAAAAACCAAATGCTCTGCACGAACAAGTCATGAATGTTTCGTTAATTTTATATGCAGAACATGAATTTAACGCATCAACTTTCACAGCCCGTGTTTGTGCTTCGACCTTATCAGATATTCATTCATGTATCACTGGGGCAATTGGTTCTTTACGAGGCCCGTTACATGGCGGGGCGAATGAAGCTGCGATGGATATGATTGAAAAATTCACATCACCAGACCATGCAGAACAAGAATTACTAGCGATGTTGGCTCGTAAAGATAAAATCATGGGCTTTGGTCATGCGATTTATAGCGAAAGCGACCCACGTAATGTCGTGATTAAAGGTTGGTCAGAAAAATTAGCGGAAGATGTGGGCGATACAGTGCTTTATCCTGTTTCTGTACGTTGCGAAGAAGTGATGTGGCGTGAGAAAAAATTATTCTGTAATGCCGACTTTTTCCATGCGTCAGCTTATCACTTTATGGGCATTCCAACCAAATTATTTACGCCAATTTTCGTATGTTCACGTTTAACAGGTTGGGCTTCTCATGTATTTGAGCAACGTGCTGATAATCGTATTATCCGCCCAAGTGCTGAATATACTGGTGAAGATTTACGTCCAGTACCTGCCATTAGCGAGCGTTAATTCACAAATTCATCGAAAGATGTAATACTTTGCTGGGGTAAGTTTTCACTCCTTCTTATCCCAGCCCCTTTAAACGAAAATAGTATGGCATAGAGAGCAACTGTTTTTAACACTGATTTTACCAGAGGATTTATTGCATATATTGAAAAACAAAACGAATTTATCAACATAAATATAGTCAGCATTCCTGATAGAGTGGAACTGAATAATGTTGATGGTGTTGCTTGTATAAAAGTATTTTAGTCATTCATTGGATAATGATTTCTATCTTCAAAGTTCTTGTTTATTATGGCTGTTTGAACTTGGAAATTAGAAAAATTGAACCTTTAAGATGGCCTATATTAGATTATCGCTGATGGTTTATTAATGATTTGCACGGAAAAAAACCACAAATATACAAGATATTTTGCACATTAAGTGAAGATAAAATTTATATTTTATTGTGTGGTACAAAAATAAAAGGGAAATTTCCATAACCTACATATCCCTGCAAAATCTAACTAATATTTGCTAAACCATTGATAAGATTGATAGTGAGCTGATTAAACTGCTGGCAAAACGACAATATAATATTTTGAGAAAGAGGAAGGACAACTAAAACCTAAAAGTGACACCTAAACTGTCACTAACCTAAAATTTAAAATGTGTTGTCCAAATAATTAGCAACAGAAGACCAAAGGCATTGTCTGTAGGGTTGTCGTCAAATATGCCTAAAGCCGTTTGGCAAAGTATGATAAATATATTTACTCGTCTAAAATTGACAGTAAATAAAATAAAGTAGTTGTAAAAATTCACTACTGTTACAAACTATTTAAAGATGCAAAATGGCTATATGCCAATTTAAGATATACCAAATTTAATATGACATTTAAAAAAGGTATTGCATGAAATTATTACCTTTTGTTCTAATTAGTATATTAGGTGGTGTGATAATCCCTTTACAACTTGCCATAGTAAATGCTTTTAGAAAGGAAACCAACGCTACTCAAATCCAAGCAACGTTTTATTTGTATTTAGGTGGTCTGATTGCTTCTTTGCTATTATCATTTATATTGAGTGGTGGCATAAAACCACCTGATATAAAAAATGCCCAATGGTGGCACTGGCTCACAGGATTTTTGGGAAGTTTTTATATTTTATGTATGTTTATTTCTGCTCCCAAAATCGGCTCAGCAAGTACCCTATTATGGATATTTATTGGGCAGATGGTATTTGCAACTATCCTTGCTCATTATGGATTTTTAGGCTTGGAAATTAGACGAATTGAACCTTTAAGATTGCTTGGTTTGTGTTTGATTATTGTTGGTGGTTTACTGATGATTTGGGCAGAAAAACCTCAGTCATAAGCAATATTTCACAGCCAGTTCTGACATATTTATATTTTGGTGCATTACGCACACTTAGCCTTAACACAAGGAGTATAGCCAATGAATAGCCAATACAAAAAACCCCTACCCAATACCGACCTTGAGTATTTTGATACTCGTCAGGCGGTCAATGACATCACCCCAGACGCTTATGACAAACTGCCTTACACGTCTCGTATCTTGGCAGA
>JBHAEG010000050.1:0-14599 GCA_041855445.1 Moraxellaceae bacterium
AGGTTGTCGTTTTGAAATAGTAAATGAACGATACACTACACAAACTTGCTCGTGTTGCGGTCAAATTGACAGCAATAGTCCGAAAGGTAGAGCAGGTCTTGGAATAAGAGAATGGACTTGTGCAAAGTGTGGCACACAGCATGATAGAGATATCAGTGCTAACAAGAACATTCTTGCGGTCGGGCTTGACCGTCTTGCAGAAGGAATTCCCTCGCTTTAGGGAGGGGAGGAAGTCAAGCTACAATCATGCTATATTTTAATCGCTTAAAATAAATCCTAGTTTTTAGCGGATTAATCATCATTTCTCAAATAATAATAGTAATATTGGTGAAAAATAATGAAACGTTTATCTCAATTTTTGATTATTGGATTATCTATCGGCTGTAGTTTACAAGCAATGGCAACCGTAGGTGGCGACAGTCCATTAGAATTTTTAGGTTATGAGCCAAACGAACAAAAAGTGTTTATATTACGGCGTTTTTTAGATGAAACAGGGCAATTACCGCAATTATATTATTATGATTTTAAAGCTAAAAATAAGCAAAAATTAATTGAAGTCAATTCAATATATAAACACCCTAAAACAGGAAAAATTGATAAACATGCAATTTTAGAAGATTGGTTTGATAAGCGTTTAAAAACTTTAACTAAACGCTTAACACCGCTACAAGCGGTAAAACCAGCCAATATCTCTTTAAATATCATTTCAAATACAACACAAACCGTGCGTGATGAATATATGTACACAGATGCAGGCACAGTCACACGTTACCAATATAATTATAATTTATCTTCAAACGGTTATCATAGTACCCCGCAAACAGCCTATACCTTCTCAACAGGATTATCAGTCAGTCAAGCGTTTATTGTGCCTAAACAAAATGCGATAGTGGCTAGTGTCAAATATCAGTTTACCCATTTTGAGGGAGGGTATTATCAAGAAGATGCGGTGTTATTAACCAAATGATAAAATATATAATTTAAAAGACAAAAAAAAGAGTAAATCCAGAAATTCACTCTTTTATCATCTGAGAAAATAACGCAAAAATTAAGCGTTACCTTCTTCAACTTGTTGCACGCTTTGAGCGTATGCTTGGTCAAAATTCACAGGTGCTAACAATAGTTGTGGGAAGCTACCACGAGTAACGATGTCGCTAATCACTTCACGGGCATAAGGGAATAACACATTTGGACAGTATGCCCCCAAAATTGCTCCTAATTGGTCTTCAGGGATATTTTTCATCATGAAAATACCAGCCTGATGTACTTCAGCGATAAATGCCGTTTCACCTGCATTATTTGCGGTTACACTCACAGTTAAAACGATTTGATAATGGTCTTCATCAAGTTTTTCAGCATTGCTTGATAAATTAATATCTAACTCTGGTTGCCATTCACGCGTAAACACTTGAGCACCTGGAACCTCTAAAGACATATCTTTCACATAAATACGTTCAAGTGCTAATTGTGGTAGGGCTTGTTCTTCTGCCATGACTTTCTCCTCAAAAACAGAATTGTCTATTGTAAAAAATAAAAAAAATTAACCAGCTAATAGCGTATCTAATTTGCCTTCACGCTCTAACGCTGATAATTGGTCAAAACCACCAACAAACGTATCACCAATAAAAATCTGTGGTACGGTACGATAATTGTTAGTTTTTTGAGCCAACGCCTGACGCTCTTCAGGTTTTAAATCAAACATACTGACTTCTTGATAATCTACCCCTTTGTTTTTTAACAAAGTTTTTGCTTGAACACAATAAGGGCAGACAGGTGTTGTATAAATAGTAACAGAAACTGCCATACAAATTTCCTATGAAAAATTAAATACTTGCTATTGTATGGGGTGTTTTTGCATAAAATCAATCATCTTATGAATTTTTCTGATAAAAGGTTGCTTTTTTCTGCTACTTTGTTTTACCAGACACCGTTTTTTCTGTGACTAAAGGTAAGCCTGACGCTTGCCAATTACCTATCCCACCTTCTAAACGATAAACATTATCTTTTGCAATCATCGCCACCGCCGTGCCAGCCGTCATACCCATCTGACAGATGATAATAATTGGCTGTTGAATTTGGCGTAATCGCTCCAGATGGTCTTTAAGTTCAGTAAAAGGAATATTTTGACTGCCTTTAATATAGCCTTTTTCAAACTCTTTTTTTGGACGGATATCAATCAGTTGGGCATTTTCATTATTGACCATCAAACCTAAATTGTTAGGACTGATTTTTTTACCGCCACGTTTGGTTTCTAGGGTAAAAAATAGCACAATCAATACGCCCATAATTGCAAATAAAACTGGGTGATTGCCCATAAACTCAAACCAACGTTCCAAATGAAACCTCCATCGTCAATAAAATCATCAGAGCCTAGATTAAAAAATATTTAGATATGACAAAAATACTGGCATAAATTGTCAAAGCGTCCATTATATCGCCAACTTAATAAAAATGCACCTTTTAACAGAACTAAAAATCCTTCTGGTCAGTTTCTGTTTGTAAAGTAACTAAACTTTCTACCCGTCTTGCGAGAATATCCCCGTCTTGTACCGCCTGCCACATTGCACAGCCTTTACTATTAACTTGATGATTACAATCACGAAATTTACATTGACCTTGTAACGGTGATAACTCTATAAATCCCGCTAATATATCTTCCGTTGTCAAATGCCAAAGTCCATATTCTCGAATACCTGGTGTGTCAATAATTGCCCCTTGCTCTAAATCAGACGGTTTAAAAGGTAACAATCGACTTGTTGTTGTCGTATGTTGTCCTAATTGCGAAATTGTAGAAATTGTATTGACAGACTGTTGGGCGTTTGGCAGTAATTGATTGATTAAACTACTTTTTCCAACGCCAGATTGCCCTGCAAAAATGACTGTTTTATTTGTAATAATTGCTTTTAATTCTGATAAATCAGCTAAAGATTGAGTCATTAACGTTGCATAACCTAATTGTTGATAATCTTGTAATAATTGTTGAACATTATCAAATTGAGCATCATTGAGTAAATCAGATTTATTTAATATTAACAATGGCTTTACATGACTATGATGACACACCACCAAATAACGGTCAATTAATTGGGCTGATGGGGCTGGCAATGGTGCAAAAACAATCGCTAAAATATCTACATTGCTGGCAACTGGCTTTAATTTATGATAGCGGTCAGGACGAAAAATTACATTTTTTCGGTCGTAGATTGCTTCAATGCGTCCTAATCCTGTATTTGGGTCAGCCAAAAATCGTACTTTATCACCTGTGGCAATTAATGGTAAGTTTGTGCGAGTATGACATCGCCAAATGCTATGTAATTCAATGGGTTGCCAAAACGGTTCGGGTTCATTAGCATGAGCAATGGGAGGTGTTGGCAAATGTTCTGGCAAACTGGTCACTTGAACATCTAGCTGTTTTCCATAATTTGCAATCACAATACCATTCATTAATTGATTATTATCAATAGTTTGTTGATTTTTTTGCTGTTTTTCAATACGGCGAGTTTGTTGATGAGTAAGTTTGCGTTTGCGAATTAGTGCCATAAATTAACCAACGTAGCGACTTTGCAAGAAATTTTATAAAAGAAAAAGCGTATTTTAGCCGAAAAATCTGTTAAGATGACAAACTATTTTCGTTTTTATGATATATATTGAGGCAGACAATGGCAATTGATAAAAAAAATCTAATCTGGATTGACCTAGAAATGACAGGTTTGGATACCCAAAATGACACTATTATTGAAATAGCAACCATTATCACTGATAGTCAATTAAATATTTTAGCAGAAGGTCCTGTTTTTGCGATTTATACCCCTGATAGAATATTAAATGGTATGGACGATTGGAACAAAAATCAGCATGGACAATCAGGATTGATTGACCGAGTTAGACGCAGTCAAACGACATTAGCACAAGCAGAACAAGAAACCATTGCATTTTTATCAAAATATGTTGAAGCTAAACGTTCGCCAATGTGTGGAAATTCAATTTGCCAAGACCGCCGATTTTTAGCTAGACAAATGCCTGATTTAGAAAAATTTTTTCACTACCGTAATTTAGATGTTTCTTCAGTAAAAGAACTATGTTTTCGTTGGCGACCTGATATTTTAGATAGCTTTGAGAAAAAAGGAACGCATTTAGCATTAGATGATATTCGTGACTCTATTCGTGAATTACGTCACTATCAGCAACATTTTTTTAAATTGAATGATTAAATTCTATTAAGTTAAACTGATGATTTAATGTAGAAAATATAGCAATTTGAGCTGAAACTTGCCAAGAATTGACCCGCCAATCGCCTAAAACTATCCGTTGTTTGCCATTCACATCATGAATGGCTGGACGGTGGGTGTGTCCATGAATTAATCCATCAACTGATAGTAATGCTTGATTGACTGCTTTTGGATTTACGTCCATAATTTCTAATGTTTTTTTCGCATTGTCCATTTGACTTTTTTTGCGTAAATTTTCTGCGATTTCTTGGCGTTTTGTTAAAGATTGTGATAATAAAATTTTTTTGCTGATTGGATTTTGAATAACTCGGCGAAACCATTGATATTTTTTATCATCTGTACATAATTTATCGCCATGTTCTAAGCGATAATATTTATTATTTATAGCTAAAATAAATGGTTCATCAATCAGTTTTGCATGAAATAATGAACAAAACTCTTGCCCAAGTAAAAAATCTCGATTTCCTCGCATTACGAAAATTTGACACGATGTTAATTGTTGTAATTGATAAATTAAAGGATAAAGCCATGCTTGATAATCTGGCGTTTGTGCGATGTCATCACCGAGCCATGCCTCAAACCAATCCCCTAAAATAAATAGTTGGGATAAATGTGGTAATTGTTGTAATTTATGTAATAATGCCAAAAAAGCCTGCAATAAGGCAGGCTCAGTTGGACTTAAATGCAAATCGCTTATTATAATAGTATGAATATTATCAGCATGATAAGCGACAAAATTATCAAATTTCTGCATGAAAAGGTTTATTTCTCAATAACTTTTGCATGAATAATCACCACAGGTGTGGTCGGAACGTCAGCGTGCATACCATAACGACCAGTTGGCACACCTTTGATTTTATTGATAACATCTAAACCTTGAGTGACTTTGCCAAAAACAGCATAACCCCAACCTTGCATTGTTTTGCTAGAATGATTTAAAAAACTATTGTCTTTTACATTAATAAAAAATTGTCCAGTTGCTGAGTGTGGGTCAGATGTACGAGCCATCGCAATTGTACCAACATCATTACGCAAACCATTATCTGCTTCGTTTTCAATTGGGGCAGATGTGGCTTTTTCTTTCATATTTGCGTCAAAACCACCACCTTGTATCATAAATCCATCAATCACACGATGAAAAATTGTACCGTCATAGTGACCTTTTTTTACATAATTTAAAAAATTTTCAACGGTTTTAGGGGCTTTTTCTGCATTTAATTCAATTACAATATTGCCCATCGTAGTTTCAAACTCAACATATGGCATATCCATAGATAACTCCAACAAGTGACCAAAATCGTGTCATTATCCCCTGAATTTTCGTTGGTTTCAATGTTTTTCATAAAAATTGTGAAAAAATATGTTTTTGTTCTGCCATTGTTTGTAAAAACTGTTAAAATAGAAAGAAATGTTTGTAAATAATTGAACTGCTTGAGGGCTTAAAATGAGTGACCATCGTATCACGGATACATCAGATACCAGCGAAAAAAACGATTTTATCCGAGCTATTATTCGTGAAGATTTAAAAACTCAAAAATATCAACAAATCGTGACTCGTTTTCCACCTGAGCCAAATGGCTATTTACATTTGGGTCATGTTAAGTCAATCTGCTTAAATTTTGGTGTAGCAGGTGAATTTGCAGGTTTATGTAACTTACGCTTTGATGATACCAATCCAGAAGCAGAAGAACAGGAATTTGTTGATAGCATTAAAGAAAATGTCCATTGGTTAGGTTTTGAGTGGGCAGGTGAGCCTCAATATGCGTCAGGTTATTTTGAGCAGTTATATTTATGGGCAATTCAACTCATTAAACAAGGCGATGCGTATGTAGATTTACAAACGCCTGAAGAGCTGAAAAAAAATCGGGGAACCTCTTGGGGAGTTGGGGTAAATTCTCCTTATCGTGATACCAGCGTAGCAGAAAATTTACAACGTTTTGACGACATGAAAAACGGTAAATATGCCAATGGTGAGGCCGTTTTGCGTGCTAAAATCGATATGGCAAGTCCAAATATGAATATGCGTGACCCTGTCATTTATCGAGTATTGCACAAAGAGCATCATCAAACAGGTAATGATTGGTGCATTTATCCAATGTATGATTATGCTCACCCGTTATCAGATGCGATTGAAAAAATTACCCATTCAATTTGTACCCTTGAATTTGAAGACCATCGCCCTTTTTATGATTGGGTAGTAGAAAAGATTGGTTTTGAACAACCACCTCATCAATATGAATTTGCTAGATTAAACGTGAGTCATATTTTGACCAGTAAACGTAAATTAAAACGTTTGGTTGAAGATAAATTAGTAACAGGCTGGGACGACCCACGTATGCCAACGATTGCAGGTATGCGTCGCCGAGGTTATACACCTGAAGGTTTAAAAGATTTTTGCGAGCGGATTGGTGTAAGTAAAGCTGATGGTGTAGTAGAATTTGGCTTACTTGAATTTTGTATTCGACAATCATTGGAAGAAACAGCTAACCGAGGTATGGCTGTTTTAAATCCACTAAAAGTTACTATTACCAATTTTGAAGAGGCTATAGCCAACTTTGCTGATTTAAAAAAACCAAGTGTAGTTGCTCGACGTGATGAGCAAGGCACATTATGGCTGACACAACCTCGTCACCCACATCAAGCCGATATGGGTAATCGTGAAATACCATTTACTAAACAAATTTTTATTGATAAGTCTGATTACGAAATTAACCCACCAGCAGGTTATAAACGTTTATCACCAAAAAATACCGAAATTCGTTTGAGAAATAGTTATGTTTTAGCAGTAACTGAACATATTTTAGATGAAAATGGGCAAGTCATTGAATTAAAAGCCACAATTGACCCAAAAACTTTGGGAAATAATCCTGAAGGGCGTAAAGTCAAAGGCGTTATTCATTGGGTATCGGCAAGTTTAGGTATACCAGCCGAAATTCGTTTATATGAACAACTGTTTACCCAAGAAGACCCAGCACAAATTGATATTGATAATTTAGCCAATGAAATAAATCCAAACTCTTTAACCATTGTTCAAGGCATTATTGAGCCTGCATTGGCTCAAGCAGTGGCGGGTGAACGTTTCCAGTTTGAAAGAGAGGGATATTTTATTGCAGATAGTGAAGAACATTCACAACAAAAACCTATATTTAACCGTATTGTAACTCTAAAGGATAGCTTTAAGGCTAGTTAATATTATGCTTGATTGATAGCAAATATTGCTGATTTGTGACCTAAATTATATTAATTCTAAAAGGGTGATTTTTTCGCTTGAAATGAATTGCAAAATTTATGGGGCGTGTTACTATGAAAAAGCAGAAAAGCAGTTATCTGTAAGTTTTATTAAATTTACAAAAATGCTAATCGAGGCTTATCAGCTATAGCTAGATAAAATATAGGTGCAAAATATTGATAAAATCAATATTTTAGTATTATTTATCAATGGTGCTGATATTTTCCATAAAAAATGGAATGATTGGTATTTAATTTGCACAAAATATTTAGGCAAAATGGCTATGATGAAACAGTCATTTTAGCTATTTGTAATTCTAAAGCTTTGAGTTGAAGAGAGTTATATTATGAAAAAATTAATAAAAAATAGTTTGTTAATGTCGGTCATTGCATTGGCAAGTATGCAGGTGCAAGCTGAATTTAACTATCAGGCAGGTTTTGCAAAAATTACTGATGGTGGTGCTGACAGTCTTGCAAAAGCCCAAGCTATCATGTACAACAATCAAGATAGTGGCTTAGAAGAGGGCTATGTTAATCCAGAATGGTTTGTTGATGATGCTAATCAAGATGGGTTTTCCTCAAATACAAATTTTAGCGGTTTTTCATCAAACACAAGCTATCAAGATACTTCGTCAATCACGACACCAACACCAACGACAAATTATAATAACTATGCTGGCAATTATTATAATGTTTCCTCTAAAGGTGCGATTGTTGTTGATGCTAAAACAGGCAATGTTATTTTTGAAAAAAATGCAGATGTGGCACGTCCTATTGCCTCTATTAGTAAAGTTATGACAGCTATCGTGGTGATGGAATCAAATCTGAATATGAAGGATTTATTAACGATTGATACGTTAGATTTTAAAACACCTAAAAAATCAGGCAGTGACCGTTTACGAGTGGGCGACCAGTTAAATCGTGGTGATATGCTATTGATGATGATGATGAAATCAGAAAATCCTGCAGCAAAAGCTTTGGCTCGTACTGACCCACAAGGTTACGATGCGTTTATTGCCAAAATGAATAAAAAAGCTCGAGAGCTGGGTATGACCCAAACCCGTTTTTATGACCCGTCAGGATTAGATAAGCGTAATGTTGCCTCGCCTCGTGACTTGGCAATTTTAACTCAATATGCCTCAAGACACCCCGTTGTTAGCCAGTTTTCAACGATGCCAAACCGTAATTTTGGGGTGTATAATGTAAATTCTGGTTTCCGTAGCGTCCCTGCTCGCAGTACCAACTATATGGTGCGTGATGGTTTGTTTAATTTAGTCTTATCAAAAACAGGCTATATTCGTGAAGCAGGTAATTGCGTTGTGTTACAAACCAATATTAACAATAAACCATCAGTGGTGGTATTGTTAGGAGCAAACGATTCAAAAACTCGCTGGCGTGATGCTGAGAATATTTTGAAAAATCTTTAATGTATCATTTGTACACTTGGTAAAAATTTAGGGGTGAAATACATTACCCCTAAATTTTTTAGTGATATTAAAAAAATTATTTTGCGTGCTTAATACAATAAATAGCATAAGGCACAGCTTCAAGGCGTTTTTCTTCGATTTCTTCGCCACATTCTACACAAATACCATACGCATTATTTTCAATACGAGTTAAAGCATTATTTACTAAAATTAAATTTCGCTCAGCTTCAACCAATAAATTATTACGCATGTCATTTTGAGCCATCACAATAGCTTGGTCGTCCCAATGTTGATTTAAATCATCTTGTGGGTGGTAAATGTGTTGGGTAATTTTCTCAATTCGGTCTTCATATTCTTGTTTCAAGGCTAGCAAACGTTCACGAGCAGTAACAGTGTCAATCATATTCATACTCCTTATATTTTTTTGGGTAGATAACACTTGTTTTAATTATGATTGTGGCATATCTAGCAAAGTTTAGCAAATATAGTTTCTGTTCAACAGAATAATAAAAAAGTATGTTAAAATGAATAGGATTTTTACCCATCAATAATCCTTAAAATTTGAGGTAGTTATATGCAATTTTTACGTTTAAATGATTTAGATATTCAAGGGAAAACTGTATTAATTCGTGAGGATTTAAATGTACCTGTGAAAAATGGTAAAGTCGCCAATGATGCTCGTTTAAAGGCAAGTTTACCAACGATTAATCTTGCCTTAGAAAAAGGAGCGGGGGTCATTATTTGTTCGCATTTAGGTCGCCCAGACCCCAAAAATCCTGAAGAGAAATATTCTTTACAGCCTGTCGCTGATTATTTAAGTCAGGCTTTAGGTCAAGAGGTTACTTTAGTTAAAGATTATTTGCAAAATGATTTAAAAGTAACAGCAGGACAAGTTGTTTTATTAGAAAATGTCCGTTTTAATGCAGGTGAAAAGAAAAATTGTGCAGAACTTGCCAAACAATATGCCAATTTGTGTGATGTATTTGTGATGGACGCTTTTGGTACAGCTCACCGTGCCGAAAGTTCAACAGAGGGTGTCATTCAACAAGCTAAACAAGCTTGTGCAGGGCCTTTGTTAGCCAATGAGCTTGATGCGTTAGCAAAAGCATTACATAATCCAGCAAAACCTATGTTGGCTATTGTAGGCGGGTCAAAAGTATCAACAAAATTAGATGTTTTAACGTCATTGGCAAAAATTTGTGACCAAATTATTGTTGGTGGTGGTATTGCTAATACGTTTTTGGCAGCGACTGGCGTAAATGTGGGAGCATCATTGTATGAGCCAGAGTTGATAGAAACAGCCAAACAAATTATGAGCCAAACAAATGTATTATTACCAACACAGGTAGTTGTTGCAGATAAAAATCAAATTAATTTTGATGATTTTATGGGGTCACTTGCCACCGTTGAGGCAGTTGAAAAATCTATTCATGAATTAGGTGATAATGATATGATTTTAGATATTGCCCCTGCCAGTGCTAATGTGATGGCAACGGCAATTTTAGAGGCAAAAACAATTTTATGGAATGGTCCAGTTGGTGTGTTTGAAGAAGATAAATTTGGACAAGGAACGGCTATCATTTCGCAAGCAGTAGCAGATAGCAAAGGATTTAGTATTGCTGGTGGTGGTGATACACTAGCCGCTATTGATAAATATCAAATTGCAGATAAAGTCAGCTACACATCGACAGGTGGCGGTGCATTTTTAGAGTTTGTAGAAGGTAAAACTTTACCAGCGGTATACGCTTTAACCCAAAAATTTAACCAATAGTCAAAAAAATATTATGTAAATATAAGTTAATATTTGTTGCGACATTATAAATACCTATTGTCAGGCTAGACTTGACTTATTTACAATATGTAAGATGTATTTCATCTCTATCAAGAGGATATAACAATGTTAAAACGTTATCTGTTACTTCCTGCATTAGTGGCGGTATTAGCGACTACAGCTTGTGGTAAAAAAGAAGAAGTGGCAAAAGTAGAACAAGCAGTTGAGCAGGCAGGGCAAGATGCTAAAAGTGCTGTTGAGACAACAGGCAATGCAGTAACACAAGCAGGTGCAGAAGCAGGCAAAGCAGTCGAAACAGGGGTAGCAACGGCTGAAAGCATGGCAAAAGATACTGCAACTGCGGTTGCTCAAGGGGCTGATAAAGCAAAAGAAGGAGTAGCAACAGCCGTAGCAGAAGGTGCAACTGATATTGCAAAAACTGCAGAAGCTGAAATTCCAGAGAAAGAAAAATACTAAGGTTTTAGTTTACTTAGTCACATAATCATTATACAAATGCCTAAGAGAAAGCGAATAAGCAATTATCTTAGGCATTTTTTTTTGCGATTAAATAACAAAATTAATAACAATTGAAAGAAATATGGTAAGATAATTGCATTGTAACTATCAAGGAGATGATGATGGCTCAATCTATCACGTTTTTTCGCTTACGTTATTTAACATTAGCAATGATGAGTGGGGTACTATTAACAGCGTGTAATAGTGATAATAAGTCTACAACTAGCACAACGTCAAGTAGTACAACAAGCGGTGTTGCTTCTGTCGCCACAGGTAATTTATTATCTAACTCTACAAATAGTAAAAACTTAACTGCTGAAGAGTTAAAAACGGCTGCTCAACAAATCGACCCAGTGGCATTGGCTTTAGCAGGTGACCCTGTGTGTGGTGTGCGTGTGGAATATATGCACTATGATACTGTTGATGTGAAAGGCAATCCGACTGATGCTACAGGAGCGGTTCTTATTCCAACAGGTAGCGACCCTAAATGTACAGGCGAACGCCCAGTTGTGTTACATGCTCATGGCACGGCAACCATGCAAAATTATAACTTTGCAGAAGTGGGTAATGCCAATAACGAAGCAGGTTTACGCTCAACAACCATGGCAACTACATTTGTTGGGCAAGGTTACGTTGTAATTGCTCCAAATTATGCAGGTTATGACAAATCAACACTTGAATATCACCCTTATTTAAATGCAAATCAGCAATCTAAAGAAATGGCAGATGCGCTGAAAGCTGGGCGTAACGTACTGAAAAATGTTAAGAGTGATACCAATGTCAGTGATAATGGTAAACTATTTTTAACAGGCTACTCGCAAGGTGGTCATGCTATTATGGCGGCTGCCCGCTATTTTGAGCAATTAAAAGAACCTGTCACTGCCATGATGCCAATGTCTGGACCGTATGCGATGGCGGCGTTTGGTGACGTGGTATTTAGTGGTAATGTGATGGTGGGTGCGACATTCTTTTCACCATTGATGGCACGCAATTATCAAATTCAATATGGTGATATTTATACCACGCCAAGTGATATTTTTGCTCCTGCAAATGCTGATGAAATTGAAACATTATTGCCAAGCAAAACGCTAACTGATGCACAAATTATCGCTCAAGGAAAATTACCTTATACTGCGTTATTCCAAAAAGCACCAACAGGTAATCTAGGTCTTGATAGTATGTCACCAGCAAATAGTAAATTTGACTTTGGGTTTAATAATAGTCATTATTTATTAACCAATAAATTTCGTTTAGCTTATCTACAAGATATGCAAGCAAATCCTGATTGGTTTATTCCATATGCTCAAGGTAATACCGCAGTTGTACCTATGCCTGCTGGTGCACCAGAAAACGGATTGCGTAAAGCATTGAAAGAAAATGATTTACGAGGTTATTTACCAAATATACCAGTCGTTTTATGTGGTGGAAATCAAGACCCAATGGTGTTTTTTGATGTGAATACTAGCTTGATAAACGGGTTATGGATAGGCTTAAAACGCTTAAATACTAATATGAAATTTGGTGTAATTGACGTTGATGCAACCAATGCCAGCTCTCGCACTGACCGTCAAACCTATCAAAGTAATGGATTACCAACAGTGATTGATAATACCTTACGGGCAGATGCTCAGCTAAAACAACAAGCTTTTGCCACAAATTTACAAGCATTACAAACAAGCACTTTTACAACAGCAATTTTAGAAGGCAAGACTACTGAAGAAGCAAAACAATTAGCGACACAAACGGTTATGGCTAAATATCATGGTTTGGTTGCACCACATTGTATGGCATCAGCAAGAACGTTTTTTAACCAATTTTAATTGAAAATTTATCATCATATTCACCACTTGATACAATCACATTAGGTGGTGAATTGAGGGAATTTTTATGCAAAATAAAAAATATTTATCACAGTTAGGGGTGATTTTTAGTATTTTTTCATTAATTGGCTGTCAAGACAACCTGCAATCCTCAATAAAAAACCCTCAACCCGAACCAATGAACAATCTTGAAACACCCATAAGTTCTACTTCGTGAAAGAGGCCCAAATCATGCCACCATCCAAAAAGTTGTTTACTTGCTCTGATAAAATGCTAAAATTGGAGTAATTTCAATAGCTTGCAGAAGAAAGATTAATGAACATCAAACTTATGGAAAGTAATACTTGGCAACACGAGAGCAAAATAGAAATAAAAGAAATTATTGATAATAATAATTTTCCTTATATCTTTGGTAAAAAGGCAAGCAGGAATAATACAATACAATGGCTACTTTGCGAATCATCTGATAACCAAAAAAACTTTTTCTTAAAAGGAGTTATAGACTATACAAATTTTATTAAAGCAACTTTACCTGAAGAAAGATTATTATATCCTTTAATTGCTGTAATACAAAGTAATGCCAAAAGCTTAAAAGAAGAACATGAAATAGCTTGGGAATTTATACAATACTTAATTGACAATGAGCCTAAACAATGGCTTTTAGATGTACCACAAGACCCCAATAACTATGAATGGTGCTTATGTTTTAATGAAGTACAGCTCTTCATCAATATAAGTTCATCAAAGCACTTAAAATACAAAAGTTGTAATTTAGGAAAAGATATCTGTTTGGTTATCAATCCTAGACAAATATTTGATGTAGTTACTCCTTTAAATAAGGCAAAAGGCATTAAAATTAGACAAAAAATAAGAGAGAGAGTAGAAGCCTATAATGGATTTCCTGCCCCAAAGGAATTAGGCTTTTTTGGTGATAAAGATAATTTGGAGTGGAAACAGTATCAACTTTGTGAGCAAGGCGGTCTGGAAAATACAAAATGTCCTTTGAATATTCATTCAGTTAAACAAGGGACTGAAAATGATTGATTTTACATTGTTAACGACCTATATCCTATCTATCGTACTTTTTTTAGGTACGCCTGGTCCAGTTACTGTATTAGTAGTTAGTGCAAGCATTAGAGATGGTTTTCTTGCAGGTTTAAAAACTGTTATGGGAACTAATACAGCTTCTTTAATTTTAATTTTTATTTCTTTTATAATTATTAAAGGTGTATTCTCTATAAGTGAGATAGCTTTAAATTGGCTAACTCTAATAGGTTCTTTATATTTATTATACTTTTCAATAGGTATCATACGAGATAAAGTGGATATGCAAAGAACTATTGATGAGAATTCTAATAAAATTACGAAAAATCACTTTAAAGATGGTTTTCTGATAGGTATTTCTAATCCCAAAGACATATTATTCTTTATAGCTTTTTTCCCAATGTTTTTGAGTGTTTATCCAAACAACATAGGTATATCTATGTTTATACTAGTGATTATTTGGATAATACTAGATTATTCTATTCTTTCTACCTATTCTTTTGTTTTTTCAAAAATAAATAACAATAAGACTGTCAATATTATAAATAAGTTATCTGGAATGAT
>JBHAEG010000051.1:0-3262 GCA_041855445.1 Moraxellaceae bacterium
AAAAAATCCACGCTCTCTCTTGTCATGATTTTAAAAAATGAAAGCAAACATTTATCAGCATGCCTAGATACCGTGCATGATATTATTGATGAAATTGTGATTTTGGACAGTGGCAGTACCGATAATACCCGTGAAATTGCCGAGCGTTACGGAGCAAAATGGTTTGTCAATACCGACTGGCAAGGTTTTGGCAAACAACGCCAACTGGCTCAAAGTTATGCGACGAGCGATTATGTACTGGTACTTGATGCCGACGAACGCCTTGACCAAAATTTGCGTAAAGCGATTGTGGCGGTATTAAATGACGAGGTGCAGACGGATAAGGTGTTTAGTTTGGCACGGTTAAATTATTTTTCAGGCATTGCAACACACGCCAATGGTTGGTATCGTGATTGGGAACATCGTTTATATGCTCGAAAGTTTTTTAGCTATAATGATTTAGAAGTACATGAAACGGTCAATGTAAGCAACGCCAAAATTATCAAACTATCAGGCACACAGCACCATTATACTAATGATGATTTGTATCATTATTTATTAAAACGTTTACGCTACAGTCATGAATGGGCAAGTGATAAGTTTAAACATGGTAAAAAGGTTGGATTATTTGGGTTAAATCTACGCACTCTTTTCTCCTTTATTCGTGAATATTGGATACGTGGACAGTTTTTAACGCTCGGTTATGGGTTTATTGCGTCATTCGCTATTATGTGGTACACATGGAATAAATATCTGATATTATGGCAATTTAATCAAGAAAAACAGGAGATATAAAATGCCACCAAGAAAAAAATCCAAATTTGAGCAGTGGTTTTCCTTTAGTCGTCACAAAAGACGCTTTGGTGCGGATAAGGTTTATCAAACTTTAGCCAATGGTAATATTGAACAATTAAAAACAACCATCATTCAAGGGGATACTATTACCTATACTTATGGTTCCGCCACAGATTTAAATGAACATATTCAAAATCTTAAACAAGAGTTTATTGGACAGCCTGAGTTAAATCATTTTCATGCCAGTTTAATTGTACTTATTCGCCGTGATATTGATATAGATAAAAATTATCAAATATTTAAAGAACTTTGGCTAGCAGAGCGAGATTTTTTATTAAAGCAGTTAAATACACGTTGGTTAATATCTGCTTGTGATACGTTTATTGATTATGATGAAGATAAAACATTGCAAGCAATTTTAATGAATGCTATTAGCTTGATTAACACCATTAAATTACAAGAAACAGAACATCTTTTATGCCAAACGCATTACCAAGAAAATGAACAAATTAAACAGCAATTACAACATGAACGGGTTGCATTATTTGATGGGACATCAGCATTTGCGGTAGGCACCGATGATACTTTGCGTAATATGCGATGGCGATTGGATAAAGTTTGTGCTTATCATGAATTGGGGCAAATTGTCATTGAGATTTTTGAGCGTTTACAATCTCAACAAAATCATAATGTTTACAGTCGTTTTAGACAACGTCATACCCGTGAGCGTACTCGTTGGTGGTAATAACTATGATTTCACAACAATTAGCACAATTTTGTCAAACACAATCTGACCTTACTGATTTGGCATGCAGAAAAACAATTTCAGATAAAGTATTATGTTATGTCATTTATGGCGATAATATGATGTATTATCAAGGTGTAAAAGTTAGTATATTAAGTTTTTTTGCACATTTGACGATTGATGAACGTCCACTCGTTGTTGTATTATCCGAAAAACCAGATTTTTTTAAAAAATGGGCAGCATCGTCAGACATTGACTTATTAGCATTAACATTAACGCCAAATATGATAAATAACTGGACAAAAGACCAGTATCATTACCGTATTAAAACTATGGGGCTAGCTTATATTATCAGCGTATTACTCCAATATCATTGGGTGAATGACGATAGCAAATTTTTATTTTTTGATAGCGATACTTATTTTCCTATGAATCCATTATCTTTATATAACAATATCACCTCTACCCAAGTGGTCATGTACAAACAAGAACCTAAAATCTTTAGCCATAAAAAATATCGTAATTATGTCAATGGCTTGGCTAATCAAACCATTTATTATGATGACAATGGCGTACAAAAACACTATCAATTATTACCAAATGCTCAAATGTATAGTTCACTCATCATGGGGATATTGCCTACCATGTTAAAACAATTATACCAAGCCTCTCAATTAATGTATCCAATGCGAAAATTGACTAATGCTCGTACTGTCGAGCAATTTGCCTTTGTTGAAATCATGAAACAGTACTACAAAATTTATCAAGGGAAACGGTACGTTAAACATTATTCTCGTAGACGACAAAAAGCCTTTGTAGAAAAACAGCTAGTAAAATTTTGGCAAGATTACCCAAAACTTGAACAACAACTCAATGCGATACATCTTATTAAATTTACACGTCCATGGTATCTAGTTTTAGGACAAGCATTAAAACGTATCATGAAACCTGAACATATTCGTTAAAGGGGCAATAAATAGCATGGCACAACAAATTCCTATCTTAATGTATCATAGCATTTCTCACCCTGTAAAAAATGCACCTTTTAAATGCTTGCATCTACCACCACATCGATTTACCTTTCAAATGCAATTATTAAAACTATTAGGCTATCAAGGCTTAAGTATGAGCAATTTAACTCCTTATCTAACAGGAGAAAAAACAGGAAAAGTTGTTGGTATTACTTTTGATGATGGTTATCAAAATAACTTAACGCACGCATTACCAATTTTACAACAATATGGATTTAGTGCAACTTGTTATATAGTAACAGGGTGTGTTGGAGCGTATAATAAATGGGACGAAAACAAAGGCATTCCAAAAAATCCACTGATGAATTTAGAACAATTAAAACGGTGGGTTGATGCGGGCATGGAAGTTGGTGCTCATACCCACCATCATGTCAGCCTGACCGATACAGATGATAATATTGCATTGCAAGAAATTTCACAAAGTAAACAATATTTAGAAAAGCATTTTAATCAAATCATAGAACATTTTTGTTATCCTTATGGAAAATTTAATCAACGGCATATTCAAATGCTTAAGCAACTAGGATTTAAAACATCAACAGCTATGTATCGTGGAAAAGTGAATGTACCTGATACAGGACTAAATCCAGATGAGTTATTAACATTGGCTCGTGTTACTGTAAATAATAACTGCTACCCGCATATTTTTTTAATGAAGCTTTTAACTGCATATGAAGATAAAAAAGGCGAGAAACAACGGCTTGCTCACCAG
>JBHAEG010000052.1:0-12928 GCA_041855445.1 Moraxellaceae bacterium
CTTTTTTTGCCATTAACATTTTAACGCCCGTTGCCATCGCAAACAGTCCAATAATGGCTGCCAAAACAACGCCATGTATCCTGTCAGCAATGCCTGCACCAAGTACGCTACCTATCACCAATCCTATTGACATATGACGAAAAATATCCCATCGTACATTACCCAATTTATGATGTGCCATCAAAGAGCTGATAGAGGTTACGATTATCGTTGCCAATGATGTACCCACCGCCATATGTGTAACCACGTCCGCTGAATACCCAACACTAGCAAAAATCCACATTAAGGCAGGCACAATAATCATACCGCCCCCCACCCCAAACAATCCTGCACAAATGCCTGCAAATACCCCAGCCAAAATAAACCATAAATAAATCAAACTCATTGTGCTATCCTATACCGTCCTAAATTTAGCCCGATTATTCATTACCACTTATGTCAAACCTTAGTATCACAAAACTTACTGAAATGCAACATTTTCACCTTGAAAGCACTCATTCGACTAATCGCTTACTCATTGAATGGTTAAAGCAAGGCAAAATTTGTTTATCAAAACCCTGTATCATGACAGCTGACACGCAAACAGCAGGGAAAGGACAACACGGACGCAGTTGGCAATCACCCAAAGGCAACGTTTATCTATCCTTATACCGCCCTATACAAACTCATCTTCAAAACAACAACGCTATTCGTGCACCCATTGACGGACGATTGTCATTGTGTGTTGGTTATCAACTAACCCAAATACCTGTTATCCAACAAATTAACCAACAACGTATTCAACATTATTTACCTTATATTGGTGTAAAATGGGTCAATGACATTGGATTTTATCAATCAAACGTTTTTCAAAAACTATCAGGTATTTTAATTGAACCCGTTAATATTCAAGACAACATCGCTGGTGTGGTGATTGGTATTGGTCTAAATGTACAACAAGCCCCTATATTAACCACAACGACTCAAGAGGGCTTACGTTATCAAGCCATTGACTTACAACAAATCAGTTTAGAAAAATTACATTTTCAATTACATGATTATTATCAAATGATTGCACATGCGATTAATTTGGCAACGATGCAATTTAACCAATTATCACAACCCAATCAACTACAAATTTTTTTAGAAAAATTTACCGAAGTTGATGTTTTATTTGGAAAAATTCTAAAAATTACCCCACCTATCACAAATTTACCAAATATAGTTGGTCAAGCAATTGGTATTGATAAACAAGGTTGTTTGCAAATTCAAACAGCATCAAATAAAATAGAGCGTATTTGGACAGGTAGCATTGATATTGCTGAGTAAAAAATTATAAATTGTTGAGTAAACAAACAGTTATGGAGGATAGGGAAGGCATGACTAAACTGTGGCTTGATTTAGGAAATACACGATTAAAATACTGGCTAACTAATGACAACGGCGAAATTTTAGACCAAGATGCACAGCAACATCTGCAAGCCCCCGCAGAAATGTTACATGGTTTAATTTATCGTTTTGAACGATTAAATCCAACCTTTATTGGTATTTCTTCCGTGTTAGGTCAGCCTGTCAATACAAAAGTTGCTCAATATCTCGCCCGCCTATCCATTCCATTTGAATTCGTGCAAGTCAATGCCAATCATCAATTAATGACCAGTAATTATGAAGCCAATCAGCTAGGTGTAGACCGTTGGTTACAAATGTTAGGCACTGTCAATCCTGAAAAAAAACTGTGCGTGATTGGTTGTGGTACGGCTTTAACCATTGATTTAATTCAGCATGCCCATCATCTTGGCGGTTATATTTTTCCTAGTATTTATTTACAACGTGAAGCGTTATATTCAGGTACACGTCAGATTAGCATTAGTGAAGGGACTTTCGATAGTATTCAGGCAGGCACAACGACACAAGATGCTGTACATCGTGGTATCTTATTGTCAATTATTGGGGCGGTCAATGAGATTATTCGCCATCATGCAGATTTTGAACTGGTGATGACAGGTGGTGACGCTCCAATTTTTGCCCAGCATTTAATTGCTCCTGTGACTATTCAACAAGATTTATTGTTACGCGGATTGCAAAGATTTTTTAATTAAAATCAAATATTTATAAAAAAATAAATTTCATGATACAATGATTTGAACAGATATTTTGGCATAAACCTCTATTCATAATTTATTGCCACAATCCTATAAATAATAAAAAATTTAGGAAAATCAGTATGATGAAATTTATTATACCTACGATATTGTTAGTATTTACCAGTTATCCATCAGCTATCGCCTGTACACCTGCCAAGCCTCAAGATGTTGTGATTGCCCGAGTCGTTAGTACCTCCCCCATTCCCAATAAAACCGATAGCACCGCTTTACAGCTTCATAGTTTTAATTTTGTGTTTTTGCCATGGTATCATTTTTTATCCAATCCCACGCCTAATCATTTTGAAGCAAATTTTTCATTACAAACCATTCAACCCAATGATTTAATTATCGGATTAGCCCATACTCCCGATGATAGTAAGCCTCAAGATTATTTATTTTTAGATATTGCTAAATTAACTTGTCAAGATAATAAGCTAATATTGGATAAACCCATTGCCAAATATTTGGGTTGGAATAGAAAAAATAACAGTTGTCGCCATGATAAACCCAATGCTGGAATTTTAGATGGATTTATGGCAACTGACCAAACTTATTATTTGCAGTTATTACAACAAAAATACCCAACGTGTGAAAAACTAGAACAAGCCTTTCCAAAAGTCATTTTTACTAATGGAAAAGCCAATCCGCCACCCAATCGATTTTGGCAATGGCTGACAGGATTATTTTAAGATTGAGTCAGCCGATATCTTGCAGAACGGGCATGAGCATCTAAATTTTCTTCAACGGCTAAAATATCAGCAGTTTTAGCAAGTAATTGACTACCTGATTGACTACAATAAATAATAGATGATTTTTTCTGGAAATCATACACTCCAAGCGGTGACGAAAAACGAGCAGTGCCTGATGTTGGTAATACATGGTTTGGACCTGCACAGTAATCGCCGATAGCCTCTGGCGTATAACGTCCCATGAAAATTGCACCTGCATGACGAATATCTGCTAACATAGCTTCTGGTTCATCAATGGATAATTCCAAATGTTCAGGAGCAATACGATTAATCACAGATATACCTTCTGCTCGGTCTTTTACCAAAATTAATGCACCACGATTTGCAATTGCGGTACGAGCAATATCAGCTTTAGGTAAATCATTCAACGCATTTTCAATTTCTATTTGTACTTGTTGTAATAAACTTTCACTGGTAGTAACAAAAATCGCTTGAGCAACGGTATCATGTTCCGCTTGTGATAATAAATCCATTGCCAGCCAGTCAGCTCGGTCATTATCAGAACCTTCAGCATAGACCAACACTTCAGAAGGTCCTGCAATCATATCAATTCCAACTTGTCCAAATACCGCTCGCTTAGCAGCTGCGACAAATTTATTCCCAGGTCCTGTGATTTTATCAACTTTGGGCAAACTTTGTGTACCATATGCTAAACCAGCCACTGCCTGAGCACCACCAATAGTAAACACCTGATGCACGCCAGCTAAATATGCGGCTGCTAACACAAGCGGATTTAACTCACCTTTGGGGGCAGGTACAACCATCACAATGTTTTTCACCCCTGCAACTTTGGCGGGAATGGCATTCATTAATACTGATGAAGGGTACGATGCCAAACCACCCGGTACATAAATACCAACACTATCTAACGGTGTGACTTTTTGCCCTAATGTATTACCTAACGTATCTTGATAAGTCCAGCTTTCTTGCAGTTGTTTTTCGTGAAACGCTTGAATACGTTCAGCAGAAAGTTGCAATGCTTGTTTAACCTCTACAGTCAATTCATCAAATGCTGTTTTTAATTGCTGTTGATTGATGTTAAGTTCAGCAAATGTCGTTGCTGGGTGTTGGTCAAATTGTTGAGTGAGTTGTAAAATAACGGCATCGCCACCTTGTCTTACTTTGTCAATAATATCATCAACTGTTGCTAAAAGCTGTGGGTCATTGACAGTTTCAAAGGCTAATAACTCATCAAGTTGTTGTTTAAATTCTGGATTTTTGCTAGATAAAATTCGCATAATCGTCCTTCGTTTAAATGATTATTTCATATTGTCTACACTTTGCTTTAAACTTTCTAAAATAGGTTCAAGCAACGGGTATTTACGTTTGTAACTAACTTGATTAACAATCAGCCGTGACGATACTTGACAAATTTCTTCTAATGGCTCTAGCCCATTAGCCCGTAATGTATTGCCCGTATCAACCACATCAACAATCAAATCCCCCAAACCAACCAAAGGAGCAAGCTCCATTGAGCCATATAATTTAATTAAATCAACTTGTTGCCCACGACTAGCAAAATAGGCTCGGGCGATATTGACATATTTTGTGGCGATACGCAATCGCCGATTGGGTAATGTTTGCCCTTGTATACCAGCAGTCATGACTCGACATTTAGCGATTTGTAGGTCAAGCAGTTCATATAAATTTGATGAACCATGTTCAAGTAAAACATCTTTGCCTGCTACGCCAAAATCTGCCGCCCCATGTTCAACATAGGTTGGCACATCACTTGCCCGCAAAATTAATACCCGTACATCAGAATGGCTAGTTTCAAAAATTAATTTGCGAGATTTGTCAGGGTCTTCTAAAAGTTCAATACCTGCATTATTCAGTAGAGGCATGGTTTCCTTTAAAATTCGCCCTTTAGATAATGCAAGGGTTAAACCTGTGTCTTGTACTGTCATTCTTTACCCTTTTACCCGTTCAATGGTCACACCCAAACCTCGCAATTTTTCTTCAACCATTTCATAACCACGGTCAATATGATAAATACGTTCAATTTGCGTTTGCCCTTGTGCTGAAACTGCTGCCATGACTAATGACATTGATGCTCGTAAATCTGTTGCCATCACTGGTGCTGCGGTTAATTTTTCTACACCTTTGACAACGGCAGTATGCCCATCAACGCTAATATTCGCCCCTAATCGCTTTAGTTCTGGAACGTGCATATAACGATTTTCAAAAATATTTTCAATAATGGTGCTAGTGCCTTCTGCCAAACAGCAAACCGTCATTAGCTGAGCTTGCATATCCGTTGGAAATGCAGGGTGAGGCAATGTACGAATATCAACTGCTTTTGGACGACCGTCCATTTTAACTCTAATCCAATCATCACCTGTGGTTACTTCTGCACCCATTTCACTAAATTTATTTAGCACAGCTTGCATTAAGGTTGCATCGGTTTTTTTAGCAAGGACATCGCCACCTGTCATCAATGCTAATGCCAAATATGACCCCGTTTCAATACGGTCTGGCACAACGGAATATTCACAGCCATGTAAACTTTCTACACCTTCAATGGTCATATAGGCAGTGCCAATACCTTCAATCTTTGCACCCATTTTTACTAACATTTTTGCTAAATCAACCACTTCAGGCTCTCTAGCACAGTTTTCTAAATGGGTTGTTCCTTCAGCCAGACACGCTGCCATAATTGCATTTTCAGTTCCCCCAACTGTTACCATATCAAATGTGTAATGACAGCCTTTTAATTTACCATTTGGAGCTTTGGCTTTGACATAACCATTCTCAACGCTAATTTCTGCTCCCATCGCTTCAAGTGCCTTTAAATGCTGGTCTACTGGACGTGAACCAATTGCACACCCCCCAGGTAGAGAAACTTCTGCTTCGCCAAATCTAGCCAGTAAAGGACCAAGCACCAAAATTGAAGCACGCATCGTTTTCACTAATTCATATGGTGCATAATAATTACTGATAGTACTGGTGTCACAGGTAACGACATCACCAGATTTTTGAATAGTAATCCCCATACCTGCGATGAGCTTTACTAAAGTATTAACATCTTTTAACGTAGGAACATTCGTCAATGTGGTTGGCGTATCAGCTAAAATCATGGCTGCCAATAATGGTAAAGCAGCATTTTTTGCTCCAGAAATCACAACTTCGCCGTGAACTTTTGTACCACCTGTAATTAAAAATTTATCCATATTAATCAACTTAAATTTTATTTAACCAAAAATTATCATCTATATTATTTTGCTTGCCATTCTTCTATGGTGAACGCTTGTATATTTAACGCATGAATTTCACCTGAAGCAAATTTGTCACTTAATAAAGCTAAAATCATCTGCTGGCGGGCAACAGGACGTTTTCCAACAAAAACATCATCAACTATGCGTAAGTCAAATTTATTACCTTGATTATTTGCCCAAATTTCAGCATTTGGAAAATGTGGCTGTAATAAATCAATTAAATTCTGTGCTTGCATAAACCAAACCTTAATTATTAATTTGCTAAATTGTAACATTATCTTGCATTATCAGCCATATCTAATTAAATTTCTCTGGATTTTTAGAGTAATATTCAACAAATTGTGACTGACTGGTTGCAGGTGTTGATTGAGGTGGTGCTGGCTGTAGATGAGCAATGCTCTCTGGTGGCTGTGGTGTCGTCACTGTTGTTACAACTGTCTTAACTGGGGTTTTATCTGGGGCTTCTGAAGTAATTTGGCTACTATCCAATGGCATACCCGTTTCTGAAATAAGCTGAATTAAATCAACAACTTTACTAACACCTCGTGAATTTTGTAAAGTATCCAAAAGTTTTTGACGTTGTTGTGGTGTCGCTCGCCCCATGACATATAGTACATCTTGATAATAAACAAAATGTAACTGATTACTTGGCAAACCGCTCACTCCCAGCAATTCTCGTTTAACATTAGCCACTATCATATTACCACTAACGACACTCGTATAGTTTAAAGGTGGGCTTACCCATAATTCATTATACACTTTTTTAACATCAGGCATGGATTTTATTACTTTAGTGATTTCATCTTTCATTTGTTGAGTTGGCACATAACCTGTTACTAACACATCACTAAAATAGCTATCAAATTTAATACGTGTTTTTTGTTTATATTCAGGGCCTAAACCATAAATATTGACTTTGGCGGTGTGTTCAATACTGGTATCTAGTACCCGTTGAGCAATTGTACGTTCAGTCGGCATTGAGCCATAACCACCAGTTGGGATATTAGTCGCTAAATAACGATTACATGCAGTTAATGGTAACACAGTTACCGCAACTAATCCCATAATGACGAATGGTTTTAATTTGCTTAACATGGTTGGTTTTACTAATTGCTTCATCATACTTATCCTTCTGCTAAAAAAGCCGATGTTACCCATTCAGTGATTATAGGAAAATTTTCTTGAAAATCAACAATAAAACTGACGACATCAAAACGAATATCTAAATTTTCAAACTGTGGGTTTTCTTGTAAAAACGCCTGTGTTACTTGAATAATTCTTTGTTGTTTTGCTTGCGTAATAGTTTCTTGAGCTGAGCCAAATTGTTGATGTTTTCGTTGCCTAACTTCAATAACGACCAAACAGTGTGGCAAACTTTGCCTATCTAACATTACCAAATCTAGTTCGCCTAAATTTTTATAATGCCAATTTTTAGCAACCAGTAACAAACCTTGAGCCAATAAAAATTGTAATGCTTGTTGTTCGTAATAATTACCTTGCCGTTGAGTGCTACTGGTTAATTTCATTGCCGTCACTAAAAATTACTAAAAGTCGTTTTATTTCAATTATTCAAGTATAATAGTTTGAGTTTATTTTTAACATATGAATACGACAAACTATGACAAATAACGGACAGCTTTATATTGTCGCCACACCCATTGGCAATTTATCTGATATGACTCCTCGAGCCATTGACTGTTTAAAATCAGTTGCTATTATTGCTTGTGAAGACACTCGAACATCTGCAAAATTGCTACATCATTTTAACATTACAACAAAAACATGGGCTTATCACGACCACAATGCCGATACCCAAACGGCAAAACTACTTGAAGTTTTACAACATGGACAAGATGTGGCGTTAATTTCTGATGCAGGAACACCATTAATCAGCGACCCTGGTTTTCGCCTTGTTAAAGCCTGTCATCATGCTAATATTAAAGTTTCCCCGATTGTTGGTGCCTGTGCCTGTATTGCAGGTTTATCAGTGGCAGGACTGCCTTCAGACCAATTTTATTTTTATGGATTTTTATCTGCTAAAAGTAAACAGCGACAAAATCAACTTGAAACGCTCAAACACTTGCCCGCCACCTTAATTTTCTATGAAGCCCCACATCGTATTGTAGACTGTTTACAAGATATGATAACCATTTTTAGTGATAATCGAGCTGTGACCTTCTGCCGAGAGATTAGCAAAACTTTTGAAACGATACATCACACGACACTTACTAAATTGCTAGATTTTGTTACTAACGATAATAATCAACAAAAAGGAGAAATTGTGCTGGTGGTTGCAGGTGCTGATAAACAGATAGAAACTGACGAAAGTCAATATGATGGTTTATTGAAACGTTTATTACAAGATTTGTCAGTAAAAAAAGCTACTCAATTAGCCGTAGATATCACAGGAGCCAAAAAAAATATTTTATATCAACGAGCATTATTATTAAGTGAACAAGATTAATATATATATAATTTCATATTTATTTAAGCATTGCTCAATAGTATACTTTCATGATTGAGCATTGTGTATTTACTAGATTAAATCCCAAATCCTTTTAATAACACTTTAACACCTAATATTAATAAAATAATTAAAATCAACTGTTTAAATAACGTTGCTGAGATTTTTTCTCGAAAATAAAAACCCACATATAAGCATAATAACGAAATAATTGACAACCAAAAGATTAAATTTAACTCTACTTTTGGTAGCGTAATAATCGCCTGCCACAATACCAACAATTGAGCAATTTTTCCCACCAAATAGCAAAAATTACTGGCTTTTATCATTTCTGTTTTAGCATTGTCTTGTCCGTCTGTTGCTGATAATAAATACATCATCAAAATTGGTGACATTGCATTAGTTGCTCCACCCACAATACCAGATGCCAATCCACAAATAATTAAGTTTTTACGAGTGTTGGCAAAACGAATGCTTTTACCAAACCATTGTAAACATACATATGATAAAATCACAATACCTAAACTAACTAATAAGATATTTTGACTAATAATAAATAATAGCTTTGTACCAAACAAACTACCTATAAAACTGACTAATGCCAGTAACCAATATTTTTTAATATAAAAGCCTAAACGTCCACCATTGAAAAACACAATCGCATTAATAATTAAACTTGGTAATAATGCTAAAACTAATGCTTGTGATAATGGATAGATACTGGCAAGAGCGGTTGTGGCAATTAATGTAATGCCAATTCCCGTCAAACCATGTAATACTCCTGCAAATGCAAAAATTGCTAAAATAACAATTTGACTAAAAGTAAAATCAAACATTATTCATTCTTAATTATTTACAAGCTGGCGTAAATTTTTTTGCCAAAATGTCACCAATCAAACTCACTAATTGCGATGCAATTTGATGTTTGCTTGCCTTTTCTAATTTTACTGCTTTATCATTATTTTTAAAAAATACTGTCATTGCATTGTCATCACTGGCAAACCCAATATCCTGACGAGATACATCATTGCAGGCTATCATATCTAATTTTTTTGCGGTTAATTTACCTTTTGCATATTTCTCAACATCTTGTGTTTCAGCAGCAAACCCGACCATAAAAATTTCAGGGTGTTGGTGAGAAATTGTCGCTAAAATATCAGGATTTTTCACTAAATCCAAGACCATCTCATCTTGAGTTTTTTTGATTTTTTGTGGAGCTGACTCACGAGTTCGATAATCCGCAACAGCAGCAGTAGCAATGAAAATATCCACAGGATTATTTTTATTTTCTGTGACTTGTTGGGCAACTTCTAACATATTTTGAGCTGATTTGATATTGATACGTTCAACATTAAATGGCGTTTTTAGCTGAACATGACCTGCGATTAATGTCACTTTTGCCCCTGCCTGTTCACATGCTTTTGCTAACGCAAAACCCATTTTCCCAGATGAATGATTAGATAAATACCGAACAGGGTCTATTGCCTCAACGGTTGCCCCTGCCGTTATCACAACATGTTTTCCCTGTAATACTTGCGGAATAGTTTGATGAGCTATAAAATTTTGTAAAAACTCCAATAATGCTTCTGGTTCAGGCAAACGACCTTCTCCCACATCACCACATGCTTGTTCACCACTGGCAGGCGGAATGATAGTGTAATCTAAATCTTGTAATGTTTGAATGTTTAATTTAACTACAGGGTGTTGCCACATTTGTTGGTTCATTGCAGGAGCAATCAGAACAGGTGCCAAAGTTGCTAAACAAACTGTTGTTAATAAATCATCAGCCATACCCATTGCCAATCTTGCCAACGTGTTAGCAGATGCTGGTGCGATAATAATTAAATCAGCCCATTTGGCCAATTCAATATGCCCCATGCCCATTTCCGCTGTCTCATCTAATAATTGATGGTGAACTGGGTTTCCTGTCAGTGCTTGAAATGTTAGTGGTGTGACAAAAGCTGTCGCGCCTTGGGTCATTATCACTCGTACATTAAAACCCGCTTTAATCAATAATCGGGAGAAATTCGCAGATTTATATACGGCAATACCGCCTGTCACAGCAAGAATAATATTTTTCATGGCATTCTACAGCTAAAATTTGTTATCAAAAATTCCGCCCATAGTAACATTTTTCAAAAAAATAAGGAAATGATTTTAATATTTTTTTGAAATAGTTATATTTATTAAAAAACTTTTATTATCAAACTTATGTTAAATTAGATATTTATCTTTCACAAAAAATATATTAAAATCAACCATATAAGTATTTCGTTAATGTTGTATTATGGCGATTAAAGACTGGAATGAGGACGAACGTCCCCGAGAAAAATTATTGCAAAAAGGGGCAAATAGTTTATCCGATAGTGAAATTTTAGCGATTTTTTTACGCACAGGCACTAAAGAAAAATCCGCCATTGAGTTAGCCCGAGGATTAATCGAAGAATTTGGCAGTTTAGCTGGACTATTCTCTGCACCTAGTGAACAAGTCATGTCGCATCATGGTATTGGCATTGCCAAATACGCCCAAATTTTAGCATCATTAGAGATGGGAAAACGCTATCTTGCCAGTCAAGTCAAACAAGCCAATTTACTTAATTCAAGTGAATTAGTAAAAAACTATATCACAACACAATTACGCCATTTACGCCGAGAAGTATTTGCCGTGTTATTTTTAACAAATGAATTAACATTAATTCACTTTGAAATTTTATTTACAGGTGGTATCTCGTCTTGTTCTGTGTGTGTGCGAGAAGTGCTACGTCATGCGTTAAAACATGGAGCAAGCCAGCTTATCATTGCCCATAATCACCCCAACACTTCGGCAAATCCGTCTTTTGCTGATTTAGAAATCACTGAAAATTTAGCCAAAGCTTGTGAATTAATTGACATTGTATTAATTGATCATATTATCGTTGGACAAAATGACACACAATCTCTACGTGAACTAGGCAAGATGTCATTGTGATTAATCTAGATTTTCTGCAGAAAATTGTTCAAATACTTGTTGTCCTGTTAGTTTTTGCGTGTCATTGGCAAATTGATAAACAATGACCTTTCATATAACTATCTTAATTAATTTTGTTTTTTCTTAAGTTTCATCATTAGCCAAATTAAACCAATTAAGCCAATCACCGCAACAATCGTTGCCAATACTGGAGCAAAAATCGATAAAATAGATAAAGCGATTGCTGACCCTGTTTCTGCCACAGAAACCACAGGATTTGCTAAACCTCCCGTTGCCATTGTTGAACCTAGCCGTGTTGTAGCCGTTGTTGCTTTAACAGTTGTCGCCACACCACCGCCAGCCACAATCGCCAACGCCCAAGTAATCGCTGGATTTATATCATTCAATGTTGCAACCATGACCAATGTACCTGCCATACCTGCCAATGGCACAGCAATACTATCTAAAAAATTATCCACCACAGGTACCAGATAGCTCACAGCTTCAACAATACTTGCCACCCCTAAAATCACCAATGCTGATAACGAACCTAACCACTGCCAATTCTCATTTAATGGAATAATCCCAAAAAATGACGCACAGGATAAAGCAAACAATGGCACAAATACCCGAAAACCCGAACTTGCCGATAAGCCAACACCTAACGAAATACTGAGGATAAGTTCCACTGACATCGATATATAACCTACTATTGCTCTTGTTGAATAGCTTGAATTTTCTTTTTCAAATCAGCTTCTTGCTTTTGCATTTCTTTATTTATTGACGTCCTCCCCTCCCTAAAGTGAGGGGATTCCTCCTGCGAGCGTATTACGTCCAATACGGAGAATGTTTAATGCTGAGTTTATATCTCTATCGTGAAATGTACCACATTCCACGCATTGCCATTCTCTTATTCCTAAATCTGCTCTACCTTTTGGACTATTGTCTGAAATTTTCAAACAACACGAACACATTTGAGTGGTATATTTCTCATCAACTTCTTCAAACCATACACCTGCGTTCTCGCTTTTATACCGAAGCATGGTTTTAAATGCACTAAAACTGCTATCTAACACAGATTTTGCCATCTTGGTTTTTATCAGTTTGCTTGCATTTAAGTTGCCGATGATAATCATTGCATTGTTTTTGACAAGTTTACTACTTGCTTTATGTAAGTGGTCTTGTCTTGAGTTTTTGATTTTTGCATGAAGTTTACGAACTTGTTTTTTCTTATTGGCACGTTGTGCCTTTGCCAATTTTTGTTGGTATTTTCTATAGTATTTTGGGTTACTGATTTTTGTTCCATCTGAACAAGTTGCTAAATCTTTTAAACCTAAGTCTATGCCAATGGCTTTTGTGCCTTTAGTTTGGATTTTTTCTGTTTCAACGACTAAACAGACATACCAACGATTACGGCTATCTTGTACAAA
>JBHAEG010000053.1:0-29761 GCA_041855445.1 Moraxellaceae bacterium
ATTCTACTTCCGTACTACTGACGTAACTGGTGCTATCACATTACCAGAAGGTACTGAAATGGTTATGCCTGGTGATAACGTTGAAATGAAAGTAGAATTAATCCACCCAATCGCAATGGACAAAGGTTTACGCTTTGCTATTCGTGAAGGCGGACGCACTGTTGGTGCTGGCGTTGTATCAGAAGTTACTAACTAATTTTTGCTAACGCTGTCTATTGACAATAAGAGATATCCAATTTGGGTATCTCTTTTTTTTTGTTATAGTTTTATAGTTATATAAGTTTAAAAACTAAAAAATAAGCTAGAAATTCATATTTCTAGCTTATGTATTTTTCAAAAATATTTATATAATATTTAAGCAGTTTCGTTAAATAATTCACGACCAATTAACATACGGCGAATTTCACTTGTACCTGCACCAATTTCATATAGTTTTGCATCACGCCATAAACGACCTAGCGGATATTCATTGGTAAAGCCATTACCACCATAGATTTGAATACCTTCACCAGCCATCCATGTGGCTTTTTCGGCACACCATAAAATCACACTGGCACAGTCTTTGCGTACTTGGCGAACATGGTCATTACCAAGCTGGTCAAGGTTTTTTCCAACAGTATATAAGAAACTTCTACCTGCCTGTAAAACAGTATACATATCCGCAACTTTGGCTTGAATAAGCTGGAATTGACCAATAGATTGACCAAATTGTTTGCGGTCATGAATATAGGGTACAACGTTATCCATCACTGCTTGCATGATACCAACAGGTCCTGCTGCAAGAACAGCTCGCTCATAATCTAAGCCACTCATTAAGACTTTGACACCATTGTTTAATCCACCTAGAATATTTTCAGCAGGAACTTCAACATTATCAAAAACCATCTCGCCTGTGTGACTGCCTCGCATTCCAAGTTTATCAAGTTTTTGAGCTGTGTAAAAACCTTTCATACCTTTTTCGACCAAAAATGCAGTGATGCCTTTTGCTCCTAATTCTGGATTAGTTTTGGCATAAACAACCATCACATCTGCGTCAGGTCCATTAGTAATCCACATTTTTGTACCATTTAGCACATATACGCCGTCTTTTTCTTCGGCTTTTAGTTTCATACTGGTCACGTCAGAACCTGCTTGCGGTTCACTCATGGCTAACGCTCCAACGAACTCCCCTGCTATTAATTTTGGTAGGAATTTTTGTTTTTGTGCTTCGTTGCCATTACGTTTAATTTGATTGATACATAGGTTTGAGTGAGCACCATAACTTAAGGCGACAGAGGCAGAGGCTCGGCTAATTTCTTCCATAGCGACCATATGGGCAAGGTATCCCATATCACTACCACCATAAGTTTCTGGCACGGTAATGCCATGTAGACCAAGTTCACCCATTTTTTGCCATAAATCCATTGGAAACTCATCGCTACGGTCAATTTCGCTAGCTCGAGGGGCGATTTCTTTACTGGCAAAATCTTGTACAGCTTCTCGTAAGGCATTGATGTCATCGCCTAATTGAAAGTCTAATCCTAAAATCATCGTGTATTTCCTTAAGTTTAGATTAAAGTTTATTTACGTTTATTTAAAATTGCTCTAGCAACTTTTGAGCCGTTAGGCCGTCCCAAGAATTCACTGATTTTTTGTCCAACATCGACCAGTCTATCAAGGTCTATACCTGTATCAATACCCATGCCATGTAGCATATAAACGACATCTTCAGTAGCAACATTGCCCGTTGCACCTTTGGCATAAGGACACCCCCCTAAGCCAGCCACTGACGTATCAAATTGATAAACGCCAAGCTGTAATGCAGATAAGGTATTGGCTAATGCCTGTCCATAGGTATCGTGAAAATGTCCTGAAATGTTGTTTATATCGATATATTTTAAGGTAGCTTCAATGGCTTTTTGTACTTTTAATGGTGTCCCAACACCAATAGTATCAGCGATGCCAATATGTTCTGCTCCAATATCTATCAGCTTTTTACTAACATAAGCGACTTTTTCAGGAGAAATTTCGCCTTCATATGGACAACCAACGGTGCAAGAAATGACTCCTCTTACTTTGATGCCATGTGCTTTGGCATTTTCAGCAACTGGAGCAAAACGCTCAATACTTTCATCAATGCTACAATTAATATTTTTTTGACTAAAGGCTTCACTGGCTGAAGCAAAGATGACGATTTCATAGTTTGCAAAACGTTCTCGATGAGCTAAAGCCCCCTCAAAACCTTTCATGTTTGGTGTTAAAACAGAATACATCACATCATCAAATACTTGTAATCCTGATAATACATTATGATTATCCGCCATCTGTGGCACCCATTTTGGTGATACAAAGCTGGTTGCTTCAAGTTTTTTGATGCCTGCCTGTTGTAAACCATTGATAAGTTCGATTTTTACTTCGGTAGGTACAGTTTGCTTTTCATTTTGCAAACCATCTCTTGCTCCAACATCAACGATTAATACTTTGTCTGGGTAAGCCATGTTTATTTATTCCTTATGGGTCTCTAGCTTTAATAGTTCATCACCATCAGCGACTAAATCACCAGCTTTAAATAATAATTCAACCACGGTGCCATCGGTTGGAGCAGAAATAGTATGTTCAATTTTCATGGCTTCAATGACTGCTAATGGTTGCCCTTTTTTCACAACATCGCCAACATTTACTCTAAAAGCAATGACCTGTCCTGGCATTGGTGATTTTAAACTACCTTCATCCCCTGCCTCTTCACCAACATGTGACATCGTATCAATTAAAGTAATTTTTCCACTACCATAATTAGTAAATACAAAAATATCTTCTTGATTTTGCCAGCTTTGTACTTGTTGGCGATTGCCATCTAACCATAATGTATGAGTTTCGGCAGTTTGTTCCGCTAAATAACCAACTTTTCCTATATAAATTTGTTTAGTCTCAAGGATATTTTGTCCTTTTTTATCTTTTGTTAGAATTTCTGCCAGTTCTAGGGTAAATTGATTATTTTGCCAATTTTGTACATTGGCCTGATAATGTATATCATTAAATGTCAATTCAAACGAACGTTGATATTGGCTATATGCTCGAAAACCATTTCGCTGACTAAATGGGTCTTGTGTATGATTTAAACTTTCTTTAATTAATTGATTAATTAAGGCTGTCGCTACCAACAGTTCAAGACTTAATGATTGTTGATTAAACAATACTGCTTTTTCTCGTTCAATTAAAGCTGTGTCTAAATTAGCATTTTTAAATGAGTTTGAATGAACAACATGACGCAAAAAGGCAACATTATTTGGTAGTCCAACAATACGAGTTTCAGCAAGAGCTTTGTCCAACATTGCTAACGCTTGTTCACGATTTTCACCATGTACAATAAGTTTTGCAATCATTGAATCATAATATGGACTAATAATATCGCCTTCACGAACGCCATCGTCAAATCGTACAGATGCCACTTTAAAAGCAGTATTGTCTGGTTTACGATAGGTCAGTAATGTACCTGTAGCTGGTAAAAAATTATTGTCAGGATTTTCTGCACAAATACGCGCTTCTATAGCATGTCCATTAATAGATAATTCAGCCTGAGTTTTTGGTAACTTTTCTCCAGAGGCAACGCGTAATTGCCATTCAACAAGGTCTGTACCTGTAATTGCTTCAGTGACAGGGTGTTCCACTTGTAGGCGAGTATTCATTTCCATAAAATAAAAACTCATGCCTTCTGGTCGTTGTTCAACAATAAATTCAACCGTGCCTGCCCCAACATAATTCACCGCCCGAGCAGCATTGATAGCAGATTGTCCCATCGCTTCACGCATGGCATTATCAACATCAGGAGCAGGAGCTTCTTCAAGGACTTTTTGATGACGGCGTTGCACAGAACAATCACGTTCAAATAAGTAAACGTAATTACCAAATTTATCGCCAAACACTTGTATTTCAATATGTCGTGGTTTTAACGCATATTTTTCGACTAACACTTTATCACTGCCAAAACTGCTAATGGCTTCTCGTTTACAAGATGCCAATGCGTCTAAAAAATCGGCAGACTTTTCGACCAGTCGCATACCTTTTCCGCCACCACCAGAACTGGCTTTAATTAATACAGGATAACCAATCTTATCTGCTTGCTGATGCAAAAAAGTCGGGTCTTGATTTTCACCATGATAACCTGGTATCAATGGTACGCCTGCACTTTCCATTAAGCGTTTAGATTCAGCTTTTAATCCCATCGCTGTAATCGCTGATGCTGGAGGGCCAATAAAGATTAAACCTGCTTCATCACACGCTTTAGCAAACTCGTCATTTTCACTTAAAAAACCATAACCAGGGTGAATTGCTTCTGCTCCTGTCTGTTTGGCAACTTGAATAATCGTGTCCCACTTTAAGTAACTGTCTTTAGGAGCAGAACCACCAATATAAACAGCTTCATCACATACATCAACATGTTTGGCAAAACGGTCAGCATCAGAATAAACGGCAACTGTACGAACACCTAGACGTTTAGCCGTTGAAGCAACTCGACAAGCAATTTCACCACGATTGGCAATTAAAATTTTTGAAAACATGATATTCCCTTATTATTGACTATATGTTTAGCCAAGCCAGTTTGGTTTACGTTTTTGCAAGAATGATTGCACCCCTTCTTTACCTTCGTCAGACGCTCTGATATTAGCAATGTCTGCCACAGTGTTATTTATCAAATTATCATCAATGGGAGCATATGCCACATCTTGCACCAGTTTTTTACACGCCTTTACTGCATTGGGGCTGGCATTTACTAAATGCTTGATAACTTTAGCGGTTTTTTCTTGTAATGTGTCTTCATTGGCAAGTTCATGAATAAAACCCATATTTTTTGCTTCAACAGCATCAAACACTTCTGCTGTTAAAAAATAACGATGAGCATTTCTTGCTCCCATTGCCCGAATAACATAAGGGCTAATAGTTGCAGGAATTAAACCTAGCTTCACCTCACTTAAACAAAAATTGGCTGTTTCAACGGCAATTGCAATATCACATGCTGATACCAATCCCATACCACCTGCGTAAACATCGCCTTGTATCATGGCAACGGTTGGTTTTGGACAGTGATAAATCACTTTTAGCATTTGGGCAAGTTCATTAGCATCAGCAAGATTTTCTTCATAAGTATAATCTGCCATCGCCCGCATCCAGTTTAAATCTGCTCCTGCACAAAATGCCTTACCATTACCCGTTAGGATTACTGCTCGTACATCATCACGCCCGCCACAATGTAAAAACGCATGTTTAATTTCACTAATCACTTCATCATTAAAGGCATTGCGTTTTTCTGGACGATTTAAAGTAATGGTGGCAATATAATTTTTAACGTCAATCAATAAACTATTAAAATTTGGTATTTGTTGAGTCATTTTGATGTTCCTTCAGTAATATAAAATTTATTATTCATTTAATAAAATTACATTCTAAACACACCAAAATTAGTTTTTTCAATTGGCGCATTATAAGCAATACTTAATCCCAACGCTAACACTTGACGAGTATCGGCAGGGTCTATCACACCATCGTCCCAAAGTCTGGCTGACGCATAATATGGGTGTCCTTGCTCTTCATATTGTTGGCGAATTGGGGCTTTAAAAGCTTCTTCTGCTTCTTTTGACCAAGTTTGTCCTTGCAATTCCATGTTGTCACGTTTGACAGTCGCTAATACTGAAGCGGCTTGTTCACCTCCCATGACCGAAATTCTAGCATTTGGCCACATCCATAAAAATCTTGGGCTGTAAGCTCGTCCACACATACCATAATTACCTGCTCCAAATGAGCCACCCACAATGACCGTAAATTTTGGTACTTTGGCATTAGCAACCGCCATCACCATTTTTGCCCCATGTCGGGCGATACCTTCATTTTCATATTTTCGCCCAACCATAAATCCCGTAATATTTTGCAAAAACACCAAAGGAATATTACGTTTACAACATAATTCAATAAAATGTGTACCTTTTTGGGCAGACTCACTAAATAAGATACCATTATTTGCAATAATTCCTACCTGCATACCTTCAATATGAGCAAAACCACAAACTAATGTATTACCAAATCGTGCCTTGAACTCATCTAATTCGCTATTATCCACGATACGAGCGATGATTTCTCGAATATCAAATGGTTTTCGGGTATCAGTTGGAATAATACCATATAACTCTTTTGGGTCATATTTTGGTGGTCTAGGGGCAATTTGATTTGGAATTTCTGGTTTTTGTTGATTAAGATTTGCAACCACTTTACGAGCCAATGCCAATCCATGTAAGTCATTTTGTGCCAAATAATCGGCAACGCCTGAAAGACGGGTATGCACATCACCACCACCCAAATCCTCTGCAGAAACTTCTTCGCCAGTGGCAGCCTTCACTAATGGAGGACCGCCTAAAAAAATCGTGCCTTGTTCTTTGACAATAATCGACTCATCACTCATTGCAGGTACATACGCACCACCAGCCGTACAGCTTCCCATAACAACTGCAATTTGTGGAATGCCTTCAGCACTCATATTTGCTTGATTAAAGAAAATTCGTCCGAAATGTTCTTTATCTGGAAAAACTTCATCTTGATTAGGCAAATTTGCACCGCCAGAATCCACCAAATATACACAAGGTAAACGATTTTCTTTGGCAATTTCTTGGGCTCGTAAATGCTTTTTAACAGTAATTGGATAATATGTGCCACCTTTGACCGTGGCATCATTACAAACAATCATACATTCAATGCCTGCAATGCGTCCAACCCCAGCAATAATACCACCTGCAGGAATATCAGCATCATACATACCAAATCCTGCCATTGGTGAAATTTCCAAAAATGGCGTGCCTGCATCAAGTAATTGTTCAACACGTTCACGAGGTAACAATTTACCCCGTGCAATATGTTTTGCCCGAGCTGTATCTGAACCACCTTTAGCAATGACTGCTAATTTACTTTTTAAGTCATCAACAAGTAATTGCATAGCTTGGGCATTTTGTTGAAAATCCGCAGAATTAGGCGACAGTTTGCTTTGAATGATTGAACTCATAATTATCCTTAAATTTTATAAAAACTTAAATAACTGTTAATTTTACAATCCCAATTCTTGTTTCATGGCTTCTACAATTTTGAATTTTTGGATTTTTCCTGTGACAGTCATCGGAAACTCTTCCACAAATCTGATATATGTTGGGATTTTATAATGGGCAATGTGGTCTCGACAAAACTCTCTAACACCGTCTTCATCAAGCATTTCGCCTTTTTTCACAATTATCCAAGCGGCCAGCACTTCACCAAATTTTTTATCTGGAACACCGACAATTTGTACATCACGAATTTTTGGATGGCGATATAAATAATTTTCAATTTCAACAGGATAGATATTTTCACCACCACGAATAACCATATCCTTACTACGTCCAACGATTTTTACATAGCCTTCCTCGTCCATCGTTGCTAAATCGCCCGTATACATCCAGCCATCAACAATGGCTTCAGCCGTACGGTTAGTGTCATTCCAATAACCAAGCATGACAGAATAGCCTTTGGTTAAAAGCTCACCTGTTTCACCAATTGGCAACGTTTCGCCCGTTTCTGGGTCAATAATCTTCACTTCTAAATTTGGCTGAACCAAACCAACTGTAGAAACTTGTTTTTCAATGGGGGTATATTTATTAGTTTGACAAGAAACTGGCGATGTCTCAGTCATACCGTAGGCAATCGTGACTTCTTTCATGTGCATTTTGTCAATCACACGACGCATCACTTCAATTGGACAACTTGAACCTGCCATAATACCTGTGCGTAAGGTTGATAAATCATATTTATCAAAATCTGGGTGGTCAAGTTCAGCAATAAACATGGTCGGGACACCGTGCAAACCTGTACATTTTTCTTTTTCAACAGCTTCCAGCACAGACACAGGGTCAAATCCATCATTTGGATAAACGATTGTTCCACCATGTGTTAAAATCGCTAAGTTTCCAAGTACCATACCAAAACAATGATATAATGGCACAGGAATACATAAACGGTCATCAGCAGTTAAATTCATTGCTTCACCAATGAAATAACCATTATTTAAAATATTACGATGGGTAAGTGTTGCCCCTTTTGGTGTGCCTGTCGTTCCACTGGTAAACTGGATATTGATTGGGTTATTTGGATTTAATTTTTTGGCACGCTCTGCCACTAATGGGTCATTGGCATCACCTTCAGCAAGCCAGTCAGAAAATTTTTGCATATAACGGAAACTTTCTGTACTGTCAGGAGCATCTATCCAAACAATCCGTTGTAAGTTTGGTAATTGGATTAATTCTAAATCTTTATAATTTTTATGATAAATTTCTGGAGCAAGCTCTTGTATCATTTTGGCATAGTCACTAGATTTAAAATGACGCATCAATACCAACACTTTACAATCAACTTTATTTAACGCATATTCCAACTCAAAAATTCGATAAGCTGGATTAATATTTACTAAAACAATGCCTACTTTTGCAGTCGCTAACTGCATCATTACCCATTCAGCATTATTATGTGACCAGATACCAACACGGTCGCCCTTTTGTAACCCCATGCGTATCATACTACTGGCAAGCTGATTGACTTTTTCTTGTAACTGTTGATATGTCCAACGAATATTTTGATGACAAGAAACTAATGCTTCTTTGTTTGGGTCACGGGCAACCATCGCATCAAAAAAATCACCAATGGTTTGTTCAATTAATGGTACTTGTATGCCTTTATCATGGCTGAGTTTCAATGGAGCATTTGTAGAGGTTGCTCCCATTTCGACACGGGGTAGGTGTAAATCCGTTACAGTTTTCATATCAATCATCATTGCGTCCTTTCTTAGTATCTAAGTGAATGTTTTGTGTAGCGAATATAAGACAACAGATTGATTTTAATAGATTTTTTGCTGTCTTATCATAAAGCTACTGATGAACTTCCAAATGTTACGTTTTAATATTAATCAAAAAACAAGGCGTTTGTCAATCTAAAATGATACAAACACTACCAAATTAAACAAAACAAAAGTTTAATACGTCGAGGAGTTTTATTATTGAAAGCATTACGCAACTTGTTTATTCATGATTTAAAATAAACCTAATAAACAAGTTGTTAATGATTAAAAAAATAAATGATAAAATTGCAGATAAGTTATTTTTCAGTAGATAATTTAAGATTTGCTGTAAAATCGCATTGCTTTAAACGTCCAGATTGTATCACTGCATCACGCTCGCCCAATACGATGGATAAATTATTGCGATTACTACTATTACCCGCTCCAACACCAAAACTAATGGTCGGATAAATACCATGTCGCCCACCCGTGATACCAATACCAACGCCAGTCGTGCGAATGCCACTACTTGTATGACTACTATTTAAATATTGAGTTTGACGATTATATTCATTGGATAATTGTTGGCAATTAAAGTTTTGATATTTATTAGGTGATACATATTGTGCCGATGGCATACTGGCACATCCTAAAATGGTAACAATAGAAAATACCATTGTTATAGATAATAATTTTTTAGATAGAATGTTCATATGCGTCTACCATCATTTAAAATAAATTCATAGGTTTAATAAATACTAAACTTAGTATACCTAAATAGGCAATCATTGCAATAAATACACCAGCTCTTGCCTGATTTTTAGTCACAGTTGGTCGAGTAGCTTTAATGGTAGCAGAAACGGCAACCACTAATAAAATAATTTTTGCAATAATCCAATGCGGTATTCCAACTAATTTTATCACTGGTAATAAAACCATCGCCCCCGAAACCACCAATAATGTATAAATCAAGTGACTAGCAATCATCATATTTCTTGATAATCGTCCAGATTTGCCCATCATGATGGGCATAGCTTGAAAAATAAATATGGCAAATGTAAAAACCGCCATTAGCATATGTAAATGTTTCATTGGTAAACCTAAAAAGATATTTTATCTATATTCTAATCGTTCATTCAGATGATTTCAAATTATCAAATTGGGATAACACGACCCATTTCCACCATCACGCCTAACGGCTATGATGGGGAAATTTTAGTTTATAAAATCAATGCGTATCTAAAACCGCAAAACCTTTTACTAAATCATCAAGCTGTTTTAATTGCGTTAAAAATGGTTCCAATTGACTTAAACGCAACGCACAAGGTCCGTCACATTTTGCCTGCTCTGGGTCTGGGTGAGCTTCTAAAAATAGTCCTGCCAGCCCTGTTGCCATGCCAGCCCGTGCCAATGTGGTAATTTGTTCACGGCGACCACCTGCACTATCTGCTCTTGCCCCCGGCTGTTGTAGGCTATGCGTCACATCAAAAAACACAGGAACATTTAGTTTTTTCATACTGTCAAAACCAAGCATATCCACCACTAAATTATTATAACCAAACATACTACCACGTTCGCATAAAATAATTTTATCATTGCCTGCTTCTAGACATTTATTAATAATATGTTGCATTTCATGTGGAGCTAAAAACTGTGCTTTTTTAATATTAATAACTGCCCCAGTTTTCGCCATCGCTTCAACAAGGTCAGTTTGACGACTTAAAAAAGCAGGTAATTGAATAATATCAGCAACTTGAGCGACAGGTTCAGCTTGATAAGGTTCATGAACATCAGTAATAATCGGCACGTTCAGTGTCTGTTTAATATCAGCAAGCCATGCTAAACCTTTATCCATACCATGTCCACGAAATGAATATAAACTTGAACGATTGGCTTTATCAAAACTGGCTTTAAATACATAACCAATACCCAAACGCTGACAAATATCTTGATAAGTTTCAGCAATTTCAAACGCTAAATCTCGGCTTTCTAACACATTCATACCACCAAACAACACAAATGGGCGTTGATTACCAATATGAATATCACCTAATTGAATTTCTACTTGAGCTTGATGCAATTTTTCTAAAGGTTGAACCATATTATTTTTTCCAATGAATTAAAATAGTTATCCTATCATATTTTTGCCATCTTGAGAAAAAGCATTTTATATTAAATTTTTTATTTATCTAAACTGTCTATTTAAAAATTTAATACTATTGTCTTTTGCTTTTTGAATAGCTAAAACTCGATTTTTCGTTAATAACAACTTAATTTGCCAAAACTTTTCTTGATATAATTGATAATGTGATTGATGATACATTTGATTGATTAAACGTTTTGTTGCAAAAACTGCGTCAGGCGAACGCTCGGCAATTTCTGCTAATAATTTTTTTGCTTCTGTCATTGGCTCATCTGCAATATTCGTCACAATACCATAATGTAACGCTTGCGTACCATCAAATAAACGAGCAGTCATTGTTAATTCTTTTAAAATATCCACCCGCAAAATACCTAAACCACTTTGAGTCAATCCCATATCAGGCACAAGTCCCCATTTTGTTTCCATAATAGAAAATTGACAATCAGGGGTAGAAAATCGCATATCCGTTGCCAAAGCTAATTGTAAACCTGCTCCCACACAATGCCCATGTATGACAGCTATCACAGGCACAGCCAGTTTTCGCCAAGCTAAACAAACTTGTTGAAATTTACTTTGTGTTGGTTTTAGCAATTCCCAAGCGACTTTTGTTAAATTTTTAGTGTTATTTAATTCGCTTGTATCCATGCCTGTACAAAAGCTTTTTCCCTTACCTGATATAACGACTGCTCGAATATCTGTCCAATGATTTAAAACTTTTGCCAACCAAATCAGTTTATCTATCATGTGAAAATTTAAAGCATTACGTTTTTCCTGACGATTTAACCAAACAATCACACTATCAAATTCAGCAATTTCTAGTTGAATTTCTGAAGGAAGTTGTTGATTTACTTTATGAATACGAGCAGTAAGTGATGTCTGATTTTTTGTGATAGAAAACATAATTTTTCCTATTTTGATAGTTATTCAACGACTAGTTTAGAATAAGAAAAATCAATAAACAAGAATAACATTAATTGATGAAATATTTTATACATAAAAAAAACACCCACAGAAGGAGGCGCTGTGGGCGTTGGTAAACAAAGAGGTAATTGAGGTTCTATTATTATTTTTAATTTATATAAACTATGAAAAATCTAATTCAGTTTCAAATGATTTTAACTCATGGCGAGCCATTGCCAAGTTTGATTTTTGGCGGTCTAACACCAAGTATAAAAACAAGCTTTCATTACGCACTAATGGACGAATTAAATGATATTGTCGGCTTAGTGTGATTAAAATATCTTCAATATTATCATTTAAACCTAAGGCATTAGCGACTTTACGTTTGGCTCGAACTACTTCAGTATTACCTGCTGCTGCCAATTCAAGGTCTAATCCTGAACCCAATGTTGCTAGACAAAGCCCTGACTCACTATCAACCAATGCGGCCGCTAAAAAACCATCAATGTTATTTAAATTTTCTAATGATAGTCTAGCCATAACAACACCTCAGTAAAGTTTTATGATATTATCTGGTAATGTTAATTAAACAATTTAATAAACAATGCACTTAATTTATATTTATTAAAACATTGATTATCAATGAATTAAACTTGTTAAGTTGCGTTGCTTTCTGGGCGTATTATGTACAATGCTATCTGTTTAGGCAAGTTTTAACAGATAAACGTTGCAATTTATGGGATAAAATTCTTAACGGTTCAAAAAAGCTGATAAGTGGTTGCTAATTCAAGAGTTTTTATAGATAGTTTTTAAAAATTTAAGGTAAAAAAATAATAATGTAATATGTTATTTGTTCAGCTTCCTAACATTCGCTTATTTATTTTCATTGTGTTAGTATGTTAAGTTTTTATATCATATGATATGAAATGTTATTTTTTTATAATTTTCATACAACTTTATTAAATTTTATAAAGATAGTATTCTGTAATTTTGTTCTATTTACCTATATATAAAATTTTTAGAACAAAATTTGATTTAAAGGTTATTGTTATGGAAAACAATGCTTCTTTTTTCAAGCAAGTTTCACAAAAATATCTGATTGATGCGTTTACAGGCATGGCTCAAGGGCTATTTGTTACATTAATTGCAGGGTTAATTATTTCTCAAATTGGTACTTGGTTTGATATTCCAATGTTAGTGAATATTGGTAAGCTTGCAGGTATGTTAATGGGAGCTGGCATTGGTGCTGGTATTGCATATTTTTTAAAAGCACCAACTTTAGTTGTTTTAAGTAGTTTGGTGGTAGGTATGATGGGAGCTCATTCTGGTGTATTGATGTCTGGAATGATTTTAACTTCTGCTGATATGCCTTTGACGTTTAAGGCATTACCTGGTAATCCAATCGCCAGTTATCTAACAACAGTGATTGCATATGCTGTTGCAATTCGGCTCAGTGGCAAAACAAAGTTAGATATTTTGTTAATTCCATTAGTAATGTTTTTGGTAGCGTTAGCAGTCTGTGCATGGCTTTGCCCACCTGTCGTGACGATGGTTGATTGGATTGGCAGTGCAATTAAACAAGCAACCGAGTTACAGCCATTTTTAATGGGATTGATTGTATCAGTGGTGGTTGGATTGTTACTGACGATGCCGACTAGTAGTGCTGCCATTTGTATTGCCATTGGTTTAAATGGTTTGGCTGGCGGTGCAGCGGTTGTTGGCTGTGCTGCTCATATGATTGGTTTTGCAGTGGCAAGTTTTCGAGATAATGGTATTAGTGGTTTAGTGTCTCAAGGGCTTGGTACAAGTATGTTACAAATCCCAAATGTATTTAAAAAACCAATTATTTTATTACCTGCGGTGATAGCTTCAGCAGTCGTTGGACCGTTAGCAACTGTAGTTTTTGAGTTACATTGTTCAGCAAGCGGGGCTGGCATGGGTACATCTGGTTTAGTTGGTGTATTTGGTGTCATTGAAGCAAGTTCGACAGTCATGCCTGCCTTTAATATGTGGGTTGCTATTGCTATATTGATGTTTATTTTACCTGCAATAATTGCATGGGTGGTGAGTTTTTGGCTGTATAAAACAGGAAAAATTCAATTAGGTGATATGAAAATAGCTGGTTAAAAATTTATTTTGTATATAGTACAGATAATCAATGTTTATCTGTACTATATGTTGTGTTTAGAATAGTTACTTTCCTGCACGCTCGGCACGAGCTTTTTTCACTAAAAAGTCAATCACTTGTGGAACTTTGCCATCTTCACCAGATACGACATATTTGCCATCAATCACCACAGCTGGCACACCTGTTAGTTGATAGTTTTGAGCGGCTGCTTGAGAGCGAGCAATGCGAGTATTAACTGCAAATGAGTTATACATTTCATTAAATTTATTTAAATCAATGCCTTGCGATGCGTACCATTTACCTAAAGATGCTTGGTCAAATAGTTTTTGACGGTCTTTTTGAATGGCATCAAATAATGGCTGATGAGTTTTTTCTTGATAACCCATTAGCTGAGCTGCATAAAAGCCACGAGCGTTTTGTTCCCAAACAGGATTTAATGCAGCAGGGGTCTGCATAAATACAACATCGGCTGGTTTTGTGGCTTTCCATTTTTGTAAATGTGGTTCTAAATTATAACAATGACCACAACCATACCAAAAAAACTCACGCACAATAATTTTATTGCCTTCAATTTTTTCAGGATTTTCTATGACTCGATAGTCTTTACCAGCGACAAATTCATTTGCCATACTTGACATACTGGTTAATCCAACTGCTAACGCTAATGCACTAATCACAAATTTTTTCATAATAGCCTCTGATTTAATGATGTTAATAATTTTATTGCTATCGTAACATTAAATTTTAAAAAAGCGTATTCTTATTTGATAATTGGTTAAAAAAATCTACAAGATAGTAAAATTTAGGAAAATTTCATTATTGAGTAATTTTTCTTCAATTAGCTAATCATTGAAAGGCATATATTTTTTGATAAAAGCACTTGTGTGCAGATAACGCTAAATTAAAATCAATGTAAATCTGTTACAATACCCATTGAGAAGTACTGACTGGAAAAAATTTGCCATGACCACACAATTACCATCTAATCACAATCTTGATGCTAACGAAATCGCTAAATTTACCGCTTTGGCTAATGAATGGTGGAATGAAAACGGAGCTTTTGCAACCTTACATGACATTAATCCGTTACGATTACATTGGATTGAACAACAAGTATATTCCCGCTGGAATTCGGATTTATTAGGAAAAAAAATATTAGATGTTGGCTGTGGTGGTGGCATTTTATCACATAGTATGGCTCAGCGAGGTGCATTTGTTACAGGTATCGATTTGGGTGAGGAAAATATTCAAGCCGCCCGTGTACACGCAGAACAAGTAAGACAAGAAAATATTCATTTTGAATATGTTTCGGTAGAGGATTTTGCCAAAACACACGCTGGAACATTTGATGTGGTGACGTGTATGGAAATGTTAGAACACGTTCCTGACCCACAATCAATTATTCAAGCATGTTTTAATTTGTTAAAGCCTAACGGCGTGCTAACTTTATCTACCTTAAATCGTAATGCTAAATCATACTTATTTGCAATTATTGGAGCGGAGTATGTGTTGAAATTGTTGCCTGTTGGTACACATGATTTTAATAAGTTTATCACCCCAGCAGAGCTTGACCGTATGTGCGAGCAGGTAGGTTGCAAGCGTCAAGATATGATAGGATTACATTACAATCCTTTAACTAAAAAATACTGGCTTGCTCAAAATGTTGATGTAAATTATATGATGGCATTTTATAAACCTAAATAAGCAAAAAAATCCAAAAACACCATTAAAAATAGCAAAATTTTTATGATATTTACCCAAAATTAGTAAATATTTAGAAAAACTAGCTGACATTAGCTTTTAAATTTATTAGGAAAAATTTATGAAACAACTCAAACACCCCATTCAGGCTATTTTATTTGATTTAGACGGCACATTAATTGATACAGCACCTGACTTTATCAGAATTATTAAACAATTATGCAAAAAATATAATCATACTTGCCCAACCGAAGAAGCCATTCGAGAACAAGTATCCGCAGGTGCAAAAGCAATGGTTAAACTGATGTTTGCTGATGAATTAGCAGGTGTCGCTGATGATGACCCACAATTATTGGCATATCGTCAAGAGTTTTTAGATACCTATGAAGCAGATATTTGCGTAGACAGCCGACTATTTGAACGCTTAGAGGAAACGTTACAAATCATTGAAAGCAAACATCAAAAACCTTGGGGAATTGTCACGAATAAACCTCGTTATCTGACTGAAATTTTATTAAAAAAATTAAATCTTGATAAACGTTGCTCTGTTTTGGTTTGTCCTGATGATGTCAAACATACTAAACCTGACCCAGAACCTATGTTTTTAGCCTGTGAAAAATTAGCAGTTAATCCTAGTCATTGTATTTATGTAGGTGACCACATTCGAGATATTCAGGCGGGCAAACGGGCTGGCATGATAACCATTTTAGCCAGTTACGGCTATATTCCCCCTGAAGACCAAGCAGACTTACAGGCATGGGGAGCGGATTTCATTGTGGACAACCCAAGTGAGCTTGAAAGCTTTGTACAAAATAGACTATACTAATTAAACATAAAATTAAATATTTTTAAAGTTTTGAGGAATTTTTCCATGAAAGGTATAAAACAAAAATTTATAATTATAACTGGACTATCTTTACTCATGAGTTCTGGGCTGGTTGCCTGTCAAAAGCCTACAGACAAAGCCCAGACTCAACCACCAAATCAACCTATTGAAGAAATTGCAATTATTGAAGAAAAACCAAAAGGCGACCCTGTCGTCTACCCATTCGCCGATTGGCAAAAACAAACAGGCGTAAACGTATCTATTCAAGATATTGAAAGTATTAAAACTGCTTTAGGAGCGGTTAATCGTACTGATGAACAAAGAAGTATCGATTTTTCAGGCAAATTAGCAGTAAAATATAGTTTTCAGCCAGAAAGTGCCCCTTACCTTGATTTAATTGATTCACCACAGTTTATCGAGTTAGGGTGGTATTATGCAAACCCAAGTGATACTGATGACGAAAAACGACAAAGCATTGAAAATACAGGAAAAATTTATAAAATTGCTAAAGGTTTATTTGCTAAAGAAGGCGAAGAGTTAGTAGAAGATATTGTTAATAAACAGGTAATTAAACAAAAAACTATTAATAATATTTATGTTGAAGTTGCCAAATGTGAATTTTTTAGTTGCATGATTGTTATAAAAAAATAAACATTATTTATCTAAACTATGTGGTATGACCTAAATCAACAACAATCCGTGTCACACATTGACATTCAAGAAAGAGTGATAGCTTATGGCGATGGTTTTTTTACGACAATGGCTGTGGTAAATGGACAAATCAACTGGTTAGATTACCATCAACAACGTATTCAACAAAGCTGTCAAGCCTTAATGTTCGCTATTAACCAAGATACTTTATTAGAACAGTTAAAAAACCACGCAAAAACTCTTCAAACAGGTGTGTTAAAGCTGATTATTTGTCGAGCAAATCAGCCCATTCGAGGCTACGGATTTAGCAACAAACAAACAAATATTTGGCTAAACTGTCAGCAAATGGCTTTGCCTTTTTTACATGATGTCAATCAAATAGCAATTCAGCCAATCACTCAAGCAATCTGTTTAAATCAACAAATTTCCAGCTTGCCCATGCCTTTGGCAGGTTTAAAATTATTAAATGCTCAAGATAAAGTTTTAGCCAGCCATGAACTTTATCAACATCAACAATTGCATCATTTACCAGTGACTGAAGGATTGGTACAAAATCTGCAAGGGGAATGGGTAGAAGGAACGATTAGTAATGTGTTTTATCAGTTAGATAATCAACAGTGGTTTACACCACCAATTATTCATGCAGGTGTCAAAGGGGTAATGCGTCAAGTTCTATTGGATAATTGGCGACCAAATGCCAATGCTGTGAATGAGCGGACTTTACAAACAACGGATTTTCCCCGATTAACAGGCTTATTTTTTTGTAATGCTGTACGAGGTATTATACCAATTGAGCAATTAATTGTTTTTGATAAAAAATTTATAATAAATATAATAAAAAAGAGTAGCTACCAGCACATTGCTACTCTTTTTTAACCATACCATGAAACTTTCAAAACCACTATAACAGCTAAATGCTAAAATTTCTCAATAAAATAAGACAAGCGAAGGCAAAAAACCGATAAACAAAACGAAATTGTGATATTCTGATGAAATATCATTGCTATTTTTAACATTCCTTGATAAATTCTTGCTATTTAATTTAATTGAAAAAACGATGATATGACCCAAAATTCACAATCAAACACCACAAGTTCAGGTTTTTCGTCAAAACAACCTAAGAAAAAACCTTTTATAATTTTATGGTTTGGATTAATTATTATTTTAGTTATTTTCGCTTTTTTGGTTTATCAAACATTATTTGCTTCTGTGCAAAAAGATAAACAAATGATAACTATCGAAAAAGGAGAAACCTATTATAAATTAATTGATAAATGGGCTGAGAATAATCCTTTATTTATACAGCCTCTTGCCAAATTATATATTAAACTTCAAGTCGCAAAGCCGTTACACGCAGGGACTTATCAAATTCCTGCTAATCCTAATTTCAAACAATTGATGGATATTTTACAACAAGGCGAAAAAGTTGCGTTAGTCAAAGTACAAATTATTGAAGGTAAAACCGCTAAAGATTTATATAAAATCTTAAATGCGTCACCAACAATTAAAAAAGAAGTTATTCAAGATAGAAACATTGATATTCAAGCATTAAATTTGCCTGTTAATCCTGAATATACGCCAAATGGTAATCTTGAAGGCTGGTTTGCTCCTGATACATATTATTATAATGAAACCGCTACTGATAAGAAGATTTTAACAGATTTATTTGAAAAACAACATAAGGTACTGATGGAGAACTGGGAAACCCGTCAAGATAATTTGCCTTATAAAAATCCGTATGAGGCACTAATCATGGCTTCAATCATTGAAAAAGAAACCAGTCTTGCTTCGGAACGTGGCGAAGTGGCAGGCGTATTTGTCAATCGATTGCGTCAAGGAATGCGATTACAAACGGACCCAACTGTCATTTATGGCATGGGTGAGCGTTATGATGGTAACATTCGTAAAAAAGATTTATTAGAAAAAACACCTTATAATACTTATCAAATCAATGGTTTACCGCCAACACCTATTGCATTACCTAGTGAAGCTTCTATTAAATCTGCATTAAATCCTAATAAAACAGACTCTTTATATTTTGTGGCAACGGGTAAAGGTGGGCATAAGTTTAGCTCAAATTTAAATGACCATAATAAGGCTGTGCAAGAATATCTCCAAGTCATGCGTGAGAAAAAAGCACAACAAAATCAGTAGGTAACGCTTAGGAAGGATATCATGCAGGCACAATTTATCAGTTTTGAAGGGACGGAAGGTGTTGGCAAAACAACCCTGATTACAAACGTTGCCAAAACTTTACAACAACAAGGTATTGATTTTATTCAAACTCGAGAGCCAGGGGGCAGTCCTTTTGCCGAAATTTTACGAGATTTATTAAAAAATCCTAATATCATCATGAATGATGATAGCGAATTATTGTTGATGTTTTCTGCCCGTTGTGACCATGTTGCTCAGGTGATTTTGCCTGCCTTAGAGCAAGGAAAATGGGTCTTGTGTGATAGATTTATCGATTCGACTTTGGCATATCAGGGGTTTGGGCGAGCAAATGGCGATTTGCGTACATTAAAAAAAATTCAAGATTTAATTGACAATTTTGTTAAAGTGTTACCAAATACAACGATTTGGCTTGATTTACCTGTGTCAGAAGGATTACATCGTGCAACCCAACGGGGAGAGCTTGACCGTTTTGAACAACAAAAGTTAGTATTTTTTGAAAAGGTATATCAAGGTTTTTGCTATTGTGAACAACAATATCCACAAAGATTTCAACGAGTTAATGCTACAGGTAGTGCCGATGAGATATTGCAACGGGTATTGACAAGATTGCAGTTACCAAATGCCTAATTTTTGCAAAGCTTGTGATAAATCATTATTGTAAGATAAGTTTAATTAAACAATTAGCCTTGAAGGAATGATAAGATGCGACAAAAAACAATTATTTTGACAAAATTGATGCAACATCGATTTGCAGGATTGCTTGCTTTTAGCTTGTTGTTTACAGGGGTGGCTGGGGTAACTGTACCAGTGACAGCAACGGCTTCAGTAACGGTAGACTTTTCGGATTTAGTGTCGCAAGTAAGTCCGTCTGTTGCTCGTGTCAATGTCACTAAAAAAATTAGTCAAGATGATTTAAACCAAATGCAAACGGCATTGTTATTGCGTGAGTTTTTTGGTAGTCAAGTGCCATTGCCTAATATGCCAAAATCTGCTGTAGAAAGTTCATATGGTACAGGTTTTTTTGTGACTAGTGATGGTTATTTATTGACCAATCATCATGTGATTGAAGGGGCTGATAAAATTACTATTACTTTAAGTGATAGACGAGAGTTCGATGCTAAATTAATTGGATTTGATGAAAGAACGGATATTGCTGTATTAAAAATTGATGGTAAAGGCAAAAGTTTTCCTGCCTTACCTACAGGAAATTCTGATACGTTAAAAGTGGGTGAGCCTGTGTTGGCAATTGGTTCACCGTTTGGATTTGATTATTCAGCTTCAGCAGGCATTGTCAGTGCAAAATCTCGTAATGCGTTCCGTGATACTAGCGTACCTTTTATTCAAACTGATGTTGCTTTAAATCCAGGTAACTCAGGAGGTCCATTATTTAATCGTAAAGGTGAGGTGATTGGGGTTAATTCTCGTATTTTTACGGGAACTGGCGGTTATATGGGATTGTCATTTTCAATTCCAATTGATGTTGCAATGGACGTTTATCGACAAATTCGCAGTCAAGGCAGGGTCGTTCGTGGCTATTTGGGTGTGTTTCCACAAGATATTGACCGTAATTTAGCTGATGCGTATGGGTTAGATAAACCACAGGGTGCATTAATTATCAAAGTTAGCCCTGACACACCAGCGGATAAAGCAGGACTTAAATCAGGCGATGTCATTTTACAATACAATGGACAAGCTATTGACACTTCATCAGATTTATTAAACTATGTGAGCCGAGCTAAACCGAAAGATACGTTTCGTTTACAGGTGTTACGCAATAAGCAACGACTAAACTTACAGGGGCAGTTAGCAGAAGCTCCAAGCGATATTGCCTCAGAAAAAGGCAGTATCAATAGTGAAAATACTGTTCGCTTGGGCATTCGTTTGCGTGATTTATCCAGTGATGAACAAAAAGAAATTGGCGGAAAAGGGGTACTAATCACGGCGGTGGACCCATTTGGTTTGGCATCAAATTCAGGTTTGCGGGCAGGCGATGTGGTCGTACAAATGAACCAAAAAGTTATTACCAATGCTTCAGACTTTGCCCAAGCGGTGCGACAACTGCCAAAAACTGGGGTTGTAACTCTTCATCTTATCCGTCAAGGTGTGCCTGTTATTATTGGTTTACGCATTGAATAATACAAATTTAGTAAAGAAGGTTTACGATTTATTGTTGGCTTGTTGATAGCAAACCTTGAGTTTGTACATGAATACCATTTATAATTAATGTTTTTAATTATAGGTTTATTTTAGGTTTATTAAAGTGTGACTAAATAAACGCAATAAACCTAAACAAATCTTAATGATATAAGGTGTTTAATGACATATGTTTTGGGCATGGCTAAACAATATTGGGTTGTGGACTGCAATAGGCGTTGTGTTTTGGTCATGCTTAAAAACTTTTCAAGCAAATCCCTCGTCTGGTTTTTTCCGCATTTGGCTACAGCTCATTGCCTATCATAGTCGTTATTTAGTGTTATGGTTATTAGTGTGGGTGAGCTGTTATATTGCGGTTGGACATTATCAGGCATTTTATTGGGTCATTGGACTATTTGCTGTTCTTTTTTTATACAGCACATGGATTGAACCCAATCAAATCCAAATTTGTCGGCAAATTATTCCGCTAGGCTTAACTCAAGCCCAACAAGAACCTGTCAAATTGATAGTCATCAGTGATATTCACGTTGGGATTTTTTCTGGAAAACCAAAGCAACTGAAAAAATTAGTGGAAACTATTAATGATATTGACGCAGATGCAGTATTGATTGCTGGTGATTGGCTGTATCATGCAGGTGCGGATATTATTGGACAAATGTTAGTATTAAAAGCGTTGAACAAGCCCTGTTACACTGTATTTAGTGAACAAGATATTGAATATGATAAACAACATACTACGTCAGATAATTTGTCTTCTGCTTTATTAACATTAGGCATTCATCTATTAGATGGTAGTCGTCAAACCATTCGTGGACTTGATGTCATAGGTATTGGCACAAATACCAATAATCATCAATGGCTTAATCAGCAAATTCAACCCAAAAAACCTGCTATTATTTTGACTCATGACATTCAACAAATCGAAACTAATACACATTATTTAACCTTGATGGATAGTAGTAAGCTGATTATAGTTGGACAAACGCATGGCGGACAAGTGCAAATTCCTCATTTAACCTCTTTGGTGGTAAAGGCAAGTACAGGTATCACTAGCGTTTCTGGCTTACAGCTATTTAACAATTATCAAGTTTGGACAACAACAGGCGTTGGCATGACAGGTTTGCCATTTCGTTTTAATTGCCCACCTCGAGTTGATGTTTTGACGATACACTAACTTTGATAACCACGATTTTTTATTGTCAAAAATAAATTGCCGTGTTAGCATGGATTAGCATTTGTTTCATAATAAAGATTAATGGTATAGGTAACAGTATGACAACCATTCAAGATAGATTAAAAGGCTCAGTCACAGCCTTAATAACTCCCATGCACAGTAACGGTGATATAGATTGGCAATCATTGGCAAATTTGATTGATTGGCAAATTGAACAAGGTACTGATTGTTTAGTAGCGGTCGGCACAACTGGTGAATCAGCCACTTTGTCAATGCAAGAACATGCTGATGTTATTCAGTTTTTCATCAAACAAGTTAATGGCCGTGTGCCAGTGATTGCAGGCACAGGGGCAAATAATACCCTAGAGGCAATTGAATTGACCCAACATGCTAAACAAGCAGGGGCAGATTGTGCACTATTGGTAGCGCCTTATTATAATAAACCAACCCAAGAAGGCATTTATCGACATTATAAAGCTATTGCTGAAGCAGTCGATTTACCTCAAATGTTATACAATGTACCAAGCCGTACCGTGATTGACATTCAGCAAGCTACTGTTGAACGTTTAGCGGATATTGATAATATTGTCGCAATCAAAGATGCGACAGGTAATGTAGAGCGAGGGGCAAAACTGATTGAAGCAGTACAAGGGCGTATGGTGGTGTTATCAGGTGATGACGCAACAGCGATTGATTTGGTAAAATATGGAGCAAAAGGTAATATCTCCGTTACGGCAAATGTTGCACCAAAACTAATGCACCAAATCTTTACTCATGCGTTAAATGGTGAATTTGATATCGCATATGAATTAAATCAAAAGATTAATCACTTACATAAAGATTTATTTATTGAATCTAGTCCAATTCCCGCTAAATATGCGTTGCACAAAATGGGTATGATTGAACAAGGTATTCGTTTACCACTGACATGGTTATCTCATCAATATCAACAAACTATTGATGAAGCTTTAATAAAAGCAGGTTTATTATGAAAATAAACAAAACAACACGTTTCATGCTATTTGCCTGTTTGCTTGCCAGCTTGACAATGACAGGCTGTAGCTCAATAAAGCAATCTATGAATAATCAATCTTTAGACTATACACACACAAAAAAACTTGCCCCGATTAAACTACCTGCCAATGCACAAACAACAACGTTTTCACCGTTATATCAAGTGCCAGAAGCAGGTACAAATACTCTAAAACTCCAAAATTCAAAAGGTAAACGTTACCAACTGCCAAAACCTTACACTGAGACAAAGGCAAATTAATCGGATTTTGACAAACACTGGAACTTATTATGCAAAAGCAACAACTTATCTACCAAGGCAAAGCCAAATCAGTCTATGAAACAGATAATGCAGACTATTTGATTTTGCATTTTCGTGATGATACATCAGCCTTTAATGGGGAACGCATTGAGCAACTTGCCAGAAAAGGACAAGTAAACAATCGTTTTAATGCATTCATTATGCAAAAATTAGCAGAAGCTGGGATTGAAACTCATTTTGAACAACAACTTTCTGATGATGAAGTATTAGTAAAACGTTTAAAAATGATACCTGTAGAATGTGTGGTGCGTAACTATTCAGCAGGTAGCATTGTTAAGCGTTTAGGCTTAGAAGAAGGACAAGCATTTACACCAGCTACCTTTGAGCTATTTTATAAAGATGATGGACTAGGCGACCCACTGGTTAATGAATCGTTAGCCGTATCGCTTGGCTGGGCAACTCAGGCACAGCTTGATGAAATGAAAGCTTTAACCTATCGTGTCAATGAAGTATTATCAAAAATGTTTGATGATGCAGGATTAATGTTAGTTGATTTTAAATTAGAATTTGGTATTTTTAAAGACCGTATCGTATTAGGCGATGAGTTTTCACCAGATGGCTGTCGTGTCTGGGATAAAGAAACTAAGAAAAAACTAGACAAAGACCGTTTTCGTCAAAGTCTTGGTAATGTGATTGAAGGTTATGAAGAAGTTGCTCGCCGTATTGGTGTACCAATGCCAGAATAATTTACAATACTCATATTACAATTAAACTGGGGTTCGCTCCAGTTTTTTTATACGGGTATTTTTACTAATAACATAATTTTTAGTATAGTACAATTCGTAAATCAATATACTACGTTTATTAAAGTACAAATTATCTGAATAAGTTATTAGCAGTTTTAAGCTTGACCCAATACAGATATGTAGTACGCCAAAAACGGTTAATATCTTAAAATAAAATTAAGGTAAATTTCTATGATTTACTATGATTTTTGTAACTATATTAAAAAACAATACAAAAAAACTGCCGATAATGACATTTGTCCATGTAAACTTAAGAAAATACCGCTACAATAGCAAAATTTTTATGAAAAAATATTATGATAAAATAAAGTTTGCCTGCAAACAATATTTTTAATCATAGGGAATTTTCTATGAGTTCGCCAAATTCTAGCCAGCCCAACCATAACCTTACCACCCCATCGAATACGACAGGGATTTTTAATTTACCTAATAATTTGACCATTGCTCGAATTATTATGATACCATTATTTGTATTAATTGCTTATTGGCCACCTGCGATGGGTATTAATCAACCTGCAATTACTGATAATATGATTGCTAATATTGGTATGTATCAATTTAGTGATAGCTTACTACGACATTTTTTATTAACGTTTGTGTTTGTGTTGGCGGCAATTACTGACTGGCTTGATGGCTATTTTGCAAGAAAACTCAATATTAGCTCAGCATTTGGGCGATTTTTAGACCCAGTCGCTGATAAATTAATGGTAGCGGCAGCGTTGATTATTTTGGTGCAATGGCACCCTGATATTGTGATGGCGATTTCGGCAATCGTGATAATTTCTCGTGAAATTGCGGTATCAGCATTACGAGAGTGGATGGCTGAACTTGGTAATCGTACCAGTGTTGCAGTGTCATATGTAGGTAAATTAAAAACAGCCTTTCAAATGACTGCTATCACTGTATTACTGCTCAACTGGGAAACATTAGAAATTTTAGGTTATGCCTTAATGTTAATGGCGGTTGTTTTAACATTATGGTCAATGATAATTTACTTAAAAGCGGCATGGCCATATTTACGACAGCCATGACGCAATATCTGACATTATAATCGCATGTCGATGCCTCTATCTGCCATATATTGTTTGGCTTGAGCAATGCTATATTCACCAAAATGAAAAATACTAGCCGCCAACACTGCATCAGCACCACCAAGCAAAACGCCCTCTGCTAAATGTTGTAAATTACCAACACCACCAGAAGCAATCACAGGAATTTTGACTGTATCTGTGATTTTTTTCATCAAACCTAAATCATAACCTGCTTTTGTACCATCAGCGTCCATTGAGGTCACTAATAACTCACCTGCCCCAAAGTCTGCCATTTTTTTTGCCCATGCCAGTGCATCAATACCTGTTGGCTTACGTCCACCATGCGTAAAAATTTCCCAGCGAGGCTGTAACTGTCCATCTATGAGAACATCATCAACCCGTTTTGCATCAATCGCTACCACGATACATTGATTACCAAAACGGCTCGAAGCCTCCGCCACAAATTCAGGATTAAAAATTGCGGCTGAATTGATTGATACTTTATCTGCACCCGCATTTAGCAATTGGCGAATATCTTCAATTTTTCTTACCCCACCACCAACTGTCAAAGGGACAAAAACCGTTTCTGCCATACGCTCAACTGTGTGATAAGTCGTATCTCGTCCATGATGCGTTGCTGTAATGTCTAAAAAAGTGATTTCATCAGCTCCTTGCTCGTTATAACGTTGAGCAATTTCTACAGGGTCGCCTGCGTCTTTAATATCAACAAATTTTACCCCTTTGACAACCCGACCATTATCGACATCTAAACAGGGAATGATACGTTTGGCTAACATTTTAAAATTCCTATGATTATCTACAGTTATCAATCATATTTGTGATTATGATTAATAGTTAAATAGCATTTGCCCCTGTTTCACCCGTACGAATACGAATGACCTGCTCCAAATTAGTAACAAAAATTTTACCATCACCAATTTTGCCAGTGCTAGCGACTCGAATGATTGTTTCGATAGCAGGCTCGACAAGTTCATCAGTTACTGCGATTTCCATCTTAATTTTTGGTAAAAAATCAACCACATATTCTGCCCCACGATACAATTCAGTATGCCCTTTTTGTCGTCCAAAACCCTTCACTTCAGTAATTGTCACACCTTGCACTCCGATTTCTGAAAGGGCTTCTCGAACATCGTCCAGTTTAAAAGGCTTCAAAATGGCAGTAATTAATTTCATGACAAAATTCCTTTAACTTGCTTGTTGCTGGTATGAATTGTTACAAATTGACTATTATAACGAAATTTTGACATTTCATCTAATCACAAAATGTTATGATAATATATTTGACCCTTGATAAATTTAACAATTTTAATGGTAGCAACGAATATGGCATCATCAACGCAAGCTGGCAATGTAGTAAGTCAGCAAAATCAATTACAAGTTGTGGTTGGATTAGGTAGTTCTGGATTATCGGCGGTTCAGTACCTTGAACAACAAGGCTACCCTGTGGCAGTGACTGATGGTGGTTATCCAACACTTGCCAATCAATTACCTAAACATATTATTACAAAATTTGGGGAAATTGACGGCGAACTATTAACCAAAGCTAGCCGAATTATTATCAGCCCAGGCATTAATCCAAACTTAGCTGTTTTTTCGGCAGCCAAAGCATTAAATATTCCTTTAGTTAGTGATATTCAGCTATTTCATGAACAATGCAAGCAAAAAAATATCCCTATTGTCGCAATTACAGGGTCAAACGCCAAAAGTACAGTAACAACATTAGTTGGTCAAATGGCAAAAGATGCAGGTAAAAAAGTGGGTATTGGCGGTAATCTAGGCACGCCTGCACTCAATTTATTAAAACAACCGATTGAATTAGCTATTCTTGAACTATCCAGCTTTCAGCTAGAAACCGTCAGTAATTTACAAGCAAAAGTCGCTACTGTGTTAAATATGTCACCTGACCACCTTGACCGTCATGGTGATATGGCTGGCTATCAACAGATAAAACATCGTATTTTTCAAGGTGTTCAGTCTATTGTTATCAATGCAGATGACCCTCGTAGCTATGTAGAAAATGTCAAAGATGTTCCAGTAATTACTTTTGGTCAGCAAGTGCCAACTGATAACAACTATGGCTTAATTATTGATGAAAATAATGATATTTGGCTGGCTCGTGGTCATGAAAAATTATTACATGAAAAAGATTTACAAATCAAAGGACAACATAATTTATTAAATGCGTTGTCAGCATTGGCATTGGGTGAATTAGCAGGATTATCTTTAGATAGTATGTTGCAAACCTTAAAAAATTTTGCAGGGCTACCGCATCGTTGTCAATTTGTTATTCATAACAATGGGGTCGATTGCTATGATGACTCAAAGGGGACGAATATTGGTTCAACGATTGCAGCGATTGAAGGATTAGGCAAGGTATATGCACCAAAAAACAAACGGTTAGCAATAATTTTGGGCGGGCAAGGTAAAGGACAAGATTTTGCAGAATTAGAAGCTTGTTTAAAAACTTATGTCAGTCATATTTATCTTATCGGTGAAGATGCCCCTAAAATTGCTAGTGACTTGGCTGGTGTTGGCATTGAAACAAAAAATGATTGCAAAATTCAAATAAAATTTACCCAAACTTTGGAAAATACCATACCACAAGCTTGGAAAGATTGTCAAAACCACGCTGAAATCGGTGTATTACTATTATCACCTGCATGTGCCAGTCTGGACCAATTCTCTAGCTATGCAGAAAGAGGCAACTTATTTCAACAATTAGTGATGATGTAAGATATAAATGAATTGTCATATCATTGTTTTTAATAGGTAAAAATTTATGCAAGTATTGACATCGGTAAGAAATCGAAAAAAGTCTAGTTGGCTACCACCGCCACGTTCTCTTTTATTAACCACGGTTGCCATCTTATTGGTCATTAGTTTATTGATGATAGCCTCTTCGTCATTACCTTATGCCAATAGTAAGCAATATTCTAATGATTTATATTTTTTTTATAATCAGTTGATTTATGCAGGGTTAGGGATTGCCTTAGCATGGGGCGTATCAAAAATTCCATTACGCCATATTTTTAATTTTACTTTTTTATTTTTTTCAGGTGTGGCTTGTATTGGCTTATTATTATATACATTAATGTTTGGTATTAATGTTTATGGTAGTACACGTTGGATTTCATTGGGATTTGCTAATTTTCAGCCTGCAGAGTTGTTAAAATTGGTGATGATATTGTTCACTTCTGATTATCTGGTTAGGCGTTCTTACGAAATCCGAGGTAACACATGGATGGGCTTTTTTCGCATCGCTGTCATTGTCACCATGGTCGGGTTTTTATTACTCGCCCAGCCTGATTTTGGTTCACTAGCAGTCATTACAGCTTGTTTAGCAAGTATGTTATTCGTGGCAGGTCTGCCTAAAGGTCAAGTTGTATTCGCCATCACGGTGTTAAGTGCCATGCTAGTGACGCTAATTTTAGGGGCAAGTTATCGATTAAAACGAGTACTAACATTTTTAGACCCTTTTGATGATGTACAAGATTCAGATTATCAGCTTGCCCGCAGTTTAGTTGCTTTTGCTCGTGGAGAATGGACTGGCGTTGGTTATGGTGAAAGTATTCTAAAGCTTTCCCATTTACCAGAAGCACATACTGATTTTATTTTAGCAATTACAGGCGAAGAGTTAGGACTAAGTGGTGTATTATTTATTCTTGCTTTACAAGCAATTTTGATAGCAACCATCATGAAAATTAGCTTTGACGCATTAAAACGTAATCAACGCCGTTTGAGTTATTTTGCTTTTGGAACAGGCATGTTATTTTTTGCTCAGGTACTGATTAATGGTGGTATGAATTTAGGTATTTTACCAACCAAAGGACTCACTATGCCATTTTTTAGTTATGGTGGCTCTTCATTAATTATTAATTTGATTGCGATTGGTATTTTATTAAGGATTGTTCAGGAGTCGCCTGATATTCCTAAAAATGAATGCCGTTATTATTAAAT
>JBHAEG010000054.1:0-4846 GCA_041855445.1 Moraxellaceae bacterium
TCCACCGAAAACAGCATACACATCACCGCCCCCAAAGAGTTTAGAGTCAAAGTTGCAGGCTCTGAACTACTCATCAACGAACAAGGCATCTTCCTTACCACCCCAAATACCTTTCAAGTTAAGAGTAATGAGAAGGTGATGATGGGGGGTGAGAGGGTTTTGGTGGAATTACCATTATTTCCAACTTCTGGTATATATAGTAGACGATTTGACTTCAGCCAATTATTTGATTTGGAAGAGTTAAAGCGAGGGGTTAAATACAGACTGATTAACCACTCGAAAAATACCAGTATGACAGGATTTTTAGATGAATTGGGTAGAACAACTAGAGTGTTTGGTAACGATCAAGATGAAATAGAAGCAGTTATCATAGGTCATGATAATAGCGATGAGTTGATTATGTACGAAGTTCAAGATAATTTCAGTGTTTCAGATTCAGATGAGTCTATTTGTTGTGCATGCGAAACTGAAGATGTGAAATTAAATTCAATGGGCGACAACCTAGATGTTGAAGATAATCTAGAGGAGGATTATAATGATTTTGGTAATTAGATTTTTGTTGACATTTACTTTGCTTTTATTTGTATGCAATAGTAATGCTAATACTAGTTATTCCCTAGAAACAAATTTAGGTAAAGATATTATTTATCGCGAGATAGTGAATGAAAGCATTTGTGGTGATCAAATTAGATTTAAATCGCAACAAAAAATTCTAAAAAAACATAATTTTATTAATAATGGAAAATCAAGAAATGAATACGCATGGTTATCAAGTCCCTATGACTGCATACTTGTATCTATAAAAAACCAAGATTTTTACATTTATCATATTTATGATAAAAATACACCCACGCATGCTTTTATTCTTTTAAACAAGGAAACTAATGAGTACTTACTGGCTGTTGTAAATAGAAACTACTCTCAGAATATTTCAGATGGTAAAATAAGCTATATGGGGACACTTGTTAATAATAGGCAATTAATGCAAGTGTTGCAAAATTACATAGCCAATCAAACATATGGAGGAACTAAACAATGAGTTTTGTAAAACCAGTTAAAGGCAATACCTATCCTGATAACAGAAAAGGGTTTTTGTACGCTCTTTCAAGACGAGAGTCCAGTTCAGACTTAAATCTTCCCGATTATCATACAGTTAATCTTAAACCACAAAGAGTCCATAACCAAGGTCATAGAGGGTATATCGGTTACTTTCAGTTTGGTGAGGCTGCTTTGTATGATGCAAAATATTTCACAGTACCCTATCCATTCAGTCTAGAAAAAAACAGCCCTTTTCAAAGGGCGATTATAAATAATGACTGGGTAGGTACTTGGACAGGCAAAAATGGAGTAAGGTCAAAAAATGACTTTTTGGAAGGTAGAAAACACCAAATTGATGCTATGAATTTTCTTATCCAAAGGTATTGTAGTAGATTAAGAGAGTTAAATATTAACGAATTTTATGGTAAAAAAGTTAATGGTATAGAATTAACAGAGTCAGGGTGTTGTGCAGGAGCACATCTTGTTGGTGCAAAGTATGTTCTTAATTTTGCTCTAGGTATCTCAGATAGAGAAGATCGGAATAGAACCCCTGTTAGCCACTATATTGATTTATTTGCTCATTATGACCTAGAATCTTGTTGTCAGCGTAAAATTTATATTAGGGTAAAAAAAGATGGGCGATTTGTTTCAGGTAAATCAGTGGTGGTTGAATCTGATTATCCTGAAGGTAAGTACTACAAAAAAATTGGCAAAATAACCAATACTTACACCACTAATGAAGAAGGTAGGATTCCAGTTATTATTCGTCATCCTGGTGCAAAAATCAAAATTAGTGTCGATGGTATTAGCAAAGAGATTATTCAAGAGACTGATAAAGTTCAAAGATATGAAATTGATATCAGTAATGGTATTTCTATTAAAGCCACACTTGATAGACCTAGTACTCCAGAGCCAAAACCCAAACCCAATAAAACACCACAAGAAACCAGAAATAAAAACAATCAAGCCCAGCAACCCAATGACACCAAAAAAGATGTTAAATTCAATATTATTATGGTGGAGGCAGACACACAAAAACCTATTACCAATTTGAAATTTCGTCTAACCTATAAAGGCAATACCAAAATTCATCAGACTGACAGTAGTGGTAGTGTTACAGGTATCACCGCTGAAGTAGGTCAAGATATTGAAGTGAGCATGGCGGCAGAAGAAGGTAGACTACAGCCAATCTTTCACTTTAAGGTCGTTGCCAATCTAGATGGTATGAGTTACACAGTGCCTGTCAAGGTACACGCTTTTGAAATTCTAGTAAAAGATCATAAAGGAAGACCTGTACCAAATACAGAATTTATGTTGTTTTATCGTGGACGACAGATTAAAAAACGCAGTAATCAAAACGGTGTTTTTAAAACAAAAATGCTAGTTGGTTTTGTTTATGGATTTGGATTGATTGACGATAACAAACCTCTAATCTATTTGCGTTGCATGCAAGATATCGTTCGAAGAACTATCAATATAAATGATATCGCTTATCATCGTTCACAAACCAAGGGGGCTTCAAATCTATATATACCTAGCACACCCCAAACAACAAAACCTTTGTCTCCACCCAAACCAAAACAAACGGAACAAAAACCAAAAGTTGAGTCAAAACCACCACAAGTAAGACAAGCCAACACTTATACAGAAAAGCAGGGAAATCCATTGACGGTGGTAACAAATAAATCACTTGCTAGCGATACTACACGCTATCATATTTATCATAACGGTACAATAAAGCGAGAAAATAAAAATGCCACTGGTTATGCTGAGTTTATTTACTATGACAAAAATGGTGGGGTGCATGATTTAGGGAAATCTAAGCTTATTATTGCTGACACTTGGGAGGCAAAAGGCAGAAAAGGTAAAGGCAAAACCTATCTCATTGATCAAAGAAATCATAAGCCTTACAAGAAAAATAATTTAGGATACAAGTGGATTATTGTAAGTGATGATGGTAGATATTATTTGAACGGGCTATCAATGTCTGCTGTTTTAGGTGCCATGATGAGCTTGGGGTATGGAGAATATACAGGATCTGGCTTTAGTTGCAAAGATGGATCTTCTGGAGTAAGCGTTAGTCACTTGAATGGCAAAAATGGTGACTTTAGATATTTGGGGTTGCGTAATTCTCATATGTCCAAACACACATATACCACTCACAGTCATTTTGACTGGGATGCTAATGTAAAATTTGTCAATGCTCTTTATTTGTTTGGATACAAACAATTTCTTTCTCAACCTGTAAAAGTAGCAGGAAACAAAATGTTGCCCCATTCAAAATCTTACAAAAACCACCATAATCATATACACTTACAAGGATTCAATCCAAAAGTGATAGATATTTAATATTGGAGATTCTAAGATGCGCTTATTTTTTTATGTTTTATTTTTTGTTTTTTGTTTTGGTTGCTCTGGAAATGAAAAGCAAAATATGACACCATTGCAAAAAGTCAATTCAGGTGAACAACAATCAAGAATTGCCAACAATAATGCTGATATCAAGCTTACTAAAACTGGCATAACAGACATAAAAATTGGTCAAACTTATGATCCAAATCACTTTATTCAAGTTGGAGATGAGAATCCTGAAGTACCTGATTGTTTTTTCTCTTACAATAAAAACCTACCAAATAATATTGAATTCTTTGTGATGGCTGACACAATTATGGCTATTTATTTAAGTGATTATAATATAGTGGGGAGTCTTATACCTAGAGATAATGCTTTGGTAAAAACAAATGAATCAATTAAAATTGGTGATAGTGAAGATAAGGTGTTAAAGAGCTACAATCCTAATAAATTAATTAAAAAAATAAGTAACTACACAGAACAGCCTATTTATATATATTGGTATGATGATTCTGCAGAAAAAATTGGTATTAGATACGATATTGATGAGGGAAAAATATATCAGATAGTTTTGGGGAATAAAGAGAGCTTAGAATTAATGGAGGGGTGTTCTTGATAAATAAAGAAAAGGAGGTGTAGCTAAGATTCCTGGCACTTCTTACGTCAACAACCACCATGATCATTTGCATATAGGAGGTCATAATAATGTTATTACAGATATTTAAATATAATTTTTTTATATTAATATTAATTTGCTGTGCTTGCACTAATGAAAATATAACCACAGAGCGAGATATGGCAAAGCCATTAGATTTTTCAAAGCAGAATAATGACCTGACTGCCTTTCATAAAAATGGATATGGCAATATTCATCTAGGCAGTGTTTATGATGCAAGCAAATTTAAACAGGTTTCTGAAGAATTAGAAGGGTGTTTTAATGCTTTATCATTAGATTTTGATGGTGTTAGCGTAACTGTGGAGAATAATATTATTTCGGAGATTAGTACAGATAGCTCATCTATATTATCTTATGATGGTATTAAAGTGGGAGACTCTATTTCTACTATCAAAGAAAAGGTTGATTTAGATGAATTGGAAATCATTCAAAATGACTATACCAACCTACCAGTCTTTATACATTGGCATGATAAGAATAAAACTGTAGGCACCCGATACAGCTCAGATGATGGTGTGCTCATTCATTATATTGATATGGGTTTTAATGAGCGAATGTATCTTTTAGAGGAGTGTGCCTAACCCCATTGACCACCCTCCCACACCTATGATAAGTTAATTCATTAATTTATCATAGGAAACACCCCCATGCCCCACCGCACCCACCTCCATTCCCTTTACCTTCCTCTTAGTGACAGTGGTACGCCTTATTTGTGGTTTGAGTCTTTATCAGGAACAGAGTCTATTAATGACCTATACACCTATACCCTTATCCTAAAAA
>JBHAEG010000055.1:0-3392 GCA_041855445.1 Moraxellaceae bacterium
GTCCGCACATAATTGGTCGGCAACTTCTTGCGTTTTTCGCGTCCGCGAAACGTAAACAATCGTGGGGCAATGATATTGCTCAATGAGTTCACGCAAGGTTTTGTAGCGGTCTTCGTCATTTTTTTGCGGTAAAACTTGGTAACTTAAATTTTTTCGCGCTACTTTTGCGGTAAACAATACCAAATCCAACCCTAATTGGGTTTTGAAATATTGTTGAATATCATCAATGACTTGTGGTTTAGCAGTCGCAGTAAAACACGATACAGGGATAGGACGTGTTAATTGTTTTTGCTGTTGAATATTGCGGATAAATTCGCCAATGTACAAATAATCCACGCGGAAATCTTGCCCCCAAGCCGAAAAACAATGTGCTTCATCAATCACAAAACGTGCAATATTTCGCCCAAGCAATAACCGTTCAATCGTGCGAGAACGCAGACTTTCAGGCGAAATGTACAGCAGGCTGGCTGAACCGTCCGCCACACGTTCCAATGATTTTTGTCGTTCAATCGGGTCAAGCAAACCATTGATGGTAACGGCTTCGGTAATGTCGCGTTGTTCCAAATTGTCCACTTGGTCTTTCATCAAAGATTGCAAAGGCGAAATGATGACAGTCAAAGCCTTGCTGTATTCGCCAGCCATTAACGCAGGTACTTGAAAAGTAATGGATTTACCGCCACCCGTTGGGAAAACCGCTAATAATGATTGTTGCAACACCGCCGCTTGAGCCGCCTGTGCTTGCAAAGGCTTGCCATCGTATTCACGAAAATTGGGATAGCCAAAATATTTTTGCAAATTTTTTGTAATATCAAGATGTTGTTGGCAATAATGGCAAATGGTTTGGCAAGGTGTCGCACATAATTGCGTGAAAATATGTTCAATTTCAGGGTGTTGGTGCAGTAACCATGCAGGCGTAATGGAATGGCGTTGTTGGCAATGGATTAGGCTTAACGAATAGGCTAGGGCGGTCGGGTGTTGTGCAATGAGTTCGGCAAGTGGTGCGTGTTCGCAAATTAAATTAGTAAAGGTTTGTTGAATTAAGGCAGTCACATCATCACATGTAGCCTGAAAGTTGATTGCTTGAAAGAATGCGGAAAAGCCGTGAGTTTGCCCAAGTAATTGATAAAAAATGATTTGTAAATTTTCAGGCAACCTGAAAAATGCTTGCTGTTCACTTTCTAACAAATCGCGGGTAATCAGGCAATCGGTAAGCGGATTGTTGGATTCATCAAACGCAGTTTTGTAATCTTTATTCAGTGCGTGATACGGCCGTGCAGGAAACAGTAATGGCGACAGCAATAAAGTATCAATAATATGTTGTTCATTTTTATGGATTTGTGCCAATTCAGTGCGAAGGTGCGGATAATCATGTGCCAAAAAATTGTGCCCACAAACATAATCGGCAGCCTGAATGGTGGGCAGTAATTCGGCAATGTGCGAGCTGTGTAATTGACGTTCACCACAAATCGCACCAATATCAAGGATTTTTCGGTTGTCGTGGTCGGTTTCTAGGTCAATGTAGGCGATGAGCATAGTATTAATCATAAGAAAGTGATTAAGTCAGATAAATTTTGCTAAAATTATGTAACATAAATAAACATATTTCAAGAAAATTTATACAATACTACAATCAATGTGTCAAATAACAAAGACTTAATAAGAATAATTTCATTACAATGTGATTAGCTCTTCAAGTTTTAAATTAGCTTTATTAAGTGTATAAACGTATGGTCTTGTCATGATACTGAAGGTTCGTTGGTTTCAAACCCCTTAATCCCCTGAATAATTTGACAATGGTCAATATCGGCAGAATGACAATTGACAATACCTTCAAGTAAGGTTTTGATTTTTTGGCATTGCTCGATTTGATGGTCAATCTGGATAAGGTGCTGTTTGGCAAGCGTATCAGCGATTTGACAAGGATTGGTTGGATTGGCTTGCAAGGCAAGCAGTTCACGGGTTTCATCAAGACTAAAGCCAATGGCGCGGCATGCCTTAATAAAATGCAATTCATTTAATTGTACTTCACCAAACACCCGATAGCCACTGGTGTTTCGTTTGGCAGGCGTGATTAATTTAAGTCGTTCATAATAACGAATGGTTTCAAGATGAACGCCACTTAATTTGGCAAGTTCGCTAATTTTATACATTATTTTTTCCTTGACTCTGTAGTAACTACAGGGTTTATAGTATATCTCATCACATGATGACTTGATAGGGGAATGATGATGGCTTGTACATCTTGCTCACACGATAAATCTCATAAGCAATTATCGCCACGTTATAAAAAAGCCTTATGGATTGCCTTGGGGCTAAATTTGGCAATGTTTGTCATTGAAATTATGGCAGGCATTAACTCAGGGTCGGTGTCTTTATTGTCCGACAGCTTAGACTTTTTTGGTGATAGTGCCAATTATGTGATTAGCTTGATTGTGTTACCGATGGCGTTATCTTATCGTGCCAAAGCGTCTTTGCTTAAAGGGGCAACGATGGGCGGATTTGGCTTATTTATTTTGGCAACCACATTGTATCGCCTGTGGTATGGTGAAGTTCCAAGCCATAGCGAAATGAGCGTGGTAGGCGTGCTTGCTTTATTGGCGAATTTATCAGCACTTTGGGTGTTGTATCATTTTCGTGATGGCGATAGTAATATGAAAAGCGTTTGGCTGTGCTCTCGTAATGATGCCATTGGCAATGTGGCGGTTATTGGGGCGGGTATTGCGGTATATTTTACCAGCTCAAAATATCCTGATTTAATCGTGGCATTTATTTTGGCAAGTTTGGCGTTAAGTGCCAGTTTTACCATTATTAAACAGGCACTCTTGGAATTGGGCTATTTATCCCACGCTAAATCATGATGAAATGGCATTTATGACACAAGCTAGATAAAAAATCATTTCTTGGCATAAGATTTCTGCAAGATTTCATTAACTTTTTGATGGAAAATACCTTGATGATGGTCATCTAAATCATCTGCCACTTGATGACCTTGTTTATCAATTTTAATCCATTCGCCATTAAATTGAGCGTCAGTTGTTTCACTATGATGAAAATGGCTGATAAAATCATAAATCATGGGAATGACTAATTGACCTTGTTTATCAATCACGCCCCATTTATCATTGATTTTGACACTTGCCAAACCATCAAAAAATTTGCTTGAGTCATCATATTGAGCAGAAATGACCAAATGCCCCGTTTTATCAATAAATCCTCTTTTATCATTAATGACCACAACCGCCAGCCTCTCTCTAAAGCTGGACGCATTTTGATATTGAAAATCAATGATGATATGCCCCGTTGTATCCATAAAGCCAAGTTTGTCATGTTTTTTGACGACTACCAATCCTTCTTTAAAATCATCAAGCACTTCAATATCTAATGGCACGGCA
>JBHAEG010000056.1:0-4916 GCA_041855445.1 Moraxellaceae bacterium
AGAATATGCTACCATAACCATATGAAAACACTCAAGCTTCGCATAAAAGACAAACATGCCAAAGTGCTAACCCAATTAGCTGGGCAGGTTAATTTTGTGTGGAATTATGTTAATGAATTAAGCTATAACTATTTAAAGAAACACAATAAATTTCTATCCGCTTACGATATAGCCCCATATACCAAAGGCACATCAAAAGAATGTGATTTACATAGTCAAACCGTACAAGCCATTACTGAAGAATATGTATTACGCAGAAAACAATTTAAAAAAACAAAATTACAATGGCGAGTATCTAATCCCAAATCAAGCCGAAAAAGTTTAGGTTGGATACCGTTTAAGAAATCTGCTATCAAATATAATGATGGTTGGGTAAGTTATGGTAAACACATTTTTAAACTATGGGATAGTTATGGATTATCAAAATATCAAGTTAAAACAGGTTGTTTTGTACAAGATAGCCGTAATCGTTGGTATGTCTGTTTAGTCGTTGAAACAGAAAAAATCCAAACTAAAGGCACAAAAGCCATTGGTATTGATTTAGGATTAAAAGATTTAGCAACTTGTTCAGATGGAACAAAAATCAGTAACCCAAAATACTACCAGAATTACCAACAAAAATTGGCAAAGGCACAATGTGCCAATAAGAAAAAACAATTACGCAATATTCATGCAAAAATCAAAAACTCAAGACAAGACCACTTACATAAAGCAAGTAGTGAACTTGTCAAAAACAATGCAATGATAATCATCGGCAACCTAAATGCAAGTAAACTGATAAAAACTAAGATGGCAAAATCTGTGTTAGATAGCAGTTTTAGTGCATTTAAAACCATGCTCAAGTATAAGTGCGAGAACGCAGGTGTATGGCTAGAAGAAGTTGATGAAAAATATACTACCCAAATTTGTTCGTGCTGTGGCAAAATCAGTGACAGTAGTCCCAAAGGTAGAGCAGATTTAGGAATAAGAGAATGGCAATGCGTGGAATGTGGTACATTTCACGATAGAGATATAAACTCAGCATTAAACATTCTCCGTATTGGACGTAATACGCTCGCAGGAGGAATTCCCGAACGATAGGGAGGGGAGGACGTCAAGCTAGTCTATTCATATTGTTAGATTTTCTGGGAATTAGTTGGGGGTCGTATGTCATCTTCCAAAAATCGTTTTTTAAAATTGGCAGGCATGACAGCGAGTATTGCCAGTAAAGTTACAAAAAATTCTATCAAAAATTTTACCAGTTCAGAAGATGATAAAATTAAAGCCCGTAGCGAACTGTTACAAACAGTAGGCATTCAGCTTGCCGATACATTAGGCGAAATGAAAGGGGCGGTGATGAAGGTTGGACAAATTGCCTCACAGTATAAAGATGTATTTCCGCCTGAGGTGGCAAAAGCGTTAGAAAAGCTACAAAAAGATGCTCCACCAATGCCATTTGCTGTCATTAAATCACAAATCGAACGAGAATTAAAACAGCCAATTTCTCAGCTATTTCAAGAATTTGAACAACAACCATTTGCTGCCGCCTCCATTGGACAGGTGCATAAAGCCATTTTGCCAACGGGCGAAAAAGTGGTAGTCAAGGTACAATATCCTGACATTGATAAAAATTGTGATAGTGATTTAAAACAGGTGCGACTTGCATTAAAAATCGCTGGCGTGTTAAATCTGGATAAAGAATTACAAGATAAGATGTTTCAGGAAATCCGTGATAGTTTATATGATGAGTTAGACTATCGAAAAGAGGCGAATAATTTAGCTATTTTTGCTCAATTTCATGCTGATGATGATGGCATTATTATTCCTAAAGTGTTTTCTGATTATTCAAGCAAACGAATTTTGACATTATCAGAAGAACTCGGCGAAAATTTAGAAACAGCAAAAACTTGGGATAATGATATTAAACAAAAGATTGCCAAACGTTTATTTGACTTTAGTGCAGGACAATTATTCAAATTATATCGATTACATTGTGACCCTCACCCTGGAAATTTTGCATTTCGGGCTGATGGTTCGGTGATTGCGTATGACTTTGGCGGTATAAAATCTTATAGTTATCAAGAAGTTGAAATGTTTCGCCGTTTTGCTTATCATGCGTTACAAGGCGATGCAACAGCACTCGACCACGATTTGATTACATTAGGTATTCGTAAAAATTTAGATGAATTTATTCCAGCTGAGTTTTATCAAACGTGGCTACATATTGGTTTAACACCATATGGCTATACACAACTTTTTGATTTATCAAAACATCAACCATATAACTTTGCTAACAGTCAAACGCATCATCTGGCTATTGCTCAAGCAAAGCAATCTTTAAAATATTGGCAATGTTTTCAGCCTTCACCTTTAACCATGATGTTAGACCGTACTATTTCAGGGCAATATTGGAATTTGGTGAATTTAGGGGTAACGATTGATTTAAGCGAATTTATCCCAAATTATATTGATTTACCACCTGCCAAAAAATAATTTGCCTAACTTTATACAATTTTTTTAATAAAAAATTTATCTAACAAAGTCGTACTTTATCAAACTGCTCCCATCATCACTGTTATAATGATGGGTATATACTAAACATGTAAGTCATGCCCGCACCTATCGCAAAAATTTGCTCCTGTTGCATGTCCAAATTTCCCACAATTAGGACAACTAATTGGTTTTAGTTGTGGTCGCATGGTTTTTGTCAATTCTGCGGTAAATAGCCCTGTTGGTACGGCAATAATCGAATAACCTGTTATCATAATAAAAGAGGCTATTGCCTGTCCGAGTGGTGTTTTTGGTGACATATCACCATAACCGACCGTTGTCATGGTAACAATCGCCCAATAAATACTCACAGGAATACTGGTAAAGCCATTTTCAGGCCCTTCTACCACATATACCACAGAACCAAATATTGTCACTAACAACATCACTGACACAAAAAACACAATAATTTTATGCCGACTACCTCGCAATGCCATGACTAAAAAGCCTGCCTGTTGCATATAATTCATCATTTTTAAAATCCGAAAAATACGCAAAATACGCAAAATTCGTACAACCAATAAATATTGCACACCAATAAAAAATAGACTTAAATAGGTTGGCAGTAAAGATAATAAATCGACAATACCATAAAAACTAAATATATAACGTAATCGATTGGGTACAGAAAATAGTCTTAATAAATACTCAATAGTAAATAAAATTGTAAAAAACCATTCAGCATAATAAAACCATTTACCATAATTTAAACGCATGATTAACACACTATCAAGCATGACAACTGCCACACTTAACACGATTGCAATCAACAAAAAAATATCAAACGCTTTACCCATTGGGGTATCTGTACCATCAATCACGATATGAATACGATTACGCAAATGTTGGATTTTTTCTAAAGAAGACGGTTTCATCAGGATTTTTCTCGTTCCTGTTTCATTATAAAGAAAGCTTGGTTTATAATATTCACCCAAAAAATTTTAAAACGTATGACAACAACATTTATCTATTCAATTAAACTTAATAAATGTAGGTGTCATACTACCATGTTTACATAAGGAAAAAAACACATGGCTGGACATTCCAAATGGGCGAACATTAAACATCGCAAAGCTAAACAAGATGCCGCTAAAGGTAAAATTTTTACTAAAATTATTCGTGAAATTGTTTCGGCTGCCAAACAAGGCGAGCCTGACCCTGCTAAAAATCCTCGATTGCGAGCAGCCGTTGAAAAAGCATTATCGGTCAATATGACTAAAGATACCATTAATCGTGCTATCGAACGTGGTGCTGGCGGTGGCGATAATGATAATATGCAAGAAATCACTTATGAAGGCTACGGGCTTGGTGGGGTTGCGGTATTAGTGGAAACGATGACCGACAATGTTAATCGTACCGTAGGTGAAGTGCGTCATGCCTTTAGTAAAAATGGGGGCAATCTTGGTACTTCTGGCTCAGTTGCTTACTTATTTAGTAAGCGTGGTGAAATTACCTTTGATAACATTGACCTAGAAGATAATGTCATGGAGGTTGCTCTTGAGGCTGGAGCATTAGATATTGAAAATGATGGTGAAAGTTTAGTGGTGATTACTGAACCTGATAGTTTTGGGATAGTTAAAGATGCGTTAGATAAGGCAGGACTTAATGCCGATAATGCTGAGGTCACCATGTCACCTTCGACCACTGCGGATATTACTGATATTGAAGATGCTAAAAAAATCATGAAAATGATTGATATGCTTGAAGATTTAGATGATGTACAAGAAGTTTACACTAATGTAAACTTCTCTGATGAAGTCATGGCTCAATTAGATAACTAATTTTTTTACTATCTTAGTATCACCATCTTTAAAATAAATAAGCTAGGTTTAATCTTTATCCTAGCTTATTTTTTTATTAATCTTATCATACTGTTAAGTTGATTATTCCTCATCTTCAAATACAAGTTTTAACTTTTTATTAGACACACATAGAATGTGAAATACGCCTTAAGTTTATCAGGAAAATGTAACCACTGATACAGATTTTTGTAAACTTTTTTATGATAGCCATGATACTATGACCTTCCGAAAACAATTAGGGATATTTATATGCGTAATAATATAAGCTTATGAAAAAACTTATTAAGTTAAATGTTTGGCATAATGCTTTATATGATTTATGAAATAGGAAGAAGAGTAATCATGAAAAATATTTTATTTCTTGTTACAGGTATGACACCACAAATCATCACAGAAACAGTTTGGGCTTTGGCTTGTGATAAACAAAACCTATCTCCTTGGATTCCTGATGAAATTCATGTACTTAGTACAGAAGATGGCTTAAATCAAATTCGTTCACGTCTATTTAGTCAAAAAGAAGGATTTAAATTTCAACAATTTAAGCAAGAATTTTCTCAATTAACGCATGTTGCGTTTGATGATTCT
>JBHAEG010000057.1:0-4714 GCA_041855445.1 Moraxellaceae bacterium
ATTATCTTTTCTCGCTCGTTTATTGTAAGATGTCGGTAGGAAGTACTCATCATTTGGAAGTGGTTTTTGTGTGGAAACAAAATTATATTCTAGTTGATGAGTACTTCTTTTTTTGTTGCACTTGGATTGTAAATTCAGCCCATAGAAAATGTAACTAATCCTGCCTATTGGGTTAATACAGGATTTCCTCAATTATTAATAAAATTAAATAATCTTGAAGACTTACAACAATTAAAACTCAATAATCAACTGATTGAACTGTGTAAAAAAGCAAATAAACGTTGTGTTGTATATTTTTGGGTACAACAAAAACATCATATTTCTGCTCGTTTACTCTTTGAGGAATTTGGTAGTTTTCGGGAAGATGTTGGGACAGGCTCAGCCTGTTGTAATTTAGGCTGTTGGTTTTGGCATCACAAAAACAAACAGTTTTCTACAATAATTGAACAGGGCGACCATTTAAATCGCCCCAATCGACTGTTGTTACAAGTCAATGCTAATAATATTCAAGTAGGTGGTAACGTGATATTAGTTGGAAAAGGTGAAATATATTTACCATAATATTAATAAAAACTGTATAAAAATTGATTTTTTTATGAATTTGATGCCAGTATGGATAAAATCCCGTTTACTTTGTCAAAACATTCTTGATACTCTGCTTGGCAATCAGAGGCAACTGTAATACCCCCACCAGCCCAAAGACTGACAGTGTCTTTATCAGCTTGTAAGGTACGGATTAGCACATTCCATTGTCCCGTACCATCAAAATTCATAAATCCAAGCGTACCACAATAAGCACCTCTTGGCTCCGCCTCTAATTCATGAATAATTTGCACTGCCCGTTTTTTCGGTGTTCCTGTAATAGAACCCGCTGGCAAACTACCAAATAACACCGTTAAAGGGTGAACATCTGCTTTAAGTGTAGCACAAATGGTGCTAACCATATGATGAACATTAGAAAAACTTTCAATATCAAACAGTTTTGGTACGTGAACCGAGCCTGTAACAGCATATTTGCCTAAATCGTTGCGTAACAAATCAACAATCATGACATTTTCAGCTTGGTCTTTTTTACTATGAGTTAATTGATTTTTATATAATAAATCTTGTTCGTTAGTCTTTCCTCGTGGACGAGTACCTTTAATTGGTTTAGTAATAATTGTCTTTTGTTGCTCGTTATTTTTAGAAAAAGTAAAAAATAATTCGGGAGAACAGCTTAATAATTGAAAATCTTCTACCGCTAAAAAACCAGCAAATGGGGCTTGGGTTGCCTGATGTAGTTGGGATAAATAATTGACTAATTTTACATTGTGATTTAATTTACCTTGCCAACATTGGGTCAAATTAATTTGATAACAATCACCTGCTATTAAATAATCTTGGGTTTTATCAAAGGCTTGTTGATAATCAGTTTTTTGCCATAATGTTTGTAATACTAATTTATTTGTAATAACAGTTGGTGGTTGTTGAGAGATAGCTATTAGTAATTTTTCAATATCTGTTAAATATTTTTTAGCTTCAAGAGTGGTGATATGTAGTTGCCAATAGTAGGTTTGTTGTATAATTTGACAAGTTAAATATATATCATAATGTCCAAAAAAGCTACTAATTTGCGATTTTAGGTAAGATAGTTGGTTTTGGTCAAGGGTGCTGGCACAAATGTCATAACCAATAAAGCCGATAAGTCCATTGGTAAATTTTGTACTATTTATTAAATTTTGTTGTATGTTCTGTTGTTTGCTATAATCAGTGAGATGCTTAACCAATAAATCTAATGATATTTGTTGGTTTGTATGTGTGTGATAATTTAGCTGAATTGTTGAGGAAAATGAAAATTCGTTTCTATTGGCTATTGTTAGTTGATGATTTTCTTTTGTTTTTGTTGATGAGTAGAAAACAGTTTTTGGTAATAGCCCAACGAGGTTTTCTCCATCATTATGTAACCAAACAGGATATAATGGCATTGAATGGTTATTTGCCCATAAGGTTAAATAGGTAGTTAGTTCAGTTGGTGATAGATGATTTAGAAATTGGCAATGGTAAGTTACAATACACATGATTTATTAACAAATAATAACATTAAAACTATTAATTATACATCAATTTTGCAAAAAATTTTATATTGTATTTATCCTTGATAAGTACATTTATTTCATATATACTAAAAATACAGAAGATAAATAATAGTAAATTGTAGATAGATGGAGAGGTTGAATATGAAAACGATGAAATTATTAGTGGCAGGATTGTTATTAGCAGGAACAGGATTAACTGCACAGGCGGCTCAATATTGTGAGGTGGCTGACCCATCGACCACGCCATTAAACGTACGAAATGTACCAAATCAAAGTAAAAGCTCTGTTGTGTTGGGTACGTTAGAAAATGGTACTGAAGTAAGAGTCCGTAAGCACAGTAAAGATAAAAAGTGGGTGTATGTTTCATGGTCAAAAGGTGACCAGCCACTGAATAAATGGTCTTCAGATAAACATAATAAAGGTCGTTATCATGAAGGCTGGGTTTATCGTAAATATCTTGCTGGTTGTTATAATCAATAAATATTCAGTTTAGTTAGGTTAAAAAAGGCAGTGATAAAGTACTGCCTTTTTATGATGTGAGATGAGTTTATTCAGTAAATTTTTTGATAATTAAACAAGCATTTGTCCCACCAAATCCAAAACTATTGGTCATGATAGTCGTTAAATCGGCTTGTCGTGTTTCTTGAACAATATCAAATTCTTTTGCATTATCGTCTAAATTTTCAATATTAATACTTGGAGCAATAAAATTATTATTTAACATAATTAAACAATAAATTAATTCTTGAACTCCAACTGCTCCCAAACTATGCCCCGTCATAGATTTTGTTGAACTAATGGCTGGTTTTTTATCGATAAAAACATTGGCAATAGCAGATAATTCTTTAACGTCACCAATTGGTGTACTTGTACCATGTGTGTTGATATAGTCTACAGTGTCAAGATTGGCTTGAGATAGAGCCATTTGCATACAACGGCTTGCTCCTTCGCCACTTGGTGCAACCATATCCGCACCATCTGAACTTGCTCCATAACCAACAATTTCCGCTAAAATTGTTGCCCCACGAGCTTGAGCATGTTCAAGGCTTTCAACAATTACCATGCCACCCCCACCTGCAATGACAAATCCATCACGGTCTTTATCATAAGGGCGAGAGGCTTTGTGAGGTGTATCGTTAAATTGGGTACTCATGGCTCCCATGCCGTCAAACATACAAGACTGCGTCCAATGTTCACCTTCACCGCCCCCTGCTAGTACCATATCTGCTTTGCCAAGCTGAATTAATTCCATTGCATGACCTACACAGTGGCTCGATGTCGCACAGGCAGAGGATAGAGAGTAAGAAGCCCCTTTGATTTTTAATCCAGTCGCAAGCGTTGCAGAAACTGTACTTGCCATAGTTTTTGGTACGGCCATTGCTCCCACGCCTCGTAATCCCTTTTCTCGCATTGCATCAACCGCCGTTGAAACATCAGCTGTTGAAGCCCCGCCTGAACCTGCTACCAAAGCTACTCGAACATTATCAGCCACATCTTCTAATGACAGATTGGCATTTTTAATTGCTGATAATGCACTTAAATAGGCATATAAACTGGCATCACTCATAAAGCGTTTTAATTTGCGGTCAATTTCAGAAGTGTCCAATGTGTCCTTGTTGATAGACCCTGAAACGCAAGCTTTAAAACCTTTTTCGGCATAAGTTTCATTAAATGACAGCCCTGACTTGCCTTGTTTTAAGGCTTCAGTTACCTCTGCTAGCTCTTGACCTAAACAAGATACAATGCCCATGCCTGTAATGACAACCCGTTTCATCATGCTTTTCCTTCATGTAAATCTTCATAAGATAAAGCCTATTATTGTAAATAAAAAACAATAAAAATTCTAATTTTGTTACAAAATATTTCAACTTTATATGTCACTTTGCAGGTTTATTGACAGATGATTTTTTGTAGAATAACTGCATTGACACAGTGACCATTTAATAGATGATAATAATTTTTACGCACATGAATTGGGGTAAATTCCATTTTTTTATATAAGGCTAATGCTGATACATTATCTTCACGAACTTCTAATAATAATGTAATTACTTGTTTTTTCAATAGAATATTAAAAATTTGATGTAAAATATTTTGGGCAATTCCTTGTCGTTGGAATTTTGGAGCTACACCAATTCGCAGAATTTCTGCATTCTCAAACATTACTTGATACAGACAATAACCAGCAAATTGATGATTGAGATGCACGATAATTGCGTGATTAATTGGCTGTTGTAACAATTCAAAAATTGTAGTTTCTGACCAACTATCATCAGGAAATAATTGCTTTTCTAAACAGGCAATTTCTGTGCATAATTCTTGACGATGTGTGGGTAACAAACTAATTTCTTCAAACTGCATGAGATTTATCCAAAAACTTGCTAAAAAAAAGAGATACCCAAATTGGATATCTCTTATTGTCAATAGACAGCGTTAGCAAAAATTAGTTAGTAACTTCTGATACAACGCCAGCACCAACAGTGCGTCCGCCTTCACGGATAGCAAAGCGTAAACCTTTGTCCATTGCGATTGGGTGGATTAATTCTACTTTCATTTCAACGTTATCACCAGGCATAACCATTTCAGTACCTTCTGGTAATGTGATAGCACCAGTTACGTCAGTAGTACGGAAGTAGAAT